>CAYPZL010000152.1:0-14093 GCA_964415045.1 uncultured Pirellulales bacterium | reverse complement strand
ATGGCCGAAAATCGCGGATTGAAGGTTGTCCAAAACGATAAGTCGCGCTGTCGTACTAATCTCCATTTTGCAAAAGTTCAGTCCTTATATGACGGGCGACGCTTGTCCCCGGGACAGACGTCGCCTGTGCATATTTGCAGGCGCAGGTGTTGCAGGCGGCTATCAGTTGCCGGAAGGGGCGGATGCCTGCTCCAGCAGGGCTTTCCAGCGGTTGATGTGACCGTCTTCGTCGGCTTGGTCTTTCTCGATGACCTTGCGGGTCTCGTCGTCCCAGTCGATAGTCTCCAGCAGCTCGGCGTAGTGGTGGACCGCCTTGGACTCGACCCAGACGCCCGTCTTGAACATCGCCTTTTTGCCCAGGAGACGCGAGCCGAAGCCGAACGCGAATCCGACCATCCAGTACGCCGGGCGCAGGATGCTCGGGCGGAACCCGTATTCGTAGAGCTTGACCTGGAAATCCTGGTAGTGGCCCATTTCGTTGCACATGGCTGCGACAAGCTGGCGATTCAGCTCGCTCTTTTCTCTGGTAAGCTGGAATTTATAGGTGGTCTGGGCCATCAGCTCCAGCGTGTGGAGTGTCCGCAGCCCCTTCTTGATCGTGGCCAGCCGTTCGGGCGGGTAGCCCTCGCCGCGCATCTTGAAGTCCTCGTCCCGCATTTGCGGGCGAATGATCGAGATGTCGTATTTCGTGTCCGCCGGCGTTTCCTGGTTCTCAGCCATCGGTAGCTCCCTTTAATCCTATTCCAGAATCAGCATGGGCAGTTTGCCCCTCCACAGCCCTTCGCGCCGTCCTATACGCCGCCGGGCCCGCTCGGTTCTGTGAGTTACCGCCGATATTGTCGGCGCAGACCGTTGCAGTGTCAAAGCCCGAATGACGCGCCGTGCGACCAGAGCCGGATTTGCGAGGTCGTACCGGGAACCGTTGCACTTTCCGATCGGATGCGGGCCGGCAAAAAAACCTGTCGGCAAGCCGGCCAAACGGTTTGCAGCGCGGGCGAAGCGTTGTATACATGAGGGGCGGTCGGCAACGGGCTGACCGATGGCTTGCCCTACAATCGCCGGTGTGACTGTTGAAGGGATAGTGTGATGCGTATGAAAGCGATCCTGATTTGTGCCGGACTGTACGCCGCGTTTGGTGTTGTCTCGTTCCCCGCTCGGGCCGACGCGCTGGCGGGCAGGGAATACCATGTTTCCGTGGAGGGCGACGACGCCCACGACGGTTCGGCGTCTCATCCGCTGCGGACCATCTCGGCGGCGGCACGCCTGGCGCAAGGCGGTGACAGGGTGATCGTGCACGAGGGCGTCTATCGCGAACGGATCGACCCGCCGCGTGGGGGCACGTCCGATCGAAAACGCATCGTCTACGAAGCCGCCCCGGGTGCGAAAGTCGTCATCAAGGGATCGGAAGTCATCAAGGGCTGGCAGAAGGTGCAAAACGATGCCTGGAAGGTCACCGTCCCCAACCGGCTGTTCGGGGACTTCAACCCGTACAGTGACTTGATTCGCGGCGACTGGTTCAATCCGAGAGGGCGGGAACATCACACCGGCGCGGTCTATCTGAACGGTCACTGGCTGACTGAAGCAGCCAAGCTGGAGGACGTCCTCAAACCCGTCGGGCAAGCCGCTTCGTCGTATGTCCCGGGGGGGCAGGGGACTCTGCTCAATGTCGCTTGGCTGCGGCCCAGTGCGGCCTCGGAAGGCTCCGAGCGGGTCCCGGCGGAGCGTTTTGCGGCCCAGCATGGCGTGCAAACGGCGCCTTGCTCGGAAGGCGGAAAGTGTGTCGGCTGGATCGAGCAGGGCGACTGGATGCGGTACGAGGGCGTCGATTTCGGCCGGCGCACGCGTCAGATCGAGATTCGCGCCGCTTCGGCTACCCGCGGCGGGACCATCGAGGTTCGCCTGGATGGTCCGGATGGGGAGCTGCTGGGCTCCTGTAAGGTCCCGAACACCGGCGGGTGGCAAGCGTGGTCTTCGTTCCAAGCCAGGATCAAGCCGGTCAGCGGGGTCAAGACGATCTGCCTGACGTTCAAGGGACTCGAAGCCGAGAGCCAAGCGGATGTTCGCCTGTGGTTTGCCAGGGTGGATGCGTCGAACACCACCATCTGGGCGCAGTTCGAGGACGTCAATCCCAACGAGGCCGAGGTTGAGATCAACGTTCGCCAGGCGGTGTTCTATCCGGAGAAGCCGGGCGTCAATTACATCACCGTGCGCGGCTTCAGCATGATGCACGCGGCCACGCCCTGGGCGCCGCCCACCGCCGAGCAGATCGGTCTGATCGGTACCCACTGGAGCAAGGGGTGGATCATCGAAGACTGCGACATTCGCTATTCGACGTGCGTGGGTATCACGCTCGGCAAGCACGGCGATCAGTATGACAACACGTCGGCCAATACCGCCGAGGGGTACGTCAAGACGATCGAACGGGCGCTGGCAAGGGGCTGGTCGAAGGAGAACATCGGCCACCACATCGTGCGGAACAACCACATCGCCCACTGTGAGCAGGCGGGGATCGTCGGCAGCATGGGGCCGGTCTTCTGCACAGTCACCGACAACGTGATTCACGACATCCATATCCGCCGATTGTTTTCAGGCGCCGAAATGGCCGGCATCAAGTTCCACGGCGCGATCGATACCGTCATCAGCCGGAATCACATCTACCGGGCGTGCCGCGGAATCTGGCTCGACTGGATGACCCAGGGCACACACGTCACCCGGAACCTGCTGCACGACAACGGCCCCAGCGAAGACCTCTTCGTGGAAGTCAATCACGGACCGTTCCTGGTGGACAACAATATTTTCCTCTCGCGCAACGGCATCCTGGTCAACTCCCAGGGCGGCGCGTACGTTCACAACCTGATCGCTGGTCAGATCCATGTGATTGTCGGTGAACGCCGTCTGACGCCGCATCTCAAGGCCCACTCCACCGAGGTCGCGGGTCTGGCGCCGAATCCCAGCGGCGACGAGCGCTACTACAACAACATCTTCGTCAACGGCGGTCTGGCCGCCTATGACCGCGCGACGCTGCCCGTGTTCATGGCCGGCAATGTGTTCCTCAACGGCGCCAAGCCGTCGAAGCACGAAGCCGACCCGCTCGTGCAGGCCACGTTCGATCCTGCCCTGGAGCTGACGGAGAAAAATGACGGCATGGTTCTGCGGATGAGGCTCGACAAGGCCTGGGCCAAGCCAGAGCGTCAACTGGTCACGACGGAGCTGCTCGGCAAGGCCAAGACCCCGAATCTGCCCTACGAACAGCCCGACGGCACGCCGTACCGCCTCGACACCGATTACTTCGGAAACAAGCGAAACACCGCCAACCCCTGTGTTGGTCCTTTCGAGCGTAAGGGGCAAGGCAGGCTCGAGTTGAAGGTGTGGTGACTTCGAACATGGCTCCTGCCACAGCCATAGCGCAGGCATGTGATTATGAATGCAAACGGTGACGTTCTTTTGCGCGGGGCGAGCGTTGTCTCGCCGGCGTGATAGCAGTTCACCCTCGGGGCTCTGGATCCCCCACGTTGTTGGCAGTAACGGAGTCGCTGAAGTTGCAAGGAAGGATGTCATGAAGAAATTGCTATTCTTACTTGTCCTGTTCTCCGCCTCCGTGCTGCTTGCCGGACAGAGCGATGAAAGACTTGGGTTACATTCGGACGGTGGGCCGTGGCGGTTTTATCCGGCTGAGAATCCGGGCCGGACGCCCAAGGTCCTCTTGATCGGTGATTCGATCATGAACGGGTACCGCGGCCGGGTTGCTGCCGCCCTTCAGGGCAAGGCAGCGGTCGATGTCTGGCTGACGCCCTTGCATCTAAAAAGCGAGCACCTGCACGACGACCTGAAGAAGGTTGTGACGCGCGGCCCTTACCACGTGATCCACTTCAATATCGGGCTGCATGGCTGGCCGAAAGGGAGGATTCGCGCCGACGAATACGAGACGCTGCTGAGAGCGTACGTGGATACGATTCGCGCGCATGCCCGAGGCGCGAAGTTGATCTGGGCCAGCACCACCCAGATCACCGAAAAAGGCAAACCGATTACACTTGACCCGGTCAACAACAAGACAATCAGGGACCGGAATCTCATCGCCGCCAGGGTAATGAAGGAATACGGCATCCCGGTCAATGATCTCTATGGGCTGATGAGCGATAAGCTGCAACTCGCCTCCGGGGACAAATTCCATTGGAACGCCAGTGGCTATCAGCACATGGCGAAACAGGTCGTCCGTCTTATTGATGAAGCAATGACGCCGGCTTGCGTGATCGTCTGTCCTGGTGGTGCCTCTGCTCTTCAAGAGTTCGCCGCCCGGGAAATTCGGCGCTATGTATATCTGCGTACCGGAGAACTGCCGTCGATAGCCCCTGGGCCTCCGGCGACGGGTCCGGCGATCGAACTCCTTGTAGATGCATCACTGGGCGACCAGGTTTATCGCCTGAGAACCATCAGTCGGGGGGGAAACAGGGTCCTTCGTATTACCGGCGGCAGCGACGTGGCCGTGTTGTACGGGGCCTATCATTTCATCGAGACGCTCGGTGTGCGATTTTACCTGCACGGCGATGTGATCCCCGACGAGAAGCTCGCGTTTGAGATCCCCTCTCTGGATGAAGTCCACGAGCCCCTGTTCACACTGCGGGGCATCCTGCCGTTCCATGATTTTCCGGAAGGCCCGGACTGGTGGACCCTGGAGGAGTGGAAGGCCGTGGTTTCGCAGTTGCCGAAGATGCGTATGAACTTCGTGGGGCTGCATACCTACCCCAAGGGGGCGTTGGGCCCGGAGCCGACCGTCTGGATCGGGCTGCCTGAAGACTGTAACGAGGACGGCACGGTCAAGGTTTCCGACAGCACCTCCTGGCACAATACCCAGCGCTACGCTGCCTACGGTTGTTATCGACCGATGAAGACGGGTGAATTCAGCTTCGGCGCCGCCGACATCTTCCCGAGCGACGATTACGGCCCGGAAATCAACCGGCCGCACGATTTTCCCTTTCCCAAAACTCCGGCACAGAGCAACGCGATGTTTGCCCGTGCCGGGCGCATGTTGAACGAGGTGTTCCGTCATGCCAATTCCCTGGGCATAAAGACCTGTGTGGGCACCGAGGGACCTTTGAATATTCCGCAGGTGGTCAGGGAGAGGCTGGAGGAGCTGGGCCTCGATCCGAATGACCCGGCTGTGGTGCAAAAGCTGTATGAGGGGATGTTTCTTCGCATCAAGAGGACCTTTCCGATTGACTATTACTGGCTCTGGGGCCATGAAGGCGCGGTGGGGGTGCCGGGTTTTCTGGCGGACGTGCGGAGCATGGCAGCGGGGGCCGCGGCCGCCCAGGCGCCTTTCGATCTGGCCATCTGCGGGTGGGGGTGGATGGCGGATAATTTCCCGGTCTTTGACCGAGCCCTGTCGAAGGACATTTCGTTTAGCTGCATCAATCATTCGGTGGGCAATGCGCCGGTCTCGCCGAACTTCTCACGGCTCGAGGGGCGCGACAAATGGGCGATTCCCTGGTTTGAGGATGATCCGGGCATGATCACGCCTCAGTTGTGGGTGGGACGCATGCGCAAAGATGCGGCCCAGGCACGGTCCTACGGCTGCACCGGTTTGATGGGATTGCTTTGGCGGACACGCGTGTTGGGACCAAACGTTGCGGCCCTGGCCTGGGCGGGATGGGACCAGAGCACCTGGGACAAGGCGCCCGAATCCGCATCGCGGTCACCGAAGCCCTCGGTCCAGGTCTTCGGTGGGAAAGTGGTTTCCTATCTTAACGCACCGATTGCCGGTACCGAGGACGATCAGTTGTATCAGCAGGTTCGCTACGATCTCGACGCGTATCGTTTTGCCCTGCCCAATGGCAGCTATACGGTGACCTTGAAATTCTGTGAGCCGGCGTATGCTCAGGCGAACAAACGCGTATTCAGTGTCGAGCTGCAGGGACAACGCGTGATCGACCGGTTGGATATCTTTGACCGTGTCGGCAAAAACCGGGCCCTGGATCGTGTATTCGAGAAGGTGGTTGTCGATGACGGACAGTTGTCTATCGATTTCGTCGCGCACGTCGAGTACCCCTGCATAGCGGCTATTGCGATTGAGGGCAATGGCGTGCAACGAAAGATCAACTGCGGCGGCAGTGCGTTCGGTGAATATGCCGCTGATGTGAAGTCACCGAAAGAGCCTCGCTATCTCCCTGCCGGAGATTTCTACCGTGACTGGGCGCGCCACCAGTTCGGCGCCGGCGTCGCTGCCGAAGCCGCGGCGATCTTCGAGAAGTTGGACGGTCACTTCCCGCGACCGTGTCATTGGAACAGAGGGCCGGGGGTCATCGCGATCAACCGCAAGCCCTGGGAAGAGGAGAAGGCCAAATATCAGTTTGTGGAACAGTTCGCCGCACTGCGGCCCTCGGTGCAGGGCAAGGGCTCCTTGGAGCGGTTTGACTGGTGGCTCAATCAATTTCGCTACACCAGGGCCATGGCGCAACTGGGTTGCAGACGCGGTGAGCTGGACGGGCTCATCGAACAGATCGACGATCCCAACGTTCCAAGACCGAAACAAGAGGCCGCCTTGACGCAGGCGCTGGAGCGACGCAGGCAACTCGTGCCCCTGCTGGGCGAGATGGTCGGATACTTGCTTGGCACCCTGAACAATTCCAGTGAGATGGGGACGATTGCCAACGTGGAGCAACAATCCATGTTACGTACGCAACTGCTGACGAAGCACGATGCGAAGCTGGAGCAGCGGCTCGGCAGGCCGTTGCCCGATGACTGTCAGCCTTGGCAAGACTATCGCGGCCCCATACGTATTGTCGTGCCCGCCAAGCGGACCAGTCTTTCGTTCGGAGAGTCTTGGCGACTCAAAATTGTTCTCCTGGGACACGACCAGGTAAAGCAAACCACACTCTACTGGCGTCCCCTGGGAAAGGGCGAGTACCGCTGCGTTCCGCTGAAACACGTCGCCCGCGCCGTTTACACGGTCGCCCTGCCGCCGGCACGGGCCGATCTGGAGTACTATATTCAGGCCGAAACCAAGGAAGGCGGCACGCTTACCTGGCCGGCCACCGCACCGGATCTCAACCAGACCGTGGTGGTTTTGACATCGTCGCATTGACCCGGAAGGTTGGCTGCGTGACGATTCGTGCCATGTACGAGTGGCTGAAACGTCGCAGCCAGCGGCACTCCTTCACCTGGGAGCGTCTGAATGCGTACCTGCGCCGGGCCGCGCCGGACCGGGAAAGGGCTTGCCAGCGGGGGGGCGGGCTGGTATCCTGTCCCCTTCGTTTGCATCGCGGAAACTGAATGCCAACAGAGAATTACGGGAAGGTGAAATGACTCATCCAGGTCTGTCGGAACTTGATGAATTATGCGTCAATACCATTCGTTTTCTTGCCGCCGATGGGGTGCAGAAGGCCAATTCGGGCCATCCGGGCATGCCGATCGGGATGGCGCCGGCCGCCTACGTCCTCTGGACCCGGCACCTCAAGTATAATCCGGCGAACCCGAAATGGCAGAACCGGGACCGTTTCGTCCTTTCCGGCGGGCACGGCAGCATGCTGCTTTATTCCCTGCTCCATCTGACCGGCTTCGATATGAGCCTGGAGGACCTCCAGAACTTCCGCCAGTGGGAAAGCAAGACGCCCGGACATCCCGAATACGATCCCGAGCTGGGTGTGGAAGCCACGACGGGCCCGTTAGGCCAGGGGATTTCCAATGCCGTCGGGATGGCCATCGCTCAGAAGTATCTCGCGGCCCATTTCAATCGCGACGGTTTTCCCATCATCGACCACAAGGTCTACGTCTTCGCTGGTGACGGGGACCTTGAAGAGGGCGTCTCGGCCGAGGCCTGCTCGCTGGCCGGTCATTTGGGCCTGAACAACCTGATTGTGGTCTACGACGACAACCACATCAGCATCGACGGGCCGACCGAGCTTTCCTTCACCGAGGATCGGGCCCAGCGGTACGAGGCGTACGGCTGGTACGTCCAGGAGATCGACGGCGACGGCAACGACATGGAGGCGTTCGAGCGGGCCCTGATCAACGCCAAGAGCGAGGTGCAGCGGCCCTGCATGATCAAGCTGCGGACGCATATCGCCTACGGCAGCCCGAATTTGCAGGATACCGCCACCGCCCACGGCGCGCCGCTGGGTGAAGACGAAATCAAGCTCATGAAGAAGAAGTTCGGTTGCGACCCCGAAAAGACCTTCCACGTCCCGGAGGACGTCTCCAACCACATGCGTCAGGCGCTCGAGAGGGGCAAGGAGGCAGAGGACGAATGGAACAAGGCGTTCAAAGCCTACGCGAAGAAATATCCCGATCTGGCTAAGGAATTTACCGTTGCCTCTGAAGGGAACCTGCCGGTTGATCTTGACTTGGTCCTGCCAAAGTTCGAGGCCGGGCAGTCGATCGCCACGCGCAAGGCCTCGGGTAAGGTGCTGGACGCGCTAATGCCGCACCTGCCTCTGGTTCTGGGCGGCTCGGCGGACCTGACCCCGTCCAACAACACGCGCTTTGCCGACGCGGTCGATTTCCAGAAAGATGTTCCCGACGGGCGATACATTCGTTTCGGTGTCCGGGAGCATGCGATGGGCGCCATCCTGAACGGCATTTCTCTTTCAGGCTTGCTGCGTGCCTACGGCGGCACATTTTTGGTCTTCTCCGACTACATGCGCGGCGCGGTTCGCGTGGCGGCCCTGTCGAAATATCCGAGCATTTTCGTCTGGACGCACGACAGCATCGGGATCGGCGAAGACGGGCCGACCCATCAGCCGGTCGAGCATTTCGCGGCGTTGCGCTGCATGCCCAACTTGCTGGTCTTCCGTCCGGCCGATGCTAACGAGACGGCTCACGCCTGGAAATACGCCCTGGAGCATCGCGACGGCCCGGTTGGCCTGCTGCTGACTCGCCAGGGTCTTCCCGTGATCGACCAGAACAAGTTCGCCTCGGCGGCCAACGTCAGCCGGGGCGCCTATATCCTGACCAGCCGGGGAAAGCCCGACGTGATCCTGCTGGCCAGCGGCTCCGAGGTGGCGATCGCCCTGGAAGCCGCCCGGCAGCTTGACGCCGACGGACTCTCCACCCAGGTCGTCAGCATGCCCTGCTGGAAGCTGTTCGAGAAGCAGGACGACAAGTACAAGAATTCGGTGATCCCGCGCGACGTCAGGGTGCGGGTGGGAATCGAGGCCGGCGTCGAAATGGGATGGCGCAAGTGGCTCGGTGAGGACGGCGCCTTCATCGGCATGTCCACCTTTGGCGCCTCGGCTCCCGGCAAGACCTGCTTCCAGGAGTTTGGCATCACCGCCGAAAACGTCGTGGCTGCAGCGAAAGAACTGCAGAAGAAGCTGCAAGAGGAAAGCTGAACGCGAGTTGTTTGTCTCCGCCTGGAATGATCGTCTCTGTGTACCGGGTGACGGGGCATCGGCTCTTGCGCTGCGCTTCGGAGGGCATAACGGTATGGAACGACGGACTGTCTTGATAGTGGTATGGGTCGTTCTGGCAACGTGGCTCGCGAAGAGCGGCGCAGCGGTGGAGGCCGGACCCTATGCCCAATGGCGTCGCGGTCCGGCCGACGATCCGAACTTTTTTCCCATCGCCGTTTGGCTGCAAAATCCGGCGCGGGCGAAGCGCTATCAGGAGGCCGGCATCAATCTCTACATCGGTCTGTGGAAGGGTCCTACCGAGGAGCAGCTACGACAGCTCAAGCAGGCGGGCATGCCGGTGATTTGTCACCAGAACGCCGTCGGCCTGGCGCACCGCGACGACCCTATCATTGCGGGCTGGATGCACGGCGACGAGCCCGACAACGCCCAGTCGCTGGGCTCCGGCAAGGGTTATGGCCCGCCGATCCCGCCGGAGCGCATCGTCGCGGGCTACCAGCAAATGAAGGCCGCCGATCCGAGCCGCCCCGTGGTGCTCAATCTCGGCCAGGGCGTCGCCTGGGACGGTTGGCACGGCCGGGGCGTGCGCACGAACCATCCGGAGGATTATCCCGAGTACCTCAAAGGTTGTGACATCGCCTCGTTCGACATCTATCCCGCAACGCACTCGAAACCGCAGGTGGCCGGCAAGCTCTGGTACGTCGCCCGGGGCGTCGAACGGCTCGTAAAATGGACGCAAGGTAAAAAGATCGTCTGGAACTGCATCGAGTGCACGCGCATCAACCATCCGACGCAAAAACCCACGCCGCACCAGGTACGCTGCGAGGTGTGGATGTCCATCATCCACGGCTCGACCGGCCTGATCTACTTCGTGCATGAATGGCAGCCGAGGTTCAACGAATCGGCCCTGCTCAGTGACGCCGAGATGTGCGCGGCGGTGACGCGCATCAACTGGCAGATCGCCGAGCTGGCGCCGGTGTTGAACGCTCCCACCGTGCCCGACGGCGTCGCTGTCAGATCGAGCCACAGCGAAGTGCCCGTGGCGACCCTGACGAAGCGGCACGGCGGCAGTACGTACGTCTTTGCGGTGGCCATGCGCCAAGGCGCCACACGGGCGCGCTTTCGCGTGCCGGGCGTGCCCGGACGGTGTGCGGTTGACGTTCTGGGGGAGTCGCGGAGGGTTGCTTCGCGAGATGGCGTTTTTGAAGATGAGTTCAAGTCGTGGGACGTCCACATATACCGTATCTCGCTCGGCCGCGCAGGGTGATCTGCGGAGCGGGCGAGACCCCGCCCGTCGTGTGCCGACGGGGCAAAGAAAACGTTGCAGGATGGCCGGTCTTGGCGTAGAATCCCGCCTTTGACAGGTGATTTGAAAGGACTGACGCATGAAGTACGACGTAGCAGATATGGCATTGGCTGCGGAAGGCAAGAGAAGGATTTTGTGGGCGGACAACGACATGCCCGTCCTGACGGCGATTCGCAACCGCTTCAGCAAGAACAAGCCGCTGAAGGGTATGAACGTTTCCGCCTGCTTGCATGTCACGGCCGAGACGGCCAACCTGATGCGGACGCTCAAGGCCGCCGGCGCCAACGCGGTCCTGTGCGCCTCGAATCCCTTGAGCACGCAGGACGATGTGGCCGCTTCGCTGGTGAAGGATTTCGGCATTGCGGTCTTTGCCATACGCGGGGAAAACCGCAAGACGTATTACGATCACATCAACGCGGCCATCGATCACGAGCCGGTCATCACGTTTGACGACGGGGCCGATCTGGTCAACGAGCTGCACACCAAGCGCAAGAAGGACGCCGGGAACATCATCGCGAGCATGGAAGAAACGACGACGGGCGTGATCCGCCTGCGCGCCATGGCGAACGAGGGCAAGCTCAACTTCCCCGTGATCGCCGTGAACGACGCCAAGAGCAAGCACTTGTTCGACAACCGGTACGGGACGGGCCAATCCACCGTCGACGGGATCATCCGGGCCACGGATTATCTGCTGGCCGGCTCGCGCGTGGTGGTGGCCGGGTACGGGTGGTGCGGACGCGGCTTCGCCATGCGGGCCCGCGGGATGGGGGCCATCGTCATCATCACCGAGGTCGACCCGATCAAGGCCCTGGAAGCGGCCATGGACGGTTTCCAGGTCATGCCGATGGCCGAGGCCGCGAAGGTCGGCGACTTGTTCGTCACGCTGACCGGCGACAAACACGTGCTTCGCCCGGAACATTTCCGTCGCATGAAGAATCGCGCCACCGTGGCCAATAGCGGCCATTTCAACGTCGAGATCGACATCCCGGGCCTCAAGAAGATGAGCAAGAAGGTCAATCGCAACGTTCGTCGGCACGTCGACGAGTACGTCATCAGCAAGACCAAGAGCATTTACCTGCTGGGGGAAGGGCGACTGATCAACCTGGCGGCGGCCGAAGGCCATCCGGCGTGTGTGATGGACATGAGCTTCGCCACCCAGGCCCTGCAATCCGAGTGGGTGACCAAACGCCGGGGCAAGCTCGAAGTGAAAGTTCACGATGTTCCTCTGGAGATCGAGGAGCAGGTTTGCCGATTAAAGCTACGGACGATGTCGATTGCGATTGACAAGTTGACGCCGGAGCAAATCGCCTATCTCGCCAGCAGCGGCGAGGGCACGTAGCCGATCGCTTGTCTTTGGGATCGACGCCGACGCCGCGGGTGGACCCACGCGCGGCGGTGCGGGCGCCGTTGCGTTATGGATAATAAAGAACCGGAAAAGACGCCGAAGGTGTCCAAGTCCTTTCTGACCGTTGGGCCCACGTTGCACTACAGTCACAAGAACGTGCAGCGGTGCTGGCTGCTGGCGGGAGTTGCGTTTTCGATCGCCTGTCTGGTCTGGTCGAGAATTGCCACCGGGACGTTCTGGGCCTTCGATCTGGGCTCGCAGACGATCCCCGACTTCTGGCGGCTCGACCAGGCGGCGGTCACCGGGGCGAGCATCTTCGAGTATCCCTGGCAAATCGTCGTGCTGGGGCTGCTGATGGGGATCATGGCGGTGGTCCCCGTGCTCATCTCTCAATTGATGAGCTTCGGACACAGTTTCATTTTCCTGCTGGCGGTGTTTTTCCTGGCGAATCTGCCGGGCTTTGCGATCTTTCTGCTGCTGAGCTGTCTGGCGGTGGCGGCCCGGCCGCTGCGGTTTCGGTCTCGCATCATTGCGATCGCGCTGTGCATGGCGCCGCAGTTGATCTACTGGGGCGTCTTCGGCTCGGCACGCGGCCTGGAGCCGCTGGAGTGGAGTTTCTCGTTCGCTCCGTGGATCTGGGCCTGGATCGTGGGCCTGGCCATTGCCGGCTTGGTGCTCGGCATCGGCCATTACACGCGATACCGGCCGGGCTTGATATGGATCTTCACCACCACGACGCTGCTGCTGGCCCTGGGCGTGTTCGAATGGAAAATAGGTTTTGACGAGCTTGATTATCAGTTTTATGTGGCCAAGAACAATCCGGCGGCCGTGCCCGAATTTCGCGACCACAGCCTTCGCGACCTCCTGGATCGAACCGTCGATATCGCCGTGGACCCCCAGACCGACGCGCGCGACCGGCAGCGGGTCTTGAGCATGCTCTTTGCGCCGACGGAGCGGATTCCGCTGCGCGAGATGATGAAGGAGCAGATTCAGATCAAGCTGCGCAAAGGCGAGTGGCCTTCCTGGCTTGACGTGCCGGACGAGCTGCTGTACCAGGAGAAGAGGAAACAGTTGGAGCAGCAGTACGACCGGTTCATTCGACCGCCCAAGCCCTGGTGGATTCCTGAGGTGATTCAGCAGGAAATCCTCGCCCGCCGCGCTCGCAGCGATCGCATGCCGATCGCGTTGTATTACAAAGGGCTTCTCAACGAGTACAGCCCCGACCTGCGGCGCATCAAGCGGGACGATCTGCTGCATTTCTACAGCGACCACCCGTGCGAGCGGGCGCTGGCCACATGGAACCGTCTCTATACGGTGCCCGATTATAATGACAGTCCGGAATCGATCGAGGCCCGCTGGCGGGTGGCCTGGCACACCGCCGCCCAGGAGGGGCTGCCCGAGTCGAAGCTCCTGGCAGCGCTTGACCGGGCCGAGCGCATCCTCGCCGACGCCAACGACATGCTCGCCGAGCAGTTGGCCCGCCACGAACAAGCCCCGCCGGTCTCCGACCGTCTGTTCAGCGCGTTTCGTCCGCCCGCCACCACGGTCATGACGGTCGTGAGGCTGACGGAGTTACAGAGACGCATCCATGAGCTGCGCACGTTGATCGGCCCGCAGAACCGCAGCGGTTCCGACGGCGCCGTCCACCGCCTGGCTCGGTTTGTCATGCTCGATCCGCACGGGACCGAATACGAGCAGCAGCTTGAGACGCTCCTGGCCCGCACCGGCGAGCAGGATGGGCTGCGCGACAATATCCTGTTGGCCCAGGCCAAGCTCATCCCCGACGAGCAGGGCCGCGGCGAGCGCCTGGCTGAGCTGCATCGACAATGCCAAAAAACCGACGGCGGGATGCAGGCCCTCTACGAGCTGACCCGCCTCAAAATCCAGCTCTATCAGCAAAAAGCGGACAAGGACAGCCTCGTGCAGGCCCGCGACATGCTCGCCAGCTTCCTGAGCCTTTATCCGAGGAGCTTCTACGCCGACCAGGTCGCCAAGAACCTCGAGGATCTTCCCCGTCCCGAATAGCCTGCCATCTGACATCTCAACTGAACTTTTGCAAAATGGAGATTAGGCTTACTTTAGGGAGGAAAAATCTCCT
>CAYPZL010000151.1:0-14195 GCA_964415045.1 uncultured Pirellulales bacterium | reverse complement strand
CAGCGACTCCTGGTGGCCGCATGAAAACCAATACAAAAATCAGTCAACTTGAGAACATAGAACTCTGAGATTAGGGAGCCAGAGATGCTGTGATGAAAGAGGTAAACAACGTGGAACAGGGAACAAGACCGGATAAAGACCAGAAATGTCATAAAAATGCGTTCAACCAAGGTCAGCGGTGCTTGCGCAGCTGACGTCGGAAAGCGTACGGTCCAGATGTCCCGAACGAGACGATACTCGTCGATCCACGTTTTCCCCCCCTCGACCAAGCTTCTGGATATGAGGATCCAGCCTATGGTGAAGAACTCTGAAGAAGGTCAACATTTTCTCCGCCCAATTCTGCATATTCGCCTTTTACGCAGGGAAATCTGGGGACACCATACTTATTTCATCCTCTGCTTGAGGGCAAGTAAGGCTTCGGGTATTTCCTACTCCTCACGGCGCAGCCCCGACCGGGCCAGGCCGGCTCATTGGGGCTTCTCGCGCGACCATCGCATTACTCCTGCTGCCGCACATCACAGCGTCCGGGCGTCGGTCTCATGCCGGCGGCTCCGTCCCGTTACGATCTTCATTCTACCGTCAAGAGGCGGGGTTTGCACGCAGAATCTGGTGGCTCGGAACTGTGAATTGATGAAGGATCATTGATTATTGCTGATTCATCGGCGTTCATCTGCGCTTGCACAGGCGTGAAGGGCAATGGGGCGTGACGGATGCCCTCCTCGGTGTTCTCTGCGACCTCTGTGGCCAAACATCCGGTTTTCGCGTGGTACGCGTATTTCGCGGTTTGAGATCTGTCGTTCGGCGTTCGGAGCGATCGCATTCTCGGCGCCTTGCGCGGGGTGGGTGCGACTGGGAATTGCGGATTTGCGATTCGCGTCGTCGGGGGCGGCGGGGATATGGAAACGGCTCCAGCCCGGCGTTTGGGTGCCGGATTGGAGCCGTTTGGTTCCGTTGCGAGCCCGGGCCGGTATCGGCCGGGCGCGTTTGGCGTCTTATGCGCCGGCTTTGTACTTGGCCCAGTAGTCCGGGAAGAACTCCTTGGCCTTGGCTTCGAGCTCCTGGTCGCTGATGGCGGTCAGGCGGCCTTCGACGTCGTACTGGTCGATGACCCAGCGGGCCAGGCGATGCACCTTGATCTTGTTGATCCGCTCCTCGTCCTTGAGCCCGAAGAACTCGTTGACCCAGTGGGCGACGCCGTCGGCGCCGCTCTTGTCGGTGATGGCGACGCGGGGCGGCCGGCCGAGCAGCTTTTCCGTATCGAAGATGTTGTAGATGCGTTCGTCCTGGCGGAGCCCGCCGGCGTGGATGCCGGCGCGGGTGGTGTTGAAGGCCCGCCCGGCGAACGGATAGTTGTCGGGAATCGGCAGGCCGATGGACCGCATGTAGTCGGCCAACTCGGTGATGGCCAGCGTGTCGATCCCGCAGAGGTCGCCCTTGAGCGCGATGTACTCGAAGATCGCGCCTTCCAGCGGCGGGTTGCCGGTCCGTTCGCCGAAGCCGAAGAGCGTGGTATTGACGGCGTTGCAGCCGTAGAGCCAGGCGGTGCCGCCGTTGACGTGGACTTTATGGAAGTCGTTGTGCCCGTGCCATTCGAGGCGGTCGCCGGGGACGCCGCATTCGCGGTTGAGCTTGTAGATCAGCTTCGGGATGCTGCGGGGCAGCTCGGCGCCGGGATAGCTGACGCCGAAGCCCATCGTGTCGCACAGGCGGATCTTGGCCTTGAGCTCGTCGGGCACCTGCTCGCTCATCTCCATGAGCTTGTCTACGAAGGGCAGGACAAAGCCCTCGATGTCGGCGCGGGTGACGTCTTCGAGGTGGCATCGCGGCCGCACGCCCGCCTCAAACGCGGCGTCCACGACCTCGCAGTACGAGTCCATGCACTGCTGCCGGCTGCGGAACTTGAGCTTGTGGAAGATATGGTAGTCCGAGCAACTCGTCAGCATGCCGGTTTCCTGGAGGCCCGCCTCCTTGACCAGGCGAAAATCTCCCTTGACCGCGCGGATCCAGCCGGTGCACTCGGGGTACTTGTGTCCCAGGGCGCGGCATTTGTCGAGCGTCTCGCGGTCGTTTTTGGTGTAGAGGAAGAACTCGGTCTGGCGCACGACGCCGTTGGGCCCGCTCAGGCGCGACAGGAGATCGTAGATCCGCACCATCTGCTCGATGGTGTAGGGCGGGCGGGCCTGCTGCCCGTCGCGGAACGTCGTGTCGGTGATGACGATGTCCCTGTCCTTGACCGCGGCGACGTCGAACTCGACCGGGGCGCCGTCGATGGTCTCGACGACCGGGCTTTGCAGCCGGATCAGCGGGGGCAGATCGTGCCGGTAGATGTCCTCCAGCAGGTTCGGCCGGGTCGCATCGATCAGCGGATGCTTTTTCTTGGTATCAGCCATGGTATATCCTTTCACACCAGATTCGTTTCACGGGCGATGCCGGACGGCAGATGCGCACGGTTGCATTCGATCCGCAATCGTCCGTTCGAAATCGGCAATCGGATGGTTCACGTTGCCGCAATTACTCTTCGACTTCGACGCCCTGTTCTTTGCACACGTTGGTGATGAACTCGACGGCGGCGCCGACGGTCTCGACCGACAGGGCGGCGTCTTCATCCATCTCGATGCCGAATTCTTCCTCGAACATGGCGACCAGCTCGATCGATTGTACGCTCTCGGCGCCGAGGTCGGCGGTGAAATTGTGCTCCGGACGAATGGAGGCCGGATCGATTTTCAATACGCGTACGGTTACCGCGTTGACACGTTCTGCGACTGTTGCCATCAAAGATACCTCCCGTTCTTACATTAATTCATCATGGCCCTGCGGCCTTTTCTGATCGCCTCTTTTCGGGGCGAGGCGGTCATCTCGAAAATCACGTCCCACATGGCCTGCTCGGCCTGGGTCCACTGCCCGTTGCGGCGGCCGGTCGCCTTCTCGGCGGTCTGGTACAGGCTGCGCCGCCCGAATCCCTTGGTCACGTTGCCCTCGATGAACCAGGAGAACGAAGGGATGAACTTCGGCAGCGGCTTGCCCGTGGCCATGATGATCGCCATGGCGCCGACGTAGGAGCCCGTGTTGAACAACGTGCCGATGGAGGTCTTGGTATGGTCGCCGATGAGCGAGCCGACCTTGGTGGAGCCGGTATCAATGGAAGTCTTTCCGTCGAGCATGACCGAGACGTTGGAGTAATCGTTTTTGAGATCGCTGTTGGTCGTCAGCGCGCCGAGGTTGACCCACTGTCCGACGTAGCTGTGGCCGATGAATCCGTCGTGATACTTGTTGGAGAAGCCGTGGATAATGGATTCTTCGAGTTCGCCGCCGATCCGGCAGAACGGCCCGATGGAATTGCCCTCGCGGCATTTGGCGCCGAGCAGGATCGAGTTCTTGCCGATGTAGCAGGGCCCCTCGATGCGGGTGAAGGGATGAATCTCGGCGCCCTCGTCGATGTAGACGGGCCCGTGTTCGGCGTCGATCACGACCATCGGGTGGATCGTCACGCCCGGGGCGACGTAGACGTCTTTCTTGCTGCCGCGAATCGCCATGGGCTCTTCGATGGTCCCTTCGAGGCCGCTTTTTCCCCTGGTGGCGAAGTCGGTTGTGAGCTGTTCGGGGTTGGCCAGGACCAGATCCCAGGTATAGCCCCACGTCGGGAGCTTGCAGGGCACGTTCGGCAGGCCGGCTTTGGCCGAGGCCAGAAACGCGTCGAGGTCGCTGCCGTCGAGCTTGGCCGCATCGGCGCTGCTGACGCGGGCGTAGAGGATCTCGCCCTCCTCGTTCAGACCCACCTGGCTCGGCCCCTCGGCGGCGTCGAAGCCCTCTGCCTTGAGGCGGGCGTCCACGATCAGCAGGTCCGCCCTCGCCAGCGCTGCCGCGTCGTTGACCGGACGATCCGTCTGGGCCTGGTACACCTCGGCCATGTAGTCGGGCAGAAAATAGGCAACTTCGCCCGGGGTGGTTTTGGCTTCCCATTTCTCCTGTAGCGAGGTGATGCCGCAGCGAAGCTCCCACAACGGCCGGTTCAGGATCAACGGGAAGAAATGACGTCGGTTCTCGGTGGGTCTGTCAATTAGAATCAATCTCATGAATCGCCTTTCTAACTGTTCTGGCATCCGAGTTCGCGGCACGTGCCGCTAACTACAGTTCCGAGCCGGGTTTACATCGCTGTAAAGGCCGGCCCCTTTGCGGCGTCGCCCGGGTCGAAGACCCCGGAAACGGTGACGAGTGGCCCGTGGAGGCCCTGTGCAAGCTGCGCTTGCCACTGCCGTCCGAGCAGGCACACAGAGAAAGCCTGCACCCGGATAGGTCGGGTGATGGAAACCCCGCCCGGTGCAGAACGACAGATTCTACGAAGCGACCTCGTGCTGGTCAACCCTAAAAACACCCGCCGAACGGGCGTTCCGAAAAAGAGGGCAACCACGGGGGTTGCCCCTACGGGCTGGAAACAGGCACTGAGGGCGTTTGCAGGCGCAGGGTGGCGATGCCGTACGCTTTGATCGGCACGGTCACCTGGTGCTGCGTGCAGGGCAGCTCAGTGAGGTTCTCTTCCACGATGTTCGTGTGCCAGGCTTTTTCGATGGCCAGATGGGGCATTGCCAGGGTGGCGGTAGTGTCTTTGCCTTCGGTCTCGATCAGGCGGACGATGAGGCCGGCCCCGTCCTCGGCGCGCTTGATCGTCACGAGCCAGACGTTGGGCTTGTCCAGCGAGCAGAAACTGGATCGCCGGGGCAGGGGTCCTTCCTTGCGTCCGTAGAGCAGATGCCCGATGAGCCGGTTGTGCGCGGCCCAGCCGAAATCACGGCACTCGCTGAGCGGCTGCGGTCCGGCGTGGCTGGTCAGCGAGTAGCGAAACAGAATGTCACTCTGCTGGACCGGCTGAAAGTTCGTGCGGAAATTGCCGTCGATGACGAAGGCGTAGACGTGGCCCTTGGTCATCTGCTCGGCCCCGACGAAGGGCCGGCCGAAGCCGGGCGGCGTCACTCCATGATGAGCCTGCGAGACGTAGCAGGGCCACAGGCCGCCGAACTCCAGCAGGTGCGACTCCACCGGCGAGAGCGTGACACCGGTGTCGGCGTTGGAGACCTGCGCCCAGTGCTGCACGGAATAGTAATTCGTGTTCGAGCCGGGGAACTGGTCGCGCAGCGGCTCGATGACCGAGTTGGAACCCTCGAAACGAAACTTCGGATCGTCCACCTGGAAGGGAAACGCGAAGTACATCTCCAGCAGGGGGGTGGTGTCCTTGAGCACGCGGTTGTGCAGGTCGATCCGCTTGAGATCGTTGTAGAGAATGACTTCCTGCGTCAGTTGCGGGCACCCCGGAGCGGCGCCCCGCGCGAGGAGGCTGGCATAGATGGGTCCGCGCTGCCCGATGCGGACCTCGGCGGCCGTGGCCCCGGCGATCTCGTCCGTCTGGGTCCACTTGGCCACGAGCTGATTCAGCTTGTGGGGGGCGTTGGGGTCGATCAGCTCGCGGGACAGGTCCTTGTCGTAGAGACCGGCGATGCCGCCGGTCTGCGGATCGAGCGTGACCTTGAAGAAGCGGTTCTCGATGGTGTTGCCGTCGACCGACAGGCCCGTCTCGAAACGCGGCGCCTCTTCCTTGCTGGCGAGCCGGTAGGTCTTGTATCCCATGGAGGGGACGCCTTCGGCGACAAAGACGAGATCGAACAGCTCGTGCCTTTCGAATTGTCCCCGTCCCCAGCGCTGCGGCGCGTAGGGTACCGGGGCCAGCGGGCCGTCCAGCTCGACGATCTGATAGGGGACCGTCTTGCCGGTCTCGTCGTCGATGAGGTCGAACGGCTTGTCCGGCGGGAAACGCGTGACGCGGACGACGTCCGTCCGCTCGAACGCCAGCGGGTTGAAGACCACGATGTGCCGCTGCTGCTCGTCGAGGGCGATTCTATTGGCGATGGTGCGCACGCTCTCGGACAGCACGGACTGCGCCAGGCCGGCCGCCTTGTAGGCGTAGTGACTTTTTTCGTTCCAGGCCCAGTCCTGCAATTCGCCGGCCGGGTAGTCCTTGCCCCAGGTGTGCTCGTCGTAGAGCAGCATGTCGTCATAGGCCTGAGAGATCTTCTCGCCGGGATACGCCGATTCGCAGACGACCGAAGCGATCGTCGCGGCCTTCTCGGCGGTGAGCAGCTTGTCGTGCGTCAGGCGGTTGATGGTCGTTTCCCTGGCCGTGGACAGCGCGCCCACCGCGTAATCCGTGTGGGGCAGCTCGCCCCGGAAGGTCCGCACGTCGTCGCACTGCTTCTCGAGCGCCTCGAAGAACATCGAGTTGGTCGCGACGACGAGCCTCGGGTAAGCCCACCGCGTGTTCCATTCCTTGACGATGTGGCTGATCCGGACGTCGGGCGGGTAGTTGTCGACGCCGTTGTGGATGTAGCGCATGACATCGAAAGGCGAGTTCTTCTCTTCCAGCTCGGCCAGCGCGCCGGGCAGGTAGTCCAGGACCTCCGCGTAGGAATCCGGGCCGACGACGCGTTTGAAGAACCCGTAGCTGCCCTGGTAGTAGAGAAGCACGGACTGCCCGTCCGGGCCCTGCCAGCGGAAGGCGTCGGGCCGGCCGTGGCGCAAAATGGCCTTTTCATCCCAGAACGTGTGGATGTCGTTGCGCCCCCACTCGAAGTAGGTGGGCAGGCCCGCGAAGAAGTACTTCACCCCCGAGCCCGCCATCACGGTGGGCAGGCCCCAGCTCAGGCCGGGCACGTCCGTGATCGAGCCCGTGCGAATGTCGGCGCCGTAGGCCCGCTTGAAGCGGAAGGCCGGGTACACGAGCCGGACCAGCTCCTCGTGCCCGCAGAGGCCGCTGATCTCGTTGCCGAACAGCGCCCCGATCTCGATCCGGCCCGACTTGAGGTAGCCGGCGAGCTTGTCAATGACCTCCTTGGGCCGGTTCGCCACGAAATGCTTGATCGACCAGCCCCCTTCCAGCGTGTAGCGATACCGCGCCTCCTCGGGCCAGTCGTCCGTCTCCTGGCAGAAGCGCAGCACGTCATCGTAGAAACCGTCGTACTTGTTCAGCACGTTCTCAATCGTGTCGGTATAGCCTAAGTCGTGGTGCGTGATCGGCACGAAGTAGACCGTCCAGTGCCGGCGCGGGTTCCACAGCATCTTCTTTGTGTCACACGTCACGCCGTCGGTCTTGAGCGCAAACTCCGCCGAGGCCGGCTTTCTCGCGTCCGCCACGCGAATCTGGATGGTGGACTTGCCCTTTTCCACCTTTCCGAGAAGGACCGACTGGGTGGCCGAGCCGATCTTGACCTCCAGCCCGGCCGCAGTGGGCTCGCCGGTGTTCTCGAGGGTGAGCTCGACGACCTGAAGGAGCTTGTCCGGCTCGCCCGCGAACAGGACGGTCGGCTTGACCGCCAGCAGACGCAGCGTCGGCTCGGCAGGCGGCTCGGCGCCCGTGACACCACCGGCCCACAGCGCGAGCAACAGGGCGAGACTGGGGAAACATCGTCTGAGGTTGACTGCTGCAGTTCTGTGGATCATAACGTGCTCCTTACGATGACACGTCACGCGCATACGGCTGAAACACGGCGTCGGCGACTTTCGTGCGGATCGGTTTGGTGGTTCCTCCGTCGGCCGGATGGGCGCGGTTGGTCAGGATGATGACGTACGTGCGAGAGGCCGGGTCGCATACGAGCGAGATGCCCGTGTAGCCCGAGTGACAGAAGGCCTCATCCGAGGCGTACGCGCCTTTGATCCAGGCGTAGCTGGAGTTGAGATCGAATCCCAACGCCCGGCCGTGAGAGTCCTCCGTGGTCAATCTCTCCACGGCGGTGCGGCTGAGAATCCGGCGCCCCTTCCACTTGCCTTCGTGCAGCAACATGCGGCAGTAGATCGACAGGTCCGAGGCGCTGGAGAAGACGCCCGCGTTGCCCGAGACGCCCGCCATCAGCCGCGCCAGCGGATCGTGGACGGAGCCGCGCAGCAACTCGCCCTCGACGATCTCGGTGGCCGCGATCCGGTCTTCCCACGATGCCGGCGGATTATACGTCGTGTGCTTCATCCCCAGCGGCGCGAAGATGTTGTCCCGGGCGAACTCGTCGATGCTCTGTCCGGACGCGATCTCCACGATCCGGGCCAGCATGATGTAGCCCAGGCAGCTATACTTGAACTGCTCGCCCGGCGGCGTGGCCGCTTCCAGGCTGCAAATCTTGGCGATCACCTTGTCAGGACACGGGTTCCCGTATTTCTCCTGAAGGTTCTCCGCGTTCGTGTAGGGGGGCAGGCCGGACGTGTGCGTCAGCAAATGTCGGATCGTCGCGTCCTCTTTCCCGCCGCAGCCGAAGGCCGGGACCCAGTCCCTCACGTAGTCGTCCAGGCTCAGCTTCTTCCGGTCGACCAGGATCAGGATGGAGGTGGCCGTCGCGACCGGCTTGCTCAGCGAGGCCAAGTCGAACACGCTGTCCTTTCGCATGTCCGCCTGATACGGCTCGGCCACCGCCAGGCCGAACGCCTTATGATAGAGGATTCGGTTTGACCGCCCGACCAGGACCACCGCGCCGGGAATGTGACCGGCCTCGATCTCCCCGGTCACGATGCCGTCGATCTGGGCCAAATGCTCGGTCCGAAGCCGGTCCGGGCGCAGCAAACACCCACCCAACGCGAAAACGAGCCATGTCAACGGTAGCGCCACGAGCAGTGTACGTTTCATGCCGGCCTTTCGCACTGAACCATTCCGTCCAATCATGGGACCTACATCATAACACGCCCGCGGCTCGCCGTCACCTGCGAAAGTGCATCCGTCGTCAATCCTGTGCCACAAGGAGAGGATCCGGGACCCAAGCCAAAAATCTCTCAAGATCATGACCCGGATTTCCCACCGGGAGCAGGATTGACCCGGCTGGGGCGCCCGTTTCAAGCGGCTCCTCGACGATCGGGTCGAATGCGAAAACTACGCGTGGGGTGGCCGCTCTTCCAAGAGTTTTATCGAGGAAGGGCATTGGGACAGGGCCCTGGCCGGCGGCGCCGAATACGTCCTCATCCAGTTCGGGCACAACGACATGCCGGGCAAAGGGCCCGCGAAAAAGACGTCCCGCTCGTCGACCTGCACGCGGCCAGCATCAAACTGCTCAACCAACTCGGCCCCGCCGAGAGCGAAACACTCGGACCAATCGTAAACGACCGCCGCGACCGAACCCACCTCTCGGACAAAGGTAAAACCGTCTTCGCCGCCCTCATCGCCAACCTCCTGAACCAGGCCGTCCCCGAACTCGCCCGCCACCTGAACACAAACCGGCCACCAGTTCCGTCGACTGACCAAGAACCCCATGGGCAAATCAGTTTCCCAGCCTACTTGCCGCCAAGCAAGTACTCGCGTGAAAGATACTCATTTGGTATCTGCCTCTCTCTGGGCAGATAGACCGCCGCCGGTATTCCCATGTGGGAGAGATATCTGCACATCACAGGCCCAACGTCCTTCCAGTCGAGATGGCCAAGACCACAGCCCAATGCAGGGAGAGCGATTGATCTTATTCCCTGAACCTTGTGGTTCGCCGCGACCCGCTCCAGACCTTCTTCAATGCCATGTAGATCGGAGTTTTCTCGCCAGTGACGTTTGGTGGCAAACAGAAGAAACCACTTGACGCCATTTGGTGTCGTGATCGTACCCGGCTCATCGATTAGCTCATCATCAAAGGAGGCTTCTCGCTTGTACAAGTATGGTTTGCCCATCGTCAGCCACTTCTTGCGACAGGCATCTTGATAGACCACGTATACGTCCGGGAACTGATACTTTGCGCGAGAGGCAAGCCCTTTCCCCATGATTCCAACTGTGTTTACGCTAACCGTCAGTGTTTGCATGGTGGAGAAGAACATATCGCCTTCGATCAGAGAAAGTGAACCGGTGATTCTGTATCGCACAGCCGGCTTGAAAAACATGTTTGGCTCAGGGATTACGGGCATATCTCGCGACCCTAAGACAGATCTTACCTGCTCCGCTGTAGGGTGGTCTGCGACATAAACACTATGGATAAGGTCTGCGGGAATGGCTTCTGGCACAAGACATTCGGCCATGATCTTTCTCTTTGATCCGTCTACGGAGTTCCACCACTCGCTATTGATTGTGCTCCAGATTTCTGATATGGCTCCAAGACCGCTCCTCCGATCAAAGAAGCTCGTCGCGTTATTGGCCGCGTTGCCATTGGTGATATACGCTCCTGGCATGTCCAAGACGCTGGGCTGTACCCCGAGGATTACGATCTCTTTCGGATCTCGTTCGTGTGAAACGCGGAACAGCATGGGATTGCGCGCCTGGAAATAAACATTCGCAAATTCCCAGAGACTGCGACCATTGGGAGTCGTCCTGTCTCTTCGGTGGCCTACAATTTCCGCATCGTAGATTGGCGTGAATTCTACATCGTGATCTTCAACATAGCGGTGCGAGAGAATGCCCCGCGAGAGAATCGAGGGCAGATTCTCGATATGAGTAATGTAGTAGAGACTCTTTATCTCTGGTTTTTTCTTTTGCTTGTCCATTCAAACCGCCAATAGTCGTTTCTGCCCATATCGAGTGCTCCTCCTCCTTCCTTAAGAAGAATAGCACGGTGCCTCACCCAAATCAAGGCAATCTGAGGAAGAGATCCTTGGACATTCTGCAAACGAAGCAAGCCACGGAGTAGCCGACGCTCCCGCGCAGAGAAACATCCGTCGATTCCAAGGGGTAGAACAATGCGATCAGTGGGGCCTTTACAAAGACTCGCCGACGGTTCCGCCCGCACAATCTCGCTCTTTATCCCATTGTTCAACGCGGGGTATTCCAGTAGGATACGCGTTTGGATGGCGGTCGATACCGCCTATCGGTTGTTGCCAATGACGCATGACAGTGGAATGTGAATATGATGATTCGTAGCGAACGGGAGTCGGATGTTGAGGCGATCTTTGAAGTGA
Source organism: uncultured Pirellulales bacterium (assembly GCA_964415045.1). Classification (GTDB taxonomy): domain Bacteria; phylum Planctomycetota; class Phycisphaerae; order Sedimentisphaerales; family Anaerobacaceae; genus CAYPZL01. Next base: position 3,308 of record CAYPZL010000151.1, on the reverse strand, counting down.
CGAGGCGGGCCTTTGAGAATCATCCGGTCAGTCGGCAGACCGAGCAGTTCATCGTCAATGCGTTGCGTGCGGCCGGAGCGATGACGATATCGCTGGTGGCCGAGAAGGACGGCGCGGTCGCAGGGCACATCGCCTTTTCGCCCGTGACGATTTCCGATGGCAGCCGGGACTGGTATATGCTGGGTCCGGTCTCCGTGTTGCCGGCCCTGCAGCGGCAGGGGATCGGCCAGGCGCTCGTTCGCGAGGGACTGTCGCAATTGAAAACCCTGGGCGCCCAGGGCTGCGTTCTCGTCGGCCCGCCGGAATACTACAACCGGTTCGGGTTCGAGAGCGTCCCGGGCCTGACGGTCGAAAGCGTCCCGCCACAATATTGCCTAGCCCTGGCGTTCGGCCCGAAGCAGGCGCAAGGCACCATTACCCACCACGAGGCCTTCGCGGCCACCGGTTGACGGGCTTACCGGACGGCTCTGGTCAGGCCGAGCCGGGCGACGTACAATGTGGGGAGAGCAACAGGTCCGAATGGCACTGCTTATGGAGTGATGAGAGCAAATGAGATCAGTGAATCTACCCTGTGGTTTGGTCGTTCTGTCGATGGTATCAGGCTGTGCTGCCGCCGTGCGTACGGGGCTGGATCATGTCGCGGAGCAGCGCGAGTTGTTCGCGGGAAAGCGGGTGGGTATCATTGCCAATCAAACGGCCTGCGATAGCCGGGGAAAGTTCATCGTCGATGTCTTTCGCCAGATGCCTGACGTGCAGGTGGTGGCGCTGTTCTCGCCCGAGCACGGCTTGTACGGCGTCGAAGAGGACGGCCGGCGGGTCGGCGACCAGGTCCACCCGGACTATCAGATCCCGATCCGCAGCCTGTACGGCAAGACGACCAAGCCGACGCTGGCGATGCTGGCAGACGTGGACGTGCTGGTCTTCGATATGCAGGACGTGGGCGCCCGCTTCTACACGTACCTCTACACGATGTCGCTGTCGATGGAGGCGGCGGCCGAGGCGGGAAAGCCCTTCGTCGTCCTGGACCGGCCCAACGTCATCAACGGTCTGGCCGTCGAGGGTCCGATTCTCGAGCCAAAATTCGCCACGTTCGTCGGGTTGTATCCGATTCCGGTGCGGTTCGGCATGACCGTGGGTGAATTCGCGCGGATGGTCAACGGGCGCCGCTGGCTGGCCGACGGGGTGAAAGCGGACCTGACCGTGGTGCCCCTGACCGGGTGGCGCCGGGCGATGTGGTACGACCAGACGGGATTGCGGTTCATCAAGCCGTCGCCGAACATGCCGGACGTCGAGACCGCCGCCGTGTATCCGGGCCTCTGCCTGCTGGAAGGGACCAACGTCTCCGAGGGCCGGGGCACGCCCATGCCGTTTCGCCAGTTCGGCGCTCCGTGGATCCGCTCGGCCGAGCTTGTCGCGACGTTGAACGGCCTGCGTCTGCCCGGCGTGCGCTTCGAGAGCACCCACTTTGTCCCGACCTCCTCGAAACACAAGGGCCGGGAATGTCACGGCGCCCGCATCGTCGTGACCGACAGAAATGCGCTCGAACCGTTCTGGACGGGCGTGTGCATCATCAACGAGTTGTACCGGACGTACCGGGATCAATTCGAATGGAGGACCGCCCACTTCGACCGCCTTTGCGGCACCGCTACCATTCGCAACGCCATCACCGCCCAGTCCTCCCTGACGGCGCTCCAGAGCGCCTGGCGGGCCCGGTGCGCTGCCTTTATCCGGACCCGAGGACCCTATCTTCTGTACCCCGAAGGAAAATGATACTTTTTGCGGCGAATTCATTTGGATTCTCCCGACGATTCGTTATGGTTTACGTACCTATTTGTTGAAGAAGTACCATCGAATTTCACATCCCTCTCCACCAGGAAGGTCGAAAGACGCAGGAGGCGGAGCGTCTCGGCAAGAGGCCCATCCCAACGTTTATCACTTGTTGCCGCGTGCGCCGCGTAAGGGCGTGCCGACCCTGGAGGATTGCCGCCATGATCCGCATCGAAATAGGCGCTCGGAGAGGAGAGGAAGGCAGTAGGTGGAGCAACAACGGTCGAGGCATCATCATCATCCTTGCTGCTCTGTTGTGTGCGTCTCTGTGTCAGGCCAAAGTCGCCAATCCCGGTTTTGAGAACGCCCGCTCCAAGTATTCTCTACCCTATTACGCCTGCTATCCGTACTCCTGGTCGCGGACGGCGGCGCGTCCCGGCTTCGCGCTGGGAACGACCGAGGACTGGAACAGCGAAGGCGTCCGCTCGGCCCGGATCTACGGCTGCTTCAACCAGGCGGTCGCCGCCGGCGACTACATGAGCTTTTACCAGACCGTGGACCTGACCGGGATCAGCACCATCGTCTTCGACGCGAAGCTGGCCGCGTTCCCGTGGGGCCTCTTCAAGAACTTCGAGGCCGCCTTGCTCGTGCAGAATCAGGTCCTCTGGTCGCAGACGGAAGACGGTTTTTATAAGGACGTACAGGTCGATGTTTCTCGCTTCTCCGGGTGGTGTCGCATCGAGCTTCGTTGCCAGGCGCTGGTGAGCACATCGCGGCTGGACGCCTCGTACCATGCCCTGTGGGACAACCTGCGGACCGTCGAGGGCGAGGCGTTCATCAAGGCGAGCATCGATCTCGACCCGGACACCCTGAACCTGGCCAGCAAGGGCCAATACGTCACCTGCTACATCGAGCTTCCGTTCGAGTATTCGGTCGATGACATTGACGGCTCGACCGTAGAGCTGCTCGCAGGAGGCAAGAGCATCATCGCCTGTAAGATCGCTCAGTGCGATACGACATCGGAAGGCACCGAGGCCAACACCAGCGACCGCGACGGAGACGGCTTCTGCGAGTACATGGTCAAGTTCGACCGCGCCGAGGTGCAGGACGCCCTGGCAGGCAAGGATGGCAGCACGACCCTGACCGTCACCGGCCAGCTCAACGGAGGCCGGGCTTTCAAAGGCGCCGACACCATCGAGGTCGTCAACAAGCCCGGCAAACAGAACCAGAAAGGCAAATAGCGGCCACCACGCCGCGTTATGTGGACCGTGCCCGGCAGGTCGGCTTTGTTTTGCACGACCGCTCGTACACACGGCCGCGCAACGGCCGAAAGCCGGGCACGCCTGCCCTCTCGGAAGCCGCCACGCTTCTCCCGCCCGGAACCGCGAAGAAATAATGATAATGGCTCATCCGGTTTTTGGGTCCTTTTGAGTTGAAGAGTAGAGTTTTGCAAAATGGAGATTAGGCTTATATTCTTCAAGGAAATCGTTGGTTTGATTTCCTTGAAGACGGAGCTTAAACATAAATCTGTAATCCACCGG
>CAYPZL010000150.1:0-14228 GCA_964415045.1 uncultured Pirellulales bacterium | reverse complement strand
TTGTCCTCAATCATACCAGAGAACGCGACCGGAGGCAGCCTTTCATGGGATTACGGCCGCCGTTGCGAATCTGTGGCGTCGGCGGGGTCAGTCCAGGGCCATGGGGAAGTAGTTCTTGGCGTTGTTGTAGGCGATGTCTTCGACCATTTTTCCGAGCAGGTCGAGATCGTTGGGCAGCAGGCCCGCTTCGACGTCGTTGCCCAGCATGTTGCAGAGAGTACGGCGGAAGTACTCGTGCCGGGGATAGGACAGAAAGCTGCGCGAATCGGTGAGCATGCCGACGAAGCGGCTCAGCAGCCCCATGTTGGCCAGGGTGCGCATCTGCTGCTCCATCCCGTCCTTCTGGTCGAGGAACCACCAGCCCGAGCCGTACTGCATCTTGCCGGGGACCGAGCCGTCCTGGAAGTTGCCGATCATCGTGGCGAAGAGGGCGTTGTCGCGCGGATTCAGGTTGTAGAGGATCGTCTTAGGCAGTTTTCCCTGTTCGTCCAGGCGGTCGAGGAACTTCGACAGGGCCGCGGCGACGGGCTGATCGCCGATGGAATCGCAACCGATGTCCGGGCCCCGTTGGCGAAAGAGCCGCGTGCAATTGTTGCGCAGGGCGCCGATGTGGAGCTGCTGCACCCAGCCGCGGTCGGCGTCCATGCGCCCGAACTCGACCATCATCGCCGACTTGAACTGCAGCCTCTCGTGGGCGTCCAGGGCCTTGCCCGAGCGAATCTTGGCGAAGATAGCCTCGATCTCGCGCTCGGTATAGTCCTCGGCGTAGGCAGTCTCCAGACCGTGGTCGGACAGCCGGCAGCCGTTGGCGTGAAAGTAGGCGTGTCTTTCGCCCAGGGCGGTGATGTAGCTGTGGTAGTTCGCGATCTCGACGTCGCACAGCTCCTCGAGCTTGTCGATAAAGCCGTTGAGTTTCCGGCAATCCTCGACGGCCATCGCCTGGTCCGGGCGCCAGGCGGTGTGGACCTTGATCTCGAAGCCGTCGCGTTGGATCTTCTGATGATGTTCGAGCGTATCGAGCGGGCCTTCGGTGGTGCACACGAGTTTGACGTTCATCCTGCGCATGATGTTGCGCACGCTGAACTCGGGGCTGCGCAGCATCTCACTGCACGTGTGGTAGATTTCCCGGGCGGTGTCGGCGTTGAGGAGCTTGTGGGCGATCCCGAAAGGATTCTTCAGTTCCAGATGGGTCCAGTGGTACAGGGGATTGCCCAGGCAGAACGGCACGGTTTGGGCCCATTTCTCAAATTTCTCCCGGTCGCTCGCGTCACCGGTGACATAGGCTTCGTCGATGCCGTTGGTGCGCATCGCCCGCCACTTGTAGTGGTCGCCGTAGAGCCAGGCCTGCGTGAGGTTCTCGAACCGGTGGTCGGCGGCGATCTGGTGGGCCGGCAGGTGGCAGTGGTAGTCGTAGATCGGCATCCCGGCCGCGTGGTCGTGGTAAAGCGTTCGCGCTGTCTTGGTGTGCAGAAGGAAATTCTCTGTCAGGAATGAACCGGCCATGGCGCTCCTCGGTAAAAATCGAATCGGTGTTTATTTTGTCGTGTTCTGGTCGCCTTTTGCTTGGCGCTTGGCCTTGGGCTTCTCAAACTGCGCCATCTGCTTGGCCCAGTCGGACACCTCGCTCTGGCTCTTGCGGTACCGCTTCGACCGCTTGGGCGGCTCTTTCTTCTCCTCCTGACGCAGCTTGTAGTCCCAGAGGGCATATGCGATCCATCCGACGGCAACGACCACAAGGCCAACGATCATAAATATTTTGTACATGGTATTTTCCCTTCACGCGAGATCGGCGCTGCCTCGGTCAGCGACCAGCACACTTCGGGCATAGTACTGCAATCCGGCGGGCAGGTCAACACGCACATCGACGGCCTTTGGGGTGCAGGATCGCAAAAACGCGGGGCTGCGTTCGAACGCAGCCCCGCGTGCGAGGGCAATGGGGAGGGCACGAGCCGGCCCGCCGCTTCCGCGTCTCTATTTTGCGGGCCACAGCCGCACGAGCGCGACGCCGTGGCGCGGCACTTCGGTCTCAAATGCGTTCTCGAACGTGCCCACATCTTCCTGGCGCCAGAGGTCCCTGACGCGCATTTTGCCCCTGAGGCCGAGGTCGGACCAGCGGGCCGTGACCGTCTTGGGCGTCTCGTCCCGGTTGAACAGGCCCGCGGCGACGGAGCCGTCCTCCATCTTCTTGGCCCAGACTTCCACGTATCCGTCCCGGCTCACGCGGCGCGCCTGTTGCCCCAGCGGGTCCTGGTTGACCTCCAGCACTTCGTCGTTGGTCAGAAGGTTGAGCGTGAACTCGTCGAGCTGGGTCAGGTCGCAGCCGATCAGCAGGGGCGAGCAAAGCAGACACCATAGGCTGATGTGCGTGTACTGCTCGTTGGGTGTCAGACGGGAATCGCGCAGGCTGGGGCCCCAGCCGACCTTGCCGACGACGAGCATGTCAGGGTCGTTCCAGTGTCCGGGGCCGGCGTAGGGGGCCATCTCGTCCTGGGCGAATCCGATGCCGCTCATACTGCCCCAGGTATCGACGATGTCGCCGGTGCTTCTCCAACAGTTGCCGCCGACCTCGGCGCCCCATTTCCAGACCTCGCCCATGCCGTACTGGCAGAGGCTGTAGACGATGTCGCGGTCGACGCGGTCCAGGCACAGGCGCATGAAGATGTAGGGCTCTTTCATTTGTTCGAGGGTGGGGCGGCGGACGACGGAGCCGTAGCCGCACCAGTCGTATTTCAAATAGTCGAAGCCCCATTCGGCGAACCGCCGGGCGTCGAGCTGCTCGTGGCGCCAGCTTCCTTCGAACCGCTGGCACGTCCACGGCCCGGGCGAGATGTACGTGCCGATCTTGAGCCCGCGGGCGTGGACGTAGTCGGCGAGAGCCTTCATGTCGGGGAATCTTTCGTTGGTGAGGATGCGGCCGTATTCGTCACGGGTCGGACCGCCCACGACCGGGTCGTCGGAGTCGCACTTGACCATCCAGCAGTCGTCGATGTTGACGTACTGCCAGCCGTGGTCGGCCAGGCCGCTCTCGACCATGGCGTCGGCCGCCTGGCGGATTTTCTCCTCATCGACGGCGCAGCCCCAGCAGTTCCAACTGTTCCATCCCATCGGCGGCGTCAGGGCGATGGTGTCGCCGACGACCAGGCGCAACCTGCGCCGGGCTTCGCCGAGTTCGTTTTTGGCGATCAGCGTGATTTCATATTCGCCCGGCTTTTCCAGGCGACCGGTGATGCGGCCGGAGGGGGCGCTGAGCGACAGACCGTCCGGCAGATTCTCGGCGGCGAACCGCAGGGGACGCTCTCCCGTAGCGGCGATGGTGTACAGCACGGGCGAACCCGGCCGCACGCCGAAAACGCGGGCGCCGTTGATGCGCGGCTTGGGTGAGGGCTTCGGCGTGAGAATGACCGCCTCCTCTCGCGGAGCGTCCCGGGTCTCGGGCCGCGCGCCGGTGTACTCCAGCATCGCGTCGGCCCAGTCGGCGTGGTCGTAGTTGATGTCGTCACCGCCGGAGGTGACCGTCAGCACGAGCATGTCGACGCCGGAGATATCGACGTCCACTTTGCGGGCGGTGTCGCCGCCGCGCATGACGCCGCTTTTGTAGATTTCCTTGCCGTCGGCGAGGATGCGAAATTCGATCGTCCCCCGGTCGGCGGATTCGTCGTCCACGCCCACCATTGCGGTGAACCTGCGTCCGCCGCCGTCAAGCGCGATGTAAAGGACACTGTCGGCGTGCGTGCCGAGGCCGTGCTCGAAGGTCCGGCCGCCGATCCGCAGCGGGTTGCCGTCGACCGATTTGTTCTTTTGAGGCCAGCCCCACCCCTGCTGGGTCTTGTTGATGTCAAGGTCACAAAGCCGGACCGTTTTGCCGGCGTCGGCCGCACTCGCAGCCACACCGCTCGAAACGACAAGAACGGCGGTCCAGAAAAAACGCGTCAGGCGATGCGTGCTCATGGTACTTCCTTTCAATGAATCCAATGCCAAAGAAAACCCGAGCATACTGACGAATGCAGGTGTTTCGCAAGGGCTTTCCCGGTGCCAGCGGCAATACGCGGGTAGGATGGGCTTCAGCCCATCCTGCCAATTGAATGCGTCGCGACACAGACGCGTGGGTCAAGGCCCCCCCCCCGACAACTTCGCCAGTGCTTTGGGGGTGTCAGCGTCACGTGCGAAGAACTTGGCGATGGCTCGGTGCCCGGGGCACGCGCAACGGCGCAGGACACGTCTTTTCGGACGGTTTTTTTGCTCTCCGAGGGCAAGTTGTGCTTATCCGGGGTCGGGAGGTTGCCGATAGAGGAGACGGATGCGGCCGTACTCTGGGAGTGCAGGCAGCGACGGTCGGAGATGACAGAGCCCGAAAACGAAGGGGATTATTATGAACGACCCTCGGACGAAAACTCCGGCAGGCGAGAGCCGGCCTTATCGGAGCGTGACATCGAGAAAGCTTCTCTCTCCGCTGCTCCTGGTCGGTGTGCTTACGTTGCTGGGTTATACGACCAGCTTCACCCCGGCGCAGACGATGAAGGAATTCATCCGCTGGAAGGAATTCGCCTACGCCAAGCAGGGCAGCCAGGTCGGCGGCAAGATCGCCGGCATCGATTCGATCAACCGCTCCGGCATCATCGTGCTGGGCGATGGCGAGTTCGCGCAACTGTCAAGCTCGATCGTGCACACGCGCTCTCCGGAGGACAAGGAGTTCTACCAGGGCTTCGTGATGTACGACTTCGACGACGGCTCCAGCATCCTGGCGAAAGTGGACGTCTCCGGGGAGCCCAAGAGCAAGCAGGTCGGGACTATCGTGTTCCTGGCCGGAACGGGACGCTTCGAGGGAATCTCCGGTCGCGGGACCGTCTATTCCTGGATGCCCGCCAAGTGGGACATGTACGCCGAGATCGAGGCCAGCTATTCCGTCACCGCCCGCGAGTCCGACGCCCGCGAGACGGCGCCGGCTCGTTAGGCAAACGTGAAGCAAGAAAATCAAAGATCAAAGAGCAAAAATAAAAGACGCGGAATCCCGGCGCGCCGGGATGGCTTTCCTATTTTTGCTATTTGCATCCTGATATATCTTGGACGGGCTTAACGCTCCAACTTTTTTGTCGCTGTCGCGACAGAGGATTTTCCCTTCTCTCTTCCTTTGGCTTGTTGCAGAGCGGGCTTCACGCTGCAATAGACGCCCTCGGCGCGCGACTATCCATACAGACAAGGCCCGGGTGACACGGGCCGGTCGGGAATTTCTGAAAAACGGTGTTACTCATGGCCCGCTGACGGCACTTAGATATATAGAAGAGCGCAGCCGTATGGCAGCGCCGCGATCTTTGACGCGATAACAACGAAAAAGACTTTTCCAGGTGCTACGATGAAGGAAACCGACGCAGACAAGACGCTCCGAGCCCGCGGCACGGCTTGCGATGTCTCGCACTCTGTGCCGGCCTTGTCGAAAGACGAATGGCTCTGTACCTACACGCAGCAGATTCTGCACGTATGGCGGGGCCGCCAGACGCCGCTCGGGCTGGCCCCGACGTACGCCCGGTATATTCGCAAAGACCTGGCGGTTTTTTACGAGCAACCGTTGATGAGGGCCTTTATCGAACAGACGTACTGATCCATCGTCCACAGGGATCCGCCGGCGGACCTTACTGATAACGGCATATACAGAATTGGAACCATCTACCCAAGCAGGGGACAGGCCGGCCGCGCCTCCACGCGCGCCGGCCCTTTTTCTGCCGGCACACGCACGAGCCGCGGCATCGGTGAAACAAGGTCGTTATGGCGCGCTGGACGGCGGGCCGGCGGCCTTGAAGCAGCCGGTTGCATGGCCGATGGTCTGGCCCCGGTCTTGCGCATGGAGGATGGCGGTCCCGACGGTGGCAAAGCCCGCGCGTTTTGTCTCTTCGGTGATGGTGACGCGTTCGTGGGGGCGGTTCCGGCCTTCCTGCCAGAGGCGGTCCCCTTCATTGACGATGGCGATTTCCTTGAGCTCCAGCTCGATCTGATCGGGCCACACGGTGGCCACGAGGTAGTTGACCTTGGGGTTGTAGCCGAAGAGCCCGCCATGAGCGATCTGCAGCACGCCGTCGGCCTCGGTGCAGGTGATGGCGTGGACCTCGCCACACAGGTACAGATCGACGCGGTGCTCCTTCAGGGTCTGCCAGAGCGGTGATTCGGCGCCGCCTTCCAGCATCAGGCCGCTGGAGCTTTCTTTCGCCACGGGCCCGAGGATCGGGGTGTGGCCCATGACGACGACATGCTCGACGCCGGGGTTATCGGTAAGGGTCTGCCGGAGCCATTCGAGCTGTTCGCCCGTGACCTTCGGGACGATGCCGCCCTGGGGGCCCTCGCCCTTCTCGAAGACATCGAGCGCGACGAACAAGGCGTTTTCGTGGATGAACCAGAAGGCAGTGCCCTTCATGCGGAGCGGGCCGTTCAGTGGCATCTTGAGGTACTTTTGGAATTGCCTCTTGAACGTGCGGACCAGCTTGGCCTTGTCATCGGGCCAGGGGTTGTCGCCGATCTCGTGGTCGCCGATGGCGGTGTAAAACGTCAGCCCGTGGTCCTGCATGCGTTTGATCCAGGCGGGGTAGTAGGTGGCCGCGTATTTCTCGATGCTCTCCTTGTCCGGCCAGCGGCCCATGACCAGATCGCCGGCCACCAGGACGAACTCCGGGTTCTCCGCCTTGACCGCCTTGAGCACGTAGTCCAGCGTTTCTTCCCATCCGGGCTGCGGGTACGTCAGGTCCACGTTGACAAAGTCCGGCATGCTCACGAACCGCCAGGGCTGCACGGAGGCAACTCCCTCTCTGGGGACTTTGGCCTTGGCCACCCACAGGATCGCGTTCAGGACCAGCTTGCGGAACGGCTCCATGTGCCAGTTCTTGTCGTAGTGGCCTCCGGCGAAGCCGAAGCCGCGGCCTCCGTCCGCGCGCGTGCAGGCCCAGGCCAGGACCTTGTCCTGCGGGTCGCGCGGGGGAAGCTTCCCGGTCATGATGGGGGTGATGCGTCGTTTGTCGGGACAGAAGCCGAAGTCGAAGTACCACTCGTCCTCGGCCACGTATCCGCTGCACCCCCGGCTGATCGGATGGCCGTTCTGCACGGGAGCGACCTGCACCACGTTGATCGGATTCTGGGAGCGGTTGGGATCGTAGCAGCCCCCGATCCAGTTCAGGAAATCCTCTTGAGCTCCCGCGGGTGGGTCTACGCAGTAGTGAAGAAAAGCCAATCCCGCCCCGCGTTTGGCCAGCGCGCGGATTTTTTCGATCCGGCCGGGCTGGGCGAGCGGGTGATGTTCGCGCCCGTCCGCCAGAAAGATGACCGCGTCCACGTCGTCCAGGGACGCAGGATCTTCGGGCCAGCCGTTGTAGTGAATGTCAATGTGCACCGGCTCGACGTTAGAGGCCTGCTCGAGGCACTGTCTGAGGAACTGTGCGTCTTTGTCCCATTCGTGACAGCCCTCGCCATGACTGGGCGCGCCGGCGATGAACGCGATCTTCCTGGGCGCCGGCCGCGTGGCCGGCGCCACCGGCGGCAACCCGGCGCTCCAGGCGCAGCCGCGGCGCAGCAGCTCGGCCACGGCCGGGTTCACAATCGCTTTGACGTCGTGGCCCAGAGGACTGTGGAAAACGCGGCCCTGGCCGTAGTTCAGGATGAACGCCATGGCGTAGTTTTTGCCGTCAACCTTGGATTTAGCGTGGGCCAGAACGGTGATGGGCGTGTCGCCCGCCAGGCAGGTGTACAACTCGTCGTCGGTTTCAAAGGCGGTCAGTCCGCGCGTGATGGGGTGGTCCACCTCCGTCATGGTGACCTGAAAGGGCCCCCGGGGATCGTGACCGCGCATCTTGGGATCCCAGGCCCGTCCGGCCAGCTTCGCGAACTCATCCCAGCCCTGGAACGCCCCGCAGGCGAAGTGGATGGGCACCAGGCCCCCGCCCTGGCACACGAAGCGGGCGAGGTTCTCCCGGGCTTTCGGGCCCGGATCGGGACTCTCCCAGTTCATGAAATGCAGCACGCAGGTGTCGTATTCGTGGAGCTTGGGCGAGGCCAGGAAGCTCGGCGTCTCGACCACGTCGACCTTAAGCCGGGCGTCGGCGCGCAGCACGCGGGCCAGGGCCGGCGCGGTCTCCTGCCACTTGTGTCCCGGGTAGTCGATACCGGTGACAATCACTACCTTGCGGGTCTCTGTTTCATGCGATACGGTGCACGTGCTCAGGGCGAACACGGCCGCACACAGGATCGCTGTCTGCCACGAGAGGGTCCTGATTCTTTGACTCATGCTGGTTTCCTTCTCACAGTTCGCAACGCTCATGGACCGAATGAACACGTTTCTTACGAGCAGTAGGGTACCAAAGCCGCCGGCACAATACAAATGCTTCCCGCATGAAAGCCGAACGCGATCTGGCCTTCGAGCGGGGAGTATTTCAAAACCGCAGCCGGAGTGGCGTATCTCTCGAATCGGCATCTCTTCGGCCAGCTCTTCGTAGACGCCGAGCAGGGTGTGGACGGCGCCGTCGCCGACGGTATGGGCCGTGAATTGCAGGCCGCATTCGGTGGCGGTGCGTACCAGGGCCAGGAGCCGGTCCTTGGGGATGAACAGCACACCGCGATACTCGGGGTCGTCGATGGCGTAGAGTTTGCTGACGCCCCGGGGCTCTCTCATATACGCGCTGCCGGTGAGCATGCCGCCGTCCGGGCCGTGCGTTGAAGCCGAGCTCGTGCTATGGGTCGGCCCTGGTTACCAGAGTTTCTGTTGGTCGGCGGCTTCTTCGGCCGGTTTTTTTCGCCTGCCCGGCTTGTCCGCAATCATGATGTCGATGGCGGCCTTCGGGCAGGCGGCCTTGGGGCACTTTCCCGTCCAGCAGTAGAGGCAGAGTTTTTCGCGCGGCTTCCCGATCGCTTCAACCATGTCGTCCACGGTCTGGTAGCGCAGCGTCGTGACGCCTAGGTCCCGCGCGATCCAGTCCACCATCTTCTTGTATTTGTCCGAGTTGTGGTCGATGTACTCCGAGACGTCCGTGAGATCGTGGCCTTCGATGTCGCGAATGGCCTTGCGGGCGGCCAGTTCGTGAATGGAGCGGGTGGACAGGTTGAACACGCAGGGGAACATCAGGGGCGGGCACGCCGGCCGTACGTGAATCTCTTTCGCCCCACAGTCCCACAGCTTGTTGATGGTGAAGTTCTTGAGCTGGGTCCCTCTGACGATGGAATCTTCGCAGATCACGATGCTGTTGCCGTTAATGACGTCCTTGATGGGGATGAGCTTCATCTTGGCGATCAGGTCGCGGGTGTGTTGCGAGGGCGGAGTGTAGCTTCGGCCGTACCCCGGTGTGTATTTGACCAGCGGACGACGGAACGGCTTGCCCGATTCCATGGCGTAGCCCAGCCCGTGGGCGAAGCCCGAGTCGGGCACGCCCGAAACCAGGTCCACCTGGATGTCCTTGTCGTGCCGGGCGAGGAAGCGTCCGCTTCGCTCCCTGACGATCTCCACGTTGATCCCGTTGTAGCTGGAAGCGGGGAAACCCGTGTAGATCCACAGGAACGCACAAATCTGCTGGCTTCTGGCGCGGCCCGGCCGGCGCTGTACGATTCCATCTTCATTGAGCAGGATGACTTCGCCGGGGGCGACCTGCTTGACGGTCTCGAATCCGAGATTCGGAAAAGCGCAGGTCTCCGTAGTCACAGCCCATCCGTCCCCGTTTTGCCCCACGATCAGGGGGGTGTACCCGAACCTGTCCCGGGCGGCGTAGATCCCCGTCCGGTTGAGCAGCAGCAGCGAGCAGGAGCCTTCGATGGCCTCGAACATCTTCTCGATGCCGTCCACCAGGTCGGTGCCCTGGCTGATGAGCTTGGCGACCAGCTCGGTGGTGTTGACCGCTCTGCGACTGACCTCGCTGAAGGAGATGCCTTTCTTGAGCAACTGGGCCGCCAGCTCTTCGGCGTTTTCGATGTAGCCGTTGGTGGCCAGGCAGAAGGGGCCAAATCGCGAATTGAGATAGATCGGCTGCTCGTCGAACGCGCTGACCACGCCGATTCCCCTGTTGCCCTTCATTCGGGCGTAGTCTTCGAAGAACTTCGATTTGAACTGGCTCTGGCTGAGGTCGTGTATCTGACGGGCGAAGTCCTGTCCGAGAACAGCCATGCCCCCGTATTCCGTGCCGAGATGCGAGTGATAGTCCGTTCCGTGGAACAGGGTCTCGGCACAATTGGACCGGGACACTACACCGAAGATGCCACTCATGCTTTGCCTCCTTGTTGCTGTCTTTGCAGGCGACGGGCCGGCGCACCCCATTACCAGGCCGGGTTCATTGACAACGCCTACAGCGTACCATAGTCGCGCGGCAAATTCAAACCCTTCCTGTCACCGTCCGCTCTATCGGGCTTTCCCTGGGCGGCTCTTTGGGCTACAATCTGAAGGTATTCCTGGCAGCGTGTTGCCATGCGGGCCCTTTGAGGCCGGGTTGAAGGAACGGAGAAACATTGTGGCGGATCGATTTGGGCGACGAAAATTCCTGGGCACGGCGGCGGCGGGGGCGCTGCTTGGCCCGGTAGCGGCGGGACGAGAGAAAAACGACGCACAGGCACAACACGGGCGCGAGGTGAGGCTTGAATATCTGCGCCCCAGGGAGATCGACGAGGCCCGGGGGGCGTGCCCGACCATTTTCCAGCCGCTGGGCACGATAGAATGGCACGGCGTGCACAACGTGGTGGGCGTGGACGCGGTCAAGGCGCACGCCCTCTGCGTCCGGGCCGCGCAGCGAAGCGGCGGCGTAGTTTCGCCGGCGCTCTACGGCGGCGTCGGAGGGCTGAATCAGCCGCACACTTTCATCATGGACCCCGAAAACGACGTCTTCTCGACGCACCTGCGGCCCTGGCTCGAACAGCTCTGTCGTGAAATGCGCCGGGACGGATTCCGGGCCATCATCATTCTGACCGGCCACTACGGCGCCGCCCAGCAGATCGTCGTCCGCGAGACGGCCGTTCGCATGAGTCGCGCTCTGGGGATTCCCGTCCTGGGCACGCCCGAGTACATGCTGGCGATCGATGTCAACTATACCGGCGACCACGCCGCCTGGGGCGAGACCTCGCTGATGATGCACCTGTACCCGGATACGGTGGATCTTTCGCGGCTGGGAGAGCCTCCTTATCGGGGTGTCGGGGGGCGCGATCCGAAGGAATCCTCCGCCGCCGACGGAAAGCTTCTGACCGAAACCATCGTCTCGCGCCTTGGGACCCTGGCGCAGAAGATGCCGAATTGGGACTACCAGATGCTGGACCGATTCGCGGAGGCCGAGGCGGCGCTGGTCGCCCGGCAGCTCTCGGCGCCGCGGGGCAAGGACGCCGTCTGGACGGCCTGGCGCAACAACAGCACGGCGATGCGCCACTACGGCAAGCTGCTCGCCGAAGAACGCTTCGAGGAGATCAAGGCCGCCGTGGCCAGGCTGTAGCAGGCCGGGCGTCTTTGCGCCGGGGAATCGGCCCCCGACATTTCGCACGGTTCGGCAATGTTGACCCTGCGATGCGCGCTGTCCGGGACTACCGGACGCGGATGGAACCGCTGGAAGTGCGGACGGAGACGCTTCCGGCGCCTTGGCCGACCGTTCCTCTGACGTGTTTCCTGTCGATTTTTCCCGTGACGGAGATGGGCAGACCGGTGTGGACGGAGCCGCTGCTTGCCGACAGTTCGATCCGGCCGGTAAAGTCGGGCGGCAGCGCCAAAGTGACGTTGCCTGAGGAGGCTTTGACGTTCGCCGCGATCTCGCCGGGCGACGAGGGGGCAAACGCCAGGGAGATATTGCCGCTGGTGGATTCCGCGTTTATTTGGGAGGTGTCGAGACCCTCGGCGCGGATGCTTCCGCTACTGGTGGAAAGACGGACACTGTCAGCGCGTGCCTCGGTGAAGCGGACGCTGCCGCTGGCGGTGTCCAGAGAAATTGACTCGGCCTCGATTTGCTCGGCGGTCACCCGGCCGGAGGCGGCGTGCAGCTCGCAGCGACCCATCTCAGAGGCCTGCAGAAGGCGGACGCTGCCGCTGGCGCTGTCGAGGTGTGCATCTCCGCCACGGATTTCCTCGGCTCGCACGGAGCCGCTGGCGGTGTGCAGGCGAACCGAGCCTGTGATCCGCTCCGCTTCGACCGAACCGCTGGCCGCATCGGCATTCACGTTGCCCGTCAGGTCCGCCAGGTCGAGCGAGCCCGAAGCGCTGCTGCATTCCACGTGCGTCTCGTGCGGCACCGTGATCTGGTAGCTGATGCTGATCGATTTGTTCCTCAGCCGCCTGGGCCTGTCGGCCTTGATCTGGACTCTTCCGGGAGACGGCTCGATGCGAATCTCCACCTGCTCGGCCAGTTCCTCGGCTTCTTCCTCTGTCGCAGCCCGTGCCCGGATCGTGGCAATCGCGTGGCAACGCTCGGTTTGCTCGCCGGCGACGTCGATGGATCCACTTGCCGTCGAGACCGCCAGCGTCGAGCCGGCTTCCATCGGGTGCTCCAGCTCGATCATTTTCTCGAACTCGGCCTGGGGGTAACACCCCGCGATGTGGATCAGGCAGGCCCCAACCAGAAGCAGCATGGCAGCAGGATAGATTGTCTGTCGCAGTGCATTTTCAGGTCGCATGATTCTTCACCCCTTCTTATACCGAGTAGGAAAATTTTCTTGGGCGGCAGCGTCGATGTCATCCTGAGGCGAAGCCAAATCCCGGCGCGCCGGGATGGCTGCCGAACAGGAGGTTGCTGCCGGCCGCAGGCGAGATCCTTCACTTCGTTCAGGATGACAAGATCGCCCCCGAGTTTAACGCAATTCGTATTATAGGAATGGTCCTTGATTTTTTGATTCAGCCACAACGGCGCGCATTACACAGCCTGTCAGTCGCGGGCCAACGCGGTGTATTTCAGAAACAACCCCAAAAACGAGGAAAGAACGCTAATCGCAGGTAGCCCTGCGATAGCGCATCGACGATCAACCGAGGCGAGATGCCGCGCAGCCGATGCAAAGAAACAACTGTTCTATTGACGGCACAGGTTCTCATGGCAGATAATACACGCTTTGCCGGTGAGAGAATGAGCTCTCGCACAACTATAAGGGGGAACCGGCCGCCTGGCAAGGTGGACCCGGCGCCATACCTTCCTCAGTTTTAGGGAGGACTGCTCGACAGCATGGAGTGTATCTCGTCAAGCGTATCAAAGACAGGTCAAAAGGCAAACGGCAAGAATAGGGAAGTAAGCAATTTTGATTTTTGATCTGCCTGGTTGACGCTTCACGAACGATGCTTCACGCGCCATGGCTGAGGGGGAACGATGCAATGGATGGCAAGACCCGGACGACTGACGCCAAGCCGCAAGCCAAGACCGCCCGGCGTGCCGCACCGAAGGGTGTATCCCGTCTGACCACGTATGCTACGGGCAAAGAGATCTTGATACTGGGCCCGAGCAGTGCCGGGAAGACGAAGTTCGCCCAGTATCTGCGGCTGGGAATGCTGGACCAGGAAGGCAGTCGGGAAATGACGTATCAGATCAAGAAATCCCCGGCATTTGTCATTAGCCTCGGTTCGGATGACGGATTGCGATTGAAGGTGCGACGCGCCGTGGACACGCCGGGCCAGGTCGGGCCCGTCCAGCATGCCACCCTGGTCGGACGCAGGAGGCCCCATGCCGTGATCGTCATGCTGGACTGCACCCAGGCCGTGTCGGCGTCGGTTCGCTGGCTCCGCCTGTTCTGCGACCGGCTGGACACGGTTCTCCGCAAGGGATCCTACGCTCACAGAAAGCTCAGCGGAGTCCTGGTGCTTCTGAACAAGCGCGACAAAATCAGCGACGACAAATCGGACGAGCTGCGAGTAAGCACTCAGGGGGTGCTCAATCGATACCTCTCTGTGGTTCTGGGCGCCGACCGCGCCAGTTCCGTTCCCATTATGGAGTGCATATCGGTGCGGACGCCCCAGGGCACGGCTCTCATCGATGAAGTGATCGGTCAACTCACCGAGCGGTTGGGAAGATAGCCCGTGAAGCGTCAACCGGGGAAGTCAAAGATCAAAGAGCAAAAATATAGATTGGGGAATCGCCGCGCTGCGGCGCTGACCTCCTCTTGATGTAATTTCGTTGTGATTTACACTCCGCGAATCGGCCGATTCGTCTTCCCACCTCCCGTCGCGCCGAAACCGCGTTCGTGACGTTGCTCCCTTCAGCGGCCTTATTACTCAAGTTGACTGACTTTTTTGTGTTGGTTTTCATGCGGCCACCAGGAGTCGC
>CAYPZL010000149.1:0-14366 GCA_964415045.1 uncultured Pirellulales bacterium | reverse complement strand
GCATGGCCTGGCTGCCGCCATAGACGTTGCCGGTCTCCACGATCGTCGTATACGGCGTGCCGGGGGTCCAGATGTCATGGCCGACCAGGGTGCCGGTGCCGTTGCCCGGAGTGTCGACCGGCTCGCTGAAACCGATGCCGTCGATCCAGGTCTGGAAGACGCGATTGCCGACATCGTTGGTGTAGCTCTCGAAGTCATCCACGATCAGATAATCCGGCACGGTGAACGTCCAGACGTATCCGGTCTGCACGGTCCCGTCGGCCTCGACCTCGTCGATCCGCCAGTAGTAGTCGCCACCGCCGAGCTCGACCATGCCGGCCAGAGAGAAGCTGATCGCAGCCTGATTGCCCTGGTACTCAGCGGCGTCCTTATCGGCACTCGCGACGGCGGCCTTCTCCGTGCCGAAATACACGTCGTGGGATGCCGCCGTTTCACCCGCCTGCCACCGCAGGAAGGTCGCATCGCGGACGTCCACGATCGCGCCGGGACCCGGCTCCGGGAATGCCGCCAGCAGCGGATTGCCGCGCATCAAGACCTGGATTTCGTTTTCGGCCAGCGCGCGGCTGTAGATCCGCACGTCATCTACCAAGCCTTCCAGGAACCGGCCCGCCTGCTGCGAATTAGCACCGATGTACAGCTCATAGTTGCTCTCGGCGATCTGGCCGGTGGAGGCCAAGCGGGCATCCTCGACCCCGTCAATGTAGACGATCTTATCGGTGCCGTCGTACACGAGTGCCACGTGGTGCCACTTGTCATCGGTGACGATGGTGGTCGCGTTGAGATTGCCGCCCGAGGTACCGTTGCACCCGAAGTGAATGGAATCACCGTTTCCCGGCCCGCGACTCATGCGATAGGAGTTGTCCCCCTTGGCCAGGATCGTCTCCCAGGTCCGCGTGAACGCAGCGACCTTGATCCAACATGCCACGGTAATCTCGTCGCGAATGTTCAGCGTCGGCCCACGGCCGCAATTGACATAGTCGCCCGAACCGTCGAACGCCAGGGCGTCGCCAAAGTAGCCGCTGACCCACTGGGGATCCCCGGCCAGCGTGCCATGGTTGCCGTTGCCGGACCAATCCACGGCGGTGGTTCCCTGGCCTTCATCGAATGTCCACCAGCCGATGAGGTCGGGGTCCGTGACCGTGATTTCCGGCACCGTCGTGAAACTCCAGACCTCGCCCTTGTTGGTAGTCCCGGTCATGGCAAACTCATCGACGCGCCAATAATACGTGGTCTCGGGCTGCAACGGCCCGTACAACTGTACGCTCGCCGGGGCAATGGTGGCCGCGGCCGTCATCCAGCCGACCATCATGGCATCGACTTCCTCGTAGCTCTCGCCGAAGAAGACGGTGTGGAACAAGGTGCCCATACCGGGCGTCCAGGCCAGATCCGGATCGAGCAGGACGTACGAGGCGCCATCGGCGGGGGAGGGATCGTAGGCGATCAACGGCCGTACCCGGAAGCTCCAGACGTTGCCCTTCCAGGGACTTTCCGGGTTGAGGTCGTTGACCTCGTCCACGCGCCAATAGTAGGTCTGGCCGGGAACGAGGGGCTCGGAGTACAGGTCGCCGGCTGTGCCGATCCGCAGCATCTCGGTCGAGACGGTGCCGAGAAACACGTTCGGGTCCTCCCGGGTCGCCGCACTGACTTCGTCGAGGCTCTCCCCGAAATAGACATCGTGCGAGGCGGCGAAGTCTCCGCCCACCCACGTCAGGAGAACCCATGTGTCTTCGTAGACGGCGCCGTCGGCCGGAGCGGGGGAATGGCCCTTCACCTTGGGGCCCAGAGCCGCCACGCCTAACATGTTCCCGCCATGGCCTTCGGTACAGCCGTTGATCGTGATGGTGCCGGCTGAGACGGCCAACGAGAAGACCGACGAGTACTGGTCAATGTCCCCATCGGCCGATTCGTCGATGCCAATGTCGTCGCCGGTATCGACGAAACCCATATTGTCCAGCCACGGCATGCCGCTGATGTCGGGGTCCACGCCCAGGCCGCCGGCCGCACCGCCCATACGATTGTCAACGAACACGTACAGCGTGGCATTGTCGGCCAACGTGATATCCAGCTCGTACGCCGACACGTTCTTGTTGTCGTTGGCCAGCATGACGTAGTCGGCGCCGATCAAGTACTCCGGTATCTCGTTGTATTGGTGGGTGCGATCCACAAAGCAGGGCTCGTCTTCGTCGAGCGGATTGGGCGCAATTTGCGGATCCTCAGGGGCATCGGCGTCGGTATTGCGGTGCGCCACTTCCGTTATGAATACCGCGGCCCGGGCAACCGGAACGGTCGCCACCATAACAGCAAACACCAGAAGCATCAGTTTCTTTGACATAACAGTCCTCCTTCATCATAAGATGTGACATTGGAAATGCAGTGCCTTGGCCACATACCAGTACACCCCTTGCTTCGTGGAAGCGTCTCACGAACGCCGAACATCCAACCCTCTCAGCCGTTGTCAGAGGCCTCTACAGTAGCCGCCTACAGAATCGTTCCGTTTCGCCAGACGAAGATGTGGACCGCCCGTGTACACTGTTCCGGCCCCTTCTCCTTTGCAATCACCATTGTCCCCCGGAAAGACGGTACGGAGGCGGCGATCGAGCCGCGTCCGGCCCTGCCTCAGGGGTCCCTGCTGCCTGTGCGACCAATCGGTCCGGACAAGCGACGGAATCTCGGCGTCTTCGAAACAAGAACCGGCGCTTCAGCATCTATATTTTGCCAGTTTCGCTCCCGCAAGTCAAGCACTTCGAGCGAATGAAAGAGGGGCTGCGACGCGACGGTCGCACCCCTCTGAACGATTCTCCGTTATCATGCCCTGTGTCCGGCTCCGCTCACGGTCGAGTCAGGAGGATGTCATCGACGTAGAGGACGCCCGAGTCGGCGTCTTCGATGCCGACGGTCAGGGTCGTGATGTTGGTCAGGGGCACGCCGACCGAGGCGAGGTCGATTTCCCAGGCGATCCACCGGCCGGCGGCGACGTCGGCGGGGTCGCCGTCGTAGGGCACCTTGACGCCGTTGATCTTGACGTACAGATCGCCCGTGTTGTCGGCCTGGCCGCGGAAGTGCACCACCAGCGTCGTCACACCCTCGACGGTCCAGTTCCGGCCCGGTGTAAAGGTGCGCTGCGCTTCGGAAATCGCGCCGGTGTAGTAGATCGGCATGGCCTTATTGCCGCCATAGACTTTGCCCATCTCGATGATCGTCGTATACGTGGTCCCGGGGGCCCAGATGTCGTGCCCGACCGCCGCACCCGTGCCGTTGCCCGGATGGCCCGGTTCCGGCAAAGTGAAACCGATGCCGTCGATCCACTTCTCGAAGACGCGCGAGCCGACCTCGTTGGTGTAGCTCTCGAAGTCGTCGACGATCAGATAATCCGGGATTGTGAACTTCCAGATGTAGCCGGTCTGCACGGTTCCGGCGGCCTCGACCTCGTCGATGCGCCAGAAGTAGTCGCCGCCGCCAAACTCAACGAGGCCGGCCAGGGAGAAGCTGGTTCCCGGCTGATTACCCTGGAACTCGGCGGCGCTGTTGTCGGCGGCGGTCACGGCTGCCCGGTCGGCGCCGAAGTACACGTTGTGCGAGGCCGCGGTGTCGCCGGCCGTCCAGCTCAGCATGGTGGCCTCGCGAACGTCCACGATCGCACCGGGGGCGGGATTGGGACTGCCGGCCAGCAGCGGGTTGCCGCGCATGGCCTCGGCGATCTCGGCCTCGGTCAACGCCCGGTCGTAGACGCGGACGTCGTCGACCGTGCCGGTGAAGTAATTGCCCGAAGCGGTCGAGTGTCTTGCGATCAGGAGAGTGCCCGTCTCGGCGTCCGGGGTACCCGCCGCGGCGGTGTTGCTCACGATCAGAACGCCGTTCTTGTAGGACGTCAGGGCGGTTCCGTCGAATGTCGCCGCCAGGTGATACCAGGTGTTGCCTTCCAGAGCGCCGAAGGAGGCGGCATGCCATGTTCCTCCTACGCACAGGGCCGCAGCGCCCCGGAAAACCTCATTGCCGTGGTTCCAATCGAGCTGATAGTTCTTCTCTCGATGGACCGGGCCGCTGGCGGCGCCGCCGGACGGAGCGCTGGGACTCATCACCCAGGCCGCGATGGTCCAGGTGGCCAGGTCGGTGGTATTGCCGGTATCGATGTGGTCGCTGCCGTCGAAGTCGAG
This sequence comes from uncultured Pirellulales bacterium, assembly GCA_964415045.1. Classification (GTDB taxonomy): domain Bacteria; phylum Planctomycetota; class Phycisphaerae; order Sedimentisphaerales; family Anaerobacaceae; genus CAYPZL01. Next base: position 10,212 of record CAYPZL010000149.1, on the reverse strand, counting down.
TGCTCCGCCGTGATACCCGTCCACCCACTGCGGATCGCCCATCAGGGCGCCGTGATTGCCATGTCCCGACCAGTCCACGGCGGTGATGCCTTCGCCTTCATCCAGCGTCCACCAGCCGACGAGGGTGGGATCCGTGACGGGCACCTCGGGCACAGTGGTGAAGCTCCAGACCGCGCCCTTATGGGTGGTCCCGGTCGTGTCAAACTCATCGACGCGCCAGTAATAGGTCGTACCGATCGCCAGCGGGCCGGGCTCATACATGGCGGTGACGTTCTGGTAGCCGCCGGTGGTGGCGTCGTTGACCTCGTCAAAACTCTCGCCGAAGTAGACCGTGTGGAACAGGGCGCGCAGGCCCGGGTCCCAGGTCAGCGTCGGATCGGTCAGGACATACCGGCCTCCGTCGGCGGGCGAGGGGGCCCAGGCAGTGGCCGGCTCGACATAGAAGTGCCAAACCTCCCCTTTCCAGGGGCTGTTTGGATCGAGGTCGTTGACCTCGTCGATCCGCCAATAATAGGTGGTCCCGGGCGTCAGGTCCTGCACCGCGAACAGGCTCTCGCTCTGGTTGCCCTTGAACGCATCGTCGTTGGGCGTGGCTTGATTGACGTCGTCGAAGTTGTCGCCGAAATACACGTTGTGCGAAACCGCGAAATCGCCCCGCCGCCACGTGAGCAGTTGCGCGGTTGCCTCGATCATCTCACCGACGCCCGGTTCGGGACCGTAGGCCGACGGCATTGGAACTCGGCTCTCTCGCGTAAGGGTTACGCTGTCAAAGTCGGCCTCAGTGTAGTCGCCGGCAGCGACGTTACCGCGACTGAGCAACCGAATTTGCAGGGGCTTTCCCAGCAAGTGCGAGTGCAGTTCCGCATCATAGCTATACGTGACGGTCGAAGTTTCGAAAGTGTCTTCCGCTATAGTCAAGCTGTTGTCGTCTTCGGCAAGGAGGGTTCCGCCGGTCACCGGCCCGGTGTAATCTCCTCCCGTTCCGGGCGTGTGGGGGGTTCCTCCGGCGAGGAGCTGAACCTTGTAGCCACCCCAGGGATATCCAAGCGTATTGCCCACCTCGACAGTCAACGTGTAGGTCATGCCAGCCATCAGCGTCGCGTCCGGGTCGGTCAGGACCTGTGCGAAGCCGCCGGGCACGCCGACGCCGCCGGGGTTGGCCCACCCAACGTTCTCGCCCTCGGGAGCGTTACCTCCGTATCCGGGTTCGGATGTGCCAGGGAGACCAGGATTCCACGCCCCCTGTTCTCCGTCATTGTCAAAATAGCCCCAACCCTGGTTGTCCATCGAGTAGTCATACTCGCCATCAGCCACCACCGGGTCCTCGAAGCCCGGGTTGTCGATTGGGATCGTCACTGTCACCGCCTGAACCGCCCCGACGGCCAGAGCGAGAATTGCCACTGCTGCTACTGTCAAAACATTTCTTTTGCACATAATAGTCCTCCTTACACATTCGACTCGACTTCTGTGCTCGCTTAGCACGAGTTTTTAGGATTCAGTGGCTACTTCAAGACATGCTTATCGTGGGGATGATTCGGAAGGCTGCTGATATCTCGAAGTACATCACCCACCGGTGCACGCTGGGGACAAACGCCTTAGAGGCCGGCCTCTAAGTTTACCCATGCCGCCAACACCACTTCACCCTGCGGACCTCTGTATGCTCGATTCTTCACCTGAATTCCTCTGCGAAACGTGACCTCCCACACGACCGTTTCGTCTTCTCTCTCCCCCCGGATCGAGCCCACACTCCAATATGACAGCAACAGACATCCAAACACGAGAATTACGCGGGATTTGCCATGTAGCTCCACAACAGCACGCCCGCAAATTCTAACTGCAATTATACCATTATGCCCCATTGCATATCAACGCCTCCGGGCGTCATTTCGGGAGTGCTCGCTGCGAAAAGTGCCGACTTTGCGAAGAAATCCCGCATTCTGCGTCTTCTTCGACGGTCCTCGACCGGCGCTTTTCCCTCGGCGACCCGGAGAAAAAATGCACTTGACAGCGCCCATTTTTCTCGTCGGCCGGCGTCTTTGGAGCAGAATGGTCGGCACCGGTGGAAACCGGCGAACCGCAGCAGGAGAAAGCCAAATGAACAAGACCGCAGCAATCGCCGCCGGCAATTATGACGCCGCCGAGAACGCGCTGCTGTCCGAATGTGAGCGGCTCGGTGAATTCAACGCCAACCCGGAAGGACTGTATCTGACCCGCATCATCGGCATCCACTATCAGCAGACGACACTGAAGAAACTGGAGACTCTATACACCCGAACCGGGAATCACTCGAGACTGCGGGCGACACAACAGCAATGGCAGGATCTCGAGGCTCGCAAGCGCGAGATGCAGGCGACACAGATGGAGCAGGCCGGCTGACGATGTCCCCGGGCCCGATGCCACCGGCGATCGTCTCCCCGGGACACGCGAGTCGCCCGCGCTTACTTCTCGGGGCTTGCATAGGCCGTGGCGCCAATGTCCGTGCTTGCGGGTACGAGCTTCGTTTTGAGAAGGTCCTGTCCGCCATTGTCCTCGATGTCGATCCCGGCGTTTATGCACGGCGAGCCGGGCCGGAGTCGATACCCCCGCAGGGCGTCCATGGTCTTGAGGTCGATGTCCGCGGCGGCGCTGCCGGGCCGGACGAACAGGGGATCGGCGACGATGGGACGGGTCTCCGACTCATGGGGCGCGATGTTGAAGTACAGATTGTTCCGAAATAACGTGTCGATCCCGCCGGCGTTTTCGCCCCATTCGCCCCGTCCTTGGAAAAAGAAGATGTTGTTCTCGAAGCGCGAGTTGAGGGGCGTTCGTCCTTCGGGAAAGACGCAGACGTCCAGGCCCTCGCTCACGAAATGGGTGTTGTTGTAGATGTGAATGTCACGGGCCTTGCGCTCCTTCTCGAACCCGTAAAAGTATATCCCCTTCTTGTCGTTCTGGCTGACGTTGTACCGGATGACGACGTTGCGGTTGCGTCTCTTCATGATGCCGCAGAACCACAGGTTGTCGTGGCTGTAGTTGTACTGGATGAACGTGTTGACGCAGTTGTAATCGGCGTCGAAGCCGCCCCGGTCGATTCCTCCGCGTCCCACGTTCCCGTACGCCTCGTTGTACTGGATTTTGATCCCGTCGGTGTTGAAGCAGAAGATGCTGTGCCCCGTATCGTATCGACTGCTGTGGGCCAGCGTGTTGCGTTCATAGACGGCGTCCTTGCTGACGCGCGCGATGATGCTGTTGCGTCCGGTATGGTTGATGGTATTGCCGGCCACGTACACCCCGGTCCACAGGTACTGGGAGACCGTGTCGTGCTCGCGAAACTCGACGCGCCCGCAGGACGAGGCGTTGCCGATGCCCACGCCCCCGACCCGGACGATTCGGTTGTTCGTGATGCGAAGGTCGTGGAGGGTCGTGGCAGTCAGGTCCTTCACATGGACGTGGATGCCGCCGCGTCTCTTGCCGGCCACTTTGCCGTTGACGTCGTGGATGTAGCAATCGTTGATGTAGATGTGCTTGTATGTCCCCTCCTGTCCCTGCACCAGAACGTAGATGCCGAACAACTGCCCCTGATCCGCATCGGTTCCATCGGTATTGGTGATTGCGAGGCCGTTGACTTCCCAGTACGACGGATTGCGCAGGAGCAGACCGGCGGTGTGCTTGCCTTGACCGTTGATCGTGGGTCTGGCCCCCTGCCCGTAGACGTCGATTCGGATGGGCGCGCGCTCGGCGCCGCGGCCCGACGGCGCGAACATCCCCTGGAACTGCGCGCCCCGCTTGAACAAGATGACGTCACCCGGGCCGAAAGCCGCCGCACGCAGAGCGTCGAATCGCTCCTGCGAGTCAATCCGGTATTCCTTCGCCGCGCAGGGCAAACATTGCAGGACCAGCAGCAAGAAAGAGACAAGGGGACCATACGGGTTGTATCTGGTCACGGTTACACCTATTGCTGAACACACGTCTCTTGGAAGGACGGCCGGCTCAGCAGCCTGAACGGGTCACACTGCCGTACCGGCCGATCCTGCGTCATTGCGTTGTCGTCCGTGGCAAATGATTCAACGTCTACATTCCCTGGCAGGCCATCCTATTCACCGGCCTGCGGCCACAGCTCGATGTCGTCGATCAGCACAAGCCCCCTCGCGCCGGGCTGCGATGAGCTGACTCCGAGGGTCAGCGTCTTGACCTGGCTCAGATCCACACCGATAAAACCATCGAGCGGGACACGCCAGGCGGTCCATTGGCCGTTGAGCACGGAGTCGTCACCGTCGGCATGGTTGACCACTGCACGCTTGCCGCTCGCATCTTCAATCGCCACGTACAACTGAGCCGGTTCGTTGGCCGGGACCAGTTCGCCCACGTCGCCCACCTGCCAGGGACCTGTCGCCTCGGCGGAGACATCGGTAAACACGGCGGTAATGGGCCGGGTCTGGTAACGGCTGGTCAGGGCCAGGCCAATCAAGACGTTGCTCCCCATCGGAATGACCCGGGGATTGCCGACGGCCGGAATCCAATCCTGCGTGGCCGGGTCCGGCGTGAAGAAGGCACTGATGTTGTTACCAGACCGTTCCAGTTTGAGCCATACCGGTTCCTCCTGGTTTGCCATGGCAGGGTCCGAACCCCCCGTGTGGCTGGCGCCCGCGAACGCCAGGTCCCGGAAACCGATGCGGATGCCATTGGTTCCCGTGGCATACAGCGAAGCGCCCTTGGCTCCGGGATCCAGGCTCTCCCGAATCATCACACCGGCTTTGCCCCAATTATGGATGTGCGGATGACTCTCGAGCCGGGCGATGATCGAGCCGTCACCGCTGAGCTGCTTATACACAAAGCGGCATCCATCCGCCGTCACGTCGTTCGACATCATGTTGTCACCGCCGGCGCTCAGCCGCAGCGCGCCGTTGGGGTCCTGGACCAGCGCCGTCGGAAAACCCTGATAGTGCACCGCCAGTTCCCGGATTCCCATCACGGTCCAATCCTGCGGTTCGTCGAACGTGCGATCCACTTCCGAGACGCTCTGGCCGGCGTTGCCGTAGTAGAGCGGCGCCGATTGCGCCCCGCCATGCACGCTGCCCGTCTCCATGATATCGCCCAGGGAAGGATCGTGGCCCATGTAGGAGCCGGTCCCGTTGCCGGGAACTTCCACCGGATTGGTATAGCCGGCGCCGTCGATCCAGGTCTGGAACACGCGGCTGAACGTGGCGGCATCGTTGGTGTAGCTCTCAAAATCGTCCACCACGAGGAACTGGCGCGTGGAAAACTCCGAAACATCGCCTTCCCAGACGTCGGGCGCCTCAAGCTCGTTAACCTCGTTGACCTTCCAGTAGTAGGTTCGGCCTAATTCAAGGCCCTGGGCGGTGGTGTCATAGGCCGCGTAGGGGGCGCCCGTGACAACGTCGGCCAGGGGCAGGTCGTTGGGATCGCCGCCTAAATACACCTCATGCGTCGCCGCCTGCCGACCGGCACGCCAGCTCAACACCACGTTGGGATCCACGTCCGCGCTGCCCGGCGCGGGACTCAAAGCGCGGGCCCGCAGGGGTACGTACAGAAAGCGAACCTCGCTGAGGCCGTATTGGTCGAAAACGCCGCCCGGGCTCCAGTTGCTCAGCGCCGTAATCCGGACCTGCCTCGCAACCACGTCATTGAAATCGATCACGATGTCAGGCGCATAATCGGCGGTGCCGGGCGCCTGGGCGAATTCCGGGACATTCTCCAGCGCCGTCCAGGTGACACCGTCGGGGGAATACTCGATGGTTGCCTCCCGCAAGCCGTACATGGTGTTCAACCCCTCGCCGTTGTAATTCCACACGTGCAGCTCGTGCAGGGCATAGACCTTGTCGAAGCTGTACTCGATCCAGGCCGACTCCAGTCCTTCAGGAGCGCTGAGCCACATGGTCGTCAGTTCGACGCCGTGCATGTCGTCCTCGGTCAGTCCGGATTCGTTCACGGTGTTTTCCGCACCCGCCGTGTTCGGGTCCATGGCGCTGGAGGCCGCGGCCGCGATCCTCTGACCGGCCAGCGGGTACGCCGCGGGCTCGACGGTGAACTCCCACACATCCCCTTTGTATATCGTGGCGCCCTGGACCTCATCCACGCGCCAGTAATACGTCCGGCCCAATTCGAGGGGCCGCTCCGGACCAAACGTACTGGCGCCCTGGGCCTGGCTTGCCAACACGTCCAGCGGATTGCTGCGCTCGGCTGCATTGACGGCGTCGTAATCCATGCCGAGATAGACGTCATGTTGAACGGCCCCCTCCCCCGGCGTCCAGCTCAGCACCACAGTGGTGGGCACGTCGGTAGCGCCGGCGCTGGGACGCGGAGACGACGCCCGCTCGGGATGCAGCACGAAGCTGGAGGTGATGAAGCCGATATCGTCGAGGTGGACATACTCGTTCAGTTGGAATTCCACGGATACGATGCTCGTACCGGCCGGGGCCATGAAACCGAAGAACGTATCCTTGTCGTTGGGGGAATCGTCGTCCCCGACCATGTCCGCCGTGGCCGTGACCGTGCTGCCGTCGCTGAAGGTGGCCGTTACCTCGGGCGTGGTCTCACGATTGTCTCGTTCGATCAGTGAGCCGGCGAAAAAGGTGATCGCCTCGTCCGGCTCCCCGCCGTCTACCGCGCCGATAGTGAAGATGAAATCATTCGTACTGCCCTTGGCAAAACGGTGGTCCCCCGACAGGGGCAGGCGATTCCCGCTGCCTCCGCCGCTGCCATGGGAGAGGTTGCCGCTGGTGCTTTCGAAACTCACGGACTTGGTCGCGTTGATCCCGAAGTGGGCGACGATGATATCATCCGAAGGCAAGTTGTCATCCGGCCCCTCGCCGTCGATGACGCCTCCGACGTCCGCGGCAAAGGCTCGTTCGACGAGTTCCTGAAACGTGGCCAAATCGACAACGTTGTCCGGTCCGGCGCCGCCCGTGTGGCTGTCATACACGCCGCTCTGATCGACCTGGTTGTGATGGGGCCCGTCGTCTACATCGTAGACACCCACCGTTCTGAAATCCGCCCGGGCGAAGACGCTCAAGCTCAACGCGAGAAGGACGACAAGAAACCTGGCTTTCGCACACATAACACTCCTCCTTCAAACAAGTGGCCAAAACACATGGACCGATGCATACCATTATAACAGGTCACCATCGATGTCCCCGATAAGAAATGAGCTGACGCTCACCTCTGGAGCCTGTCCAATATGCTCCTGAAGCAGAATTCCCCCTCGGGAACGTTTATCGACTTCTGCCAGAGGATCGGATCGAACGCGTCCGAATCATTCCTGAATTGAAGGCTGCCGTCGGCGTAAAGCACGTTCAAGCCCCCCCCGCCGCGCAGCCCTTTCTTGTGGGCCAGCGAATTGACGTTGTTGAAGAAATCCGTCGCCATCGCCGCGCCCGGATCGAGTTCCACGGTGCTCCTGGCCATGTCGGGGAACTCCAGGTCGCCGCCGTTGACGGGCGCCTTTTTTCCCCTGGCCTGGGGAAGGTAGTTGTAGCCGCTGCGCACGTTGTCCACGCTGCCTCCGGTGTAATGGGTCGCATGCGTGTTGATCCAGGGCCAGGGGTGCTCGTTGTCACGATATGCATCGTAGTAGTACCCCGACACGCGCCCGTCGTCGGCCACCTTGGCCGCACTGGGGCAGTAGTACGCCTTGCCGGTCTTGATGTAGTTCTCCGTGTAGAGCCGCCCGAGATTGTGGACTTCGCGGATGTGCCGGCCCCACGGTTGCGACACGTCGATCTCGAAGAGCATGTAGCATCGATAAGGACTGGTGCCGTTTTGATAGAAGGCCGGAGGGATCTTCTCATCATGGTCGGCGGCATAGGTGAACACCGCCATGGCGAAGCCCCTGAGATTGCTCGCACACACCGCTCGCTTCGATTGCTCCTTGGCCATGCGCAGGGCGGGCATCAGAATGCTCATCAACACTGCAATGACGGCAATGACGACCAGCAGCTCAATGAGGGTGAACGCACGGACGCGATCCCCGCTGCGACTCGCTTGGTCCATGATGAGACCCTCGTTACTTTTTCCCGACACCACCCACAACGCGGCGCCGGTCTCATTCATCCGCTTCGACGTCCTTGCGTCCTTTTTCCCGCTTTTCCTTGGGCTTTCGAGTGGCGAGGATCTGGATGATCCAGCCGAAGGCGACCATCCCGCCGCAAGTACCGGGCAGCAGCCAGGGGTTGGCCGGCAGCGCCGAGGCGGCGCGGACGTTGGCCGCCAGCAGCACGGTCTGGGCGCCGACGACGAGCGCGCCCGTCCCGACGACGCTGTACGCCAGCGCGATCAGGGCGTTCTTGACGAACCAGACCAGGAAGATCGAGACCGCCGCCCCGGCCAGCGCGGCCAGGATGAGCTTCCACAAATGCGGTTGGACCACCTCGAATGTGTCGGTGCCGATGGCGCGGACCCGCTCGGAGAAATCCTCCTGCTGGCGGGCCATCCGGTCCACGTAATCCAGCCGCGCCGCCGGTTCCATCTGACTGAACGACTGGGCGCCGGCGGGAGCCTCGCCTGAGGTCCGCTCCTGCGCCTGCTCGGTCGGGGCGACCCTGTCGAGCAGGACGACCATATAGCCTCCGCCGGCCGCAGCCGCCACCACCAGCACGGCCAGCACCAGGATCAAGATGTTGCGCAGCAGAACCGAGACCGTCGCCAGCACCGCCGCACCAACGACCATGCTCAGCAGGAGGTGCAGCGTCAGCCACTGGCCCACCAGCAACCCGGCCGCAGCGCCCACAACCGCGCCGAGCAATCCCGTAATCGGCGTACTGTAACGAACCCCGCCCAGCCAGAAGATCAGCCCCACCACCAACGCGGGCATACCGATAGCCATCAGCTTCACGGGCGTCAGGCCCACGAAAAGCGTTTCCGTTCGTATCAGCAGTTCCAGCATATCCGGTTCTCCGGCCGGGCCCCGGGCCCGTATACGTTCTCGATATTTATTATCTGTTGCGTGGGCCGTTTTTGCAAGGCCGAGCCCGCGACGTCACGCCGACGCCGGGCGGGCGTGGACACCGGCGGCGATATCGGCTAAGATGGCCCCTTTCGTTTTGGGTTCGCAGCAACCGTCTCATTCGGAAAGGGTTCAAATGAGAATACACAAATGGCTCGTCTTGTTGGCCTGTGCCGTAATCGGAATCGCCGGCTGCACGTCGCAAATGGAGATCGTCGCGCACCGCGGCGCATCGCATCTGGCGCCGGAGAACACGGTGGCCTCGGCCGAGCTGGCCTGGGCCAAAGACGCCGACGCCGTCGAGGTCGACGTCTACCTCTCGCAGGACAAGCGGATCGTCGTGATTCACGACAAGACCACGAAACGCACCGGAGGCGAGGAGCTGGAGGTCGCCAACACGCCGGCCGAGCGCCTGCGCCGGCTCGACGTCGGCAGCTTCAAGGGCGAGGCCTTCGCCGGCCAGCGCATTCCCTTCCTCGAAGAGATCATCGAGACGGTCCCGAAGGGCCGGCGCCTCTTCGTCGAGATCAAGTGCGGACCCGAGGTCCTCTCGCCCCTGGAAAACGCGATCGAAGCCAGCGGCAAGCGCGAGCAAATCGTCATCATCGCATTCGACTTCGAGACCATCACCGCGGCCAAGCGCCTCATGCCCGATGTCCCCGCCTACTGGCTCGTCGGCACGAAGAAGGACAAAGAGACCGAGGCCTGGATTCCGCACGACCCGGCCCTGGTCGAGGACGTCGCCTCCAGCGGGCTCGACGGGCTCAACGTCCACTATGCCGGCGTCACAGAGGAGTTCGCGTCGCGCGTGCACGAGGCCGGCCTGGGCCTCTACGTCTGGACCGTCAACGACCCGGCCGAGGCCCGGCGCCTCGCCAGGCTCGGCGTCGCCGGCATCACCACAGACCGCCCGGGGTGGCTCCGCCGCCAACTCTCCGGCCCCCTCGCCAGCCCGAGACCGGGCCAATAATCCCTCCAAATCAAATAGCTACCGCGGCTCCCCCGACGCGCAAGGCTCGCCCGCGCCCGCCGGAGCCCCCGTTCCGCGCCGGAGCCGTACCGCCGGGCTCTGCGGTAAATGCCTGCCCCCGATCTGCTCAGAGGCAGTCGGATTGGCCGTGAACGGAGAAACAACCAATTATCAAGTAGAGTTTTGCAAAATGGAGATTAGGCTTATATTCTTCAAGGAAATCGTTGGTTTGATTTCCTTGAAGACGGGGTGCTCGCGTAGAATGGTGTGCCAATTCAAGGGATTCGGCCTGTTTGCCCGA
>CAYPZL010000148.1:0-14398 GCA_964415045.1 uncultured Pirellulales bacterium | reverse complement strand
GACTCCTGGTGGCCGCATGAAAACCAATACAAAAATCAGTCAACTTGAGTAATTAGCACGCTCTGTGTTAGCTTGCATATGGGTTCACAGTCCTACAGTCGTTTGCGTGTACGCCGCGAAAATACCAATGTAGCGAGGAAGCCCGATGAGCGACACGGTTGGCCACAGCAGCCACTCTCCCGGTGAGGACCGGCAACCTCCCACCGCCCGCTTCGAACCTTCCGTGAAAGCGCCCGGCAGCAGGATCGGCCCGTTTCGCATCGAGCGGGAGTTGGGGCACGGAGGCGCCGGTATCGTGTATCTGGCCAGAGACACGAAGTTGAATCGCGAGGTAGCGATCAAGAGCCTGCCTCCGCAATTCGCCAACGATGTCAAGACCCGGGCCCGGTTCCAGCGCGAGGCCAAATTGTTGGCCTCGTTGAACCATCCGAACATCGCCACGATACATGAGGAACTCGAAGGAACCGAGGGACAACCTTACCTTGTGCTGGAGTACGTTCCCGGCGAGACACTGGGGCAACGAATCGCCCGCGGCGGGATCGCGCTGCGCGACGCTCTGGCGATTGCACTGGAGATCGCCGAGGCGTTGGAGGCCGCCCACGCCAAAGGCGTGATCCACCGCGATCTCAAGCCGGATAATATAAGGATTACGCCGGAGGGAAAGACGAAGGTGCTGGATTTCGGCATTGCCAAGATGGTCGGTGCCGCTGCTCCCGCTCTGGCCACGATTACCGAACCGGGCCATATCATTGGCACCCCCGGCTATATGAGCCCCGAGCAGGCCCGGGGCGAGCCGGCGGACCACCGCACCGACATCTGGTCATTCGGCTGCGTTCTGTACGAGATGCTCACGGGCCGGTGCGCGTTTCCCGGCGACACCGCCTCTGAGGCATTGGCCTCGATTCTCAAGACGGATCCCGACTGGCAGGCGATGCCGCCCGAGGCATCGCCCGGCGTATGCCGCATCATCGGCCGGTGCCTGCAGAAAAACCCGGAGCAGCGCTATCAGTCAACGTCCGAGTTGAACCAGGACCTGCGCAGGTGCCGGGCGGTCCTTCTCGGTCCAATTCCGAAAGCCCTGGATTTGGGAGCCCTCCCAGCGCGGCCTCGCTGCGCTCGGCCGCAACCAAAAACTCCGTTTCTAAGCCTTATCGTAACTACTGCAACGACAGGAGGTTACATTGATTTACGTCGAATCTTTGTCAAAAACTTAACGATGTTTGAGGTTAGTAGTATAGTGCTGCTGCGAAGACCCCGGATTGCCGCCGGCACCGTATTCATCGTATTGGTGCTTGTCGCTGCAATAGGGCATCTCATCAATCGCGGCGTCAAAACCAGATGGGCCCGGCTCGAAGCGCTGCCGCGGATCATGGAAATGATCGAGCGGGAGGAATACCAGCAGGCATTTGTCCTCGCACAGAAGGCGGAACGATACATTCCGGAGGATCCCGTGCTCCGCGACCTGTGGCCTCAGATCTGCCGAGACTATTCCATCATCAGCGAACCGGCCGGCGCACGCGTCTATTACACAGACCATACGGATTTTGAGAACAAGGGCGAGTATCTCGGAACCACCCCTCTGGAGAAGATCAGGCATCCGCTGGGGATCTTCCGCTGGGAGGTCGAGAAGGAGGGATTCGAGAGCAGGGAATGCGTGACGGCGGTCTATCCGACCACGAAGGATACTCTGACGATCCTGCTGGAGCCCGAGGACCGCAACCCCGGCATGGTGCCCATGGGAAGTGCCAACAGGATGTACTGGATCGATAAGTATGAGGTCACGAACGAGCAGTTCCAGGAGTTTGTGGACGACGGAGGCTATCGCCGACAGGAGCTATGGACGCACACGTTCATCGAGGACGGCAACGAGCTATCCTGGTCGGAGGCGATGCCGCGCTTCGTCGACAAGACCGGAAGGCCGGGACCCGCGACGTGGGAGTGGGGGACATTTCCAGACGGCCAGGACAACTACCCCGTCAGCGGAGTCAGTTGGTATGAGGCGGCCGCCTATGCGCAGTGGGCCGGCAAAGACCTGCCCGTGCTCCGTTTCTGGGAATGGGCGGCAGATCCCTCGATGTTCTCCGCGATCATCCCCTACAGTAATATCGCGTTCAAAGAGGGTCCAGCCCCCGTGGGTCAACACAAAGGTACAGGCCGGTCCGGACTCTACGACGCCGCAGGGAATGTCAGGGAATGGTGCTGGAATGCCACGGACGAGGCAGGCACTCTCCGCCATGTTTGCGGCGGTGCCTGGACCGATCCAGACTACGCCTTCATCCACACGCACCAGGATGGCCGGCCGCCCATCAGCCGCGACGTCACTGTGGGATTCCGCTGTGCCCGGTATCGGGGTGGGCTGAAGTCTCTTGAACCACGGTGGGTCGATCCTGTGCCTATGCGCGAAGTGATAGACTATGCCGGTGAGCGACCGTTGTCCGATGAGGAGTCTGCCGTCTACAAGGAGGCGATCTACGGGTACGCTCCCATGGAACTGAATGATTCGAACGTAGCGGTCGAAGATGGCTCTCGCCATTGGCACAAGGAGAGAATCGAATTCGACGCGGTGTATGGCGGGGAGCGCATTACCGCGTACCTGTTCCTGCCGAAAGGCGCCCAACCACCCTATCAGCCAGTGCTCTACTTTCCCGGCACCGGGGCGCAGCAGATGGACTCCAGCGAAACGTTGAGAGATTTCGCCCCGATCGATTTCGTCATCAAAGCGGGGCGGGCCGTACTCTACCCCGTTTACAAAGGAACGTATGAGCGGCGTTTCGCCGACAAGCCCGCTGGTTGGTGGCGGGATGATCCGGAGGGGGATTTGGAGTGGCACAAGTGCCTGGTGAAGGACGTCCGTCGGTCCATCGACTACCTGGAGAAACGCGCTCGGACACAGGGCGACATCGATACGGACAAGCTGATATACTACGGGTACAGTTGGGGCGGGTATGTCGCGCCCATCGTGCTCGCGGTCGAAGACCGCATTCAGGCGGCTGTCATCGTCGCCGGAGGATTCGGCACTCCGAGGCAATATCGCGCGATATATGCCTGCCTCTACGCCCCCCGGGTCAAGATCCCTGTCCTCATGGTCAACGGCATAGGTGATGGGGTTTTCCCCCTGGAGACCTCGGTCCGGCCGATGTTCGAATTGTTGGGTACCCCCGAGAGCGACAAGGAACTGAAGGTCTACGATGGCGGGCACAGCATGCTGGGACTCTTTGGCTGGCAAATCCAAAAAGACGTGCTCGCATGGTTGGACAAATACTCTGAACCTCCGAAGTGAGCCCTGCCATCGCGCACGCGCTGCCTCGCAGACATATGGGACCGTCAACGCCGGTTCGAATCAAGCCCACGAGGCAGCACAAGTCGCGCGGCCGTACGGTGTCTTGGTATGTGCGTGTCTGAACGGTTCCCGGTTCGTTCTTTCCGGGCGGTTAGGTGGCGTTCACGCCGTTGTGCTTTCAGCGTGGTTGCTTGCTGTTGCGCTCCATTGTCACCTACTGCCAGTTCTCGGTGGGGACCGGGATTTTTTGGTGGCATTTGACGATTGGGTACGGACGACCGAGTTGCAGGTGGGCGTCGAGGAGGTTCCAGGCCGCTACGCCGTCGAGGCTTTCCGGTTCGAGCAGTTGGAAGGCCAGGATGCCGAGCGGTTGTGCCGTTCGTACGATGCAACTGCCGGGCGGGATCGTGACCTCTTGCGAAACGAAGGTTCCTTCGAGCCGGAGAAGTTTGTGTCCCTGATAGGTCCGCTCGGCCCTGTCGATCGCAGTGATTTTGAAGGACTCTGCCGGTCCTCGCCAGGTCGAACGTGTACGTTCGACGACGATGCCGTGTCTGGCCAGGAGTTCGACCACTGGCGGGACATTTTCGGTGAACAGATACGCCGACGGAAACCGCCTCGTCCGGGTCGCCTTGAAGCGGTCGAAGATCTGGGTCTCGAATTCCACGACGTCCTCGGGCGGTCCCGGCGGCCTGTTCTTCGGGCGCTTGTCGCGCATCTCGGGCGTCTCGCTTCGATCCAGCAGGACCTTCTCTCGCCCGCGCGAGGCGAACTCGAACCGGACGCCCAATTCGGGGGCCTTCTGCGGCTCCGCTCCCCAGGTTGTCACTTGAAGGTCGGCCCGGCGGGTCAACTCGACGACGCGGGCGGAATCTCGGGCGATCTTCTCCAGGATCAGCCGGATGAATCGATACGTCGCGCCGACGCGATCCTCGAAGGGCAGATGACTCATCGCCTCCGACAGGACGCTGATCCGGTTTCGCAAACCCACGTAGTTGGTGCTATACCGCGGCAGGGGGGCGCTGGCGTACCAGCCAAACGGCTTATCGGCAAAGTCCCATCGCGGCGTGTTCCCGTAGTCGAAGATGTGCAGGCCGTAGCGCGCGTGCATCGCCTGCCGAACTTCGATCAGCAGCTCATCCCGTGCGTACGCCTGGACGCACCCAACCGTATCGGGATGCAGAGGCGGGGAGTAGGTTAGTTGATACCCGTGCAGGGTCCCGTTGGTGGCGTGAAGGTCAACGAAGACATCCGGGTCCCAGGTGGTGAAGATGTGCTCGGCGACGGCGCGGGTCTCCGGCGCTTCGAGCTTGACGTAGTCGCGGTTGAGGTCCAGCCCCTGCCCGTTATAGCGCATGCCCACCTGTTCCGGGCCCAGTTGATGCCGGCGATTGCGGCTCTGCGGCCCCAGCTTCTCATTGCCGTCGATGTTGTAGATCGGCAGGACGATCAGAACGAGCTTCTCGAGCAGGCCGCCGCCTTGCGGTGCCGCCGAAAGGTCCCGAAGCAACATCAGCACCGCTTCCTTGCCCTCGACCTCTCCGGCGTGAATGTTGGCCTGGATGCACACGATGGGCCGATTCAGCCGGTGGGCCTCCGCACGATCGGCCGGGAGAGGGCGGGCGGCAACGACCATCGGAATCTTCCGCCCCGACGGACTCGTGCCGATGTATTCCATGGAAAGCGGCGCCCCCCGGGCTTTCAGGGTCTCGACGAATCCGATCACGTCCTTATACAGTGACGTCTCTTTGTAGTCGGTCCGTTCGGCTCGCGTTTGAGGCGAAACCTGTTGACCCCGCGCAAGCGGCGCGAGTGTAGCCAGCAGGACGAGTAAAGACGGTCTTGTCGCATGCGCCACAGTGGCATTCCTCCATCAAGCTTTCAGGCCGGTCAGGTTGGGTTCGAGGCGGCGGTTTTCTTTGATGACTTCGTCGAGGGTGAGCTTGGTTCGGCGGCGACCGGCTTCACGGCCTAAGATGGTGGCTAAGGTGGCGTTGATGCTGGGCTCGACGGTGGAGTTGGTGTAGTTGCCCTGCGTGACGCATTGGTGGAACGTGTCGATGTTGCGCTCGGCGCCGCGCGGGTAGAGGTCGACGACGTCGCCGCCGCGGTAGCCGGTGCGGTTGCCGAGGATGCGGACGCGGGAGGTGTAGCCGGATTCGAGGTAGCCGTCTTGTCCCTGGGCGAGGCAGTCGCAGCGGAACCCGGAGCGGTTCTTGAGATGCTCGCCCCGATGATTCAGGATCGTCCCGTTCGCGAATTCGTAGGTGATCGAGAAGACGTCGTGCGAGTCACCGTGCGGGTCGGCGCGGACGATGCGCGAGGCACCCGTGGCGCTGACGGGCATCGCGCCCGCGACCCACAGCGCGACGTCGACGGCGTGAATGCCCGCGTTGACGAGGTAGCTGCCGCCGAGGGTCTCGTCGTTGACCCAGATCAGATGTTGCAGGCGGCTCTCGACGGTCGCCGTCAGCGGCGGGTCGGCGAAGCTCTCGTCGTTGTACTCGGAGCTGATCAGGCCGACTTCGCCGATCGCGCCTTCGTGGACGCGCTTGATCCCTTCGATAAAGAACGGATCAGTCCGCGTCTGAAAATCGCATAAGAAGACCTGTTTATTCTTCTGTGTGCTGCGTGCGGCGTCGCGAATGCGCAGGCACCCCGGGACGTCGCAACCCAGCGGCTTGGCGATATAGACGTGCCGGCCGGCCGCGACGGCGGCTTCGACGTGCTCGGGGAAGCAGTAGGGCGGCGTCTCCATGAAGACCGCCTCGACGTCGGCGGCGATGAGCTTTCTGTAGCCCGACAGGCCGGAGAAACGCCGCGCCTTCGCAACCTTGAACTGCTCCCCGGCGGCGTCGGCGACCTGGGGGAAGTAATCCGCTACGGCGGTGATCTCGTAGCCGCCGTGCTTTTGCAGCATGCCGGCGATCATGCGACCCCGGCCGCCTAACCCGATCACGCCGGCCTTGATGCGACCGTTCGCCGAGGTTCCCGCGACGACGCGCGGCGCGACGATTGCCAGCGAAAGGGCGGCTCCCGTGCCCGCAACAAAGCTTCGACGCGTTACGCCCCGCGCGGTTGTCTTGTCTCTTTCAGCCATTTTTCGTTCTCCGTAATGCCGTATGGGATTTGATGTTTTTGGACCCATAGCTTATCCGAAGTGTACTTCAGGGTAAAATCTTCTTGGCTTGGCGGCCGTTTTCCTGTAAAATAAGCTAACCGTAGAATTTAGAGTATCACAGGGTCCAGCGTGTTCTCTGGAGAGGGGACATTCGATGAAGAAACGTCTTTTTTATGGGACAATACTGGCGGCGATTCTGGCAGGGCTGTGCGTGGCGGCGCCGGAGCCGGCCGTGGTGCAGAAGCCGGGGCAGTGGACGGTTCAGGTGCGATACGAGCACCCGCAGCAGCTCGTGCTGCCCTGGGGCGAGAACGGGCCGAGCCGGTTCTGGTACACGATTTTGACGATTACGAACCGCACGGGCCAGGACGTGGAGTTTTACCCGCGCTGCGAGCTGATGACGGATACGTTCCAGATCCTGCCAGCCGGCACGGGCGTGCCGCCGGTGGTTTTCGACCAGATCAAGCAGCGCCACGCCGCGGCCTATCCGTTCTTAGAGCCGCTGGAGGGCGTGGGAAACCGCCTGCTCCAGGGCGAAGACAACGCCAAAGACATCGCCGTGATCTGGCGCGACTTCGATCCGCAAGCCACTGGTTTCACAGTATTTATAACCGGACTGAGCAACGAGACCGCGGCGGTGAAGCACCCCGTCGCGCGGGACGATCTCGGCCTGCCGGTCTTCGTTTTCCTACGCAAGACCCTGGCCGTGGACTACAAGCTCCGCGGCGATCCGGCTCTAAGGTCTTCTGTAGAAGTAGCTTACGAAGACCAGAACTGGGTAATGCGGTAGAGTCCGTCGCTTTTGAGACGCCGGCCCGGCGTTCTACCACAGAGCCACAGAGGATACAGAGCATAAGGCATAACTCTTTTTTGTAAAGAGAGTTACGTCGATATCGGTGTTCTCGGTGCCACCGTGGTGAATCCGCCCCGGCTGCAAATTGGGTTCGTTTGACACGCTCACCGCGCCTTTTCACCGCAGCTTCACGCTTCACGAACGACGCTTCACGCATATGGAACCACAGATGAACGCGGATGTTGAAGGCCATGCGGACTCTTTCGCATAACGAAGAAAGAAACAGGTATGACGTCCCCGGGATTTTGTCCCGGGACTTTCGCCCCGATGTCGGCGCGGGTGCGGTTTTGCTTTACAAATCCGCGTTTTCTGCCGATAATATGCGATAGGAAACGTACATATCGTCAACGGGGTGAGGACGAGAACAGGATTGGCACGAAATGACATTACCAGCGGCAGTCGCGAGATTGGTCGAGACCTTCGATCGCAACAAAGAGGCCTACCTTCAGGGGCCTTACAACGAGACTCAGCTTCGCCGTGAATTCATCGACCCGTTCTTCAAGGGGTTGGGCTGGGACGTAGACAACGAGAAGGGCTACGCCGAGGCGTACAAGGACGTGATCCACGAAGACGCCATTCGCATCGGGCAGGCGACCAAGGCCCCGGACTACTGCTTTCGCATCGGGGGCACGCGGAAGTTTTTCCTGGAGGCCAAGAAACCTTCCGTCAACATCAGAGGCGATCCCAGTGCGGCCTATCAACTGCGCCGCTACGCGTGGTCGGCCAAGCTGCCGCTTTCGATCCTGACGGATTTCGAGGAGTTCGCCGTCTACGACTGCCGCATACGCCCCCACAAGATGGACAAGCCCTCCACGGCCCGCATCATATACCTCACGTACGACGAGTATGCCGAGCGCTGGGACGAAATCGCCTCCAGGTTCTCGCGCGAAGCCGTGCTCAAGGGTTCCTTCGACAAATACGCCCAGAGCGCCAAACGCAAACGTGGGACCGCCGAGGTCGATGCCGCGTTTCTCGGTGAGATCGAGCAGTGGCGCGACACGCTCGCGCGCAACATCGCTCTGCGCAACATCGACCTGAGCAACCGCGAGCTCAACTTCGCGGTCCAGCGGACGATCGACCGCATCATCTTCCTGCGCATCTGCGAGGACCGGGGGATCGAGCCCTACAAGCAGCTACAGGGCCTGACCAACGGCCTCGACGTTTATCAGCGCCTCGTCGCCTTGTTCCGTCGGGCGGACGACCGCTATAACTCGGGCCTGTTCCACTTCATGCACGAGAAGGGACGCACCGAAGGCCCGGACGAGTTGACGCCGGAGCTGATCATCGACGACAAGCCCCTCAAGGACATCCTCCGTTCGCTGTACTATCCCGACAGCCCGTACGAGTTCTCTGTTCTGCCCGCCGAGATCCTCGGCCACGTCTACGAGCAATTCCTGGGCAAGGTCATCACGCTCACGCCGGGCCATCGCGCCAGGGTCGACGACAAACCCGAGGTCAAAAAGGCCGGAGGCGTTTATTACACGCCTTCCTATATCGTCGATTACATCGTCGAGCACACCGTCGGTAAGCTGCTCGAAGAGCGCCGTGTTGAAGTCACGAAGGTCAGCCGGGGACGGGGCAGGAAGCGTTTGAGAGCGCCCGTTATGGATCGTCCGCTGCGCGTCCTCGATCCGGCCTGTGGCTCGGGCTCCTTCCTCCTCGGCGCCTACCAGACGCTGCTCGACTGGTACCGCGATTACTATACCAGCAACGATCCCGAGACTTGGGCGAAGTTCGAAGAGCCTCCCGTCGCCTGCGCCGCCGACGGTTCCTGGAAACTCACCACCGCCGAGCGCAAGCGCATCCTGCTCGACCACATTTACGGCGTCGATATCGACCCTCAGGCCGTCGAGGTCACCAAGCTTTCGCTGCTCCTGCGCGTCCTGGAAGGCGAGAAGAATCTCGTCCTCTTCCACAACGAACGGGCCCTGCCCGACTTGGCCGACAACATCAAGTGCGGCAACTCCCTCATCGGACCCGATTTCTACGAAGGCCAGCAATTAGCCATGTTCGACGAAGACGAACGACTCCGCATCAACGCCTTCGACTGGAAAGCCGAATTCCCCCACATCTTCAAAGACGGCGGTTTCGACGCCGTCATCGGAAACCCGCCGTACATTCGTATCCAGACCCTCAAACATAGTCAGCCCGAATCAATCCCATATTTCACAAAACACTATCGCGCAGCCGCCAAGGGCAATTATGACATCTATGTTGTTTTCGTCGAACAGGCCCTGAATCTGCTCAACGCCACGGGCAAAATGGCGTATATCCTTCCTCATAAGTTCTTCAATGCTCAATATGGTCAGCCCCTGCGCAAACTGATAGCCGAAGGTAGGCACCTGTCGCACGTCGTTCACTTTGGTGACCAGCAGGTCTTTGCAGGTGCAACGACCTACACATGCATGCTCTTCCTGGACAAGCAGAGCAGAGAAGAGTGTAAGGTAGCCAGAGTCTCAGATCTCACAGATTGGCAGACCACCCAGTCATGCTGCACGGGCAATATATCCGAGGCGGAAGTCACAGATACTGAATGGAACTTCATCGTTGGGCCTGGCAGTGATCTCTTCCGGAAGTTGCAGGCATGCAGCGCTAAGCTGGGAGACATAGTAGATGTTTTTGTTGGCCTGCAAACGAGTGCCGATGATGTCTTCATCATGGATTTGATAGCTGATGAAGGAGAAGTCCTTTGCTTGAGAAGTAGGGCTGCCGGCAGAACGGTCCGTCTGGAAAAAGCTCTTTTGTCCCCCATCATAAGTGGGACGGATGTCAACCGGTATGCGCCGTTACCTGAAAGACAGTATGTTCTGTTTCCGTACGAGGTAACCGATACTACAGCGCGGCTCATAGCCTTCTCCACAATCATGAATACTTACCCTCTCACTGGCACGTATCTCGCCGAAAACAGAAAACGACTTGAGAGCCGCGAAAAGGGCCGAATGAAGGGGCCGAAATGGCATGGATACATCTATCTGAAGAACATGACACGCCAGAGAATTCTCAAGCTGTGTGTCCCCCGTTTGCTGGAGCAATTGTACGCGTCGATAGATATCACTGCGGACCATTTCCTCGACAACGTGGATGTTGGCGGCCTCGCGCCCAAAGAGAAATTCGGCGCGCTTGACTTGCGGTATTTGCTTGGGCTGCTCAATTCAAGGCTGCTTCGCTGGTTGTTCCCGTTTGTAAGTGCGCCATTTCGTGGCGGGTGGCTCTCGGCGAACAAGCAGTTCCTGTCCCAATTGCCAGTCAAGACCCTCGACCTGGAAGTCAATGTCGAAAAGGTCTTTCACGACGAAGTGGTCGAGTCGGTGGAAGGGATGCTTCAACTGCACAAGGCGTTGGCATCGACGAGGACGCCGGGTGAGAGGGCTGCCCTTCAGCGTCAGATCGACGCGACGGACAGGCAGATCGACCAGCTCGTTTACGAGCTCTACGGCCTGACGGACGACGAGATCAAAATCGTCGAGGAGGCGACGCGGTGAAGGCAACTGCGCCGGATGGGCTTCGTAGTGGACACGGGGTTGTGCCAACGGTATACTGATACTGCAATGGTAGTCTTAGAGAAGGAGTACGCTGGCGATGGGCGCCCAAGAGCAATTTGTGGTTGACGCTGACGGTAAGAAGACCGCTGTCATTCTCTCCCTGAAGCGCTATCGACAGTTGATCGAGGACCTGCATGACCTGGCGGTCGTGGCGGAACGGCGCGACGAAGGACCGATCAGCGTCGATGAGATGAAGCGCAGACTGAAGAAAGATGGCGTCTTATAAGGTCGTCTTCAAGCCCTCGGTCGAGAAGGACCTGCGGGCCCTGCCGCAGTCGGTGGTGGCCCGGGTCGTCAAGCAGGTCGAGGTCCTGCAACAGGACCCGCGTCCGCGGGGAACGTCCAAGCTGGTTGGGGCAGAGCAGTTGTATCGCGTTCGCATCGGCGACTACCGGATGGTATACGGCATCGATAAGGACGGCGGGAAGGTAATCGTGTACTACATCCGTCACCGGCGCGAGGCATATCGTCACTTGTAACGGCCCCGGCGGACGTTGTGGGGATGCTGGAGAGTCGCTGATGAAACGGAAGAAAGCGTTTGACTGCGTGGAGATGAAGCGGCGGATCCAGGAGAAGATCTACGCGGAGATCAAGGACATGAGCCGGGAGGAGTTCGTCGCCTACATGCGCCGGCGTGTGGATGAAGGCCCGTTCGGGCGCCTGTTCAAGAAAGCCAGCAAGAGCAGGACGGCGTAAACGGGAGGGGGCTCATGAAGATCACGCATGATTCAGAGGTTGATGCGCTGCGGATTGTGTTCCGTGAGGCGACGGTGACGACGGAGCATTTGGCCGAGGGGATCGCGGCCGATTACGACAGTGAGGGCCGCCTGGCCGCGTTGGAGATTTTGGACGCGGTTCGTCGCTTCGGCGGACAAGAGACATTGCGCCAGGTCACCTTCGAAGGTATCGGTCCGGCAGCAACGGTTTGACCGACGACGAAATCAGAATTGTCGAGGAGGCGACGCGGGGTTGATAAGCGATTGGATGAAATGGGTATCACCCAGAGACGCAGAGGCGCAGGGAACGATGGGAGAACGCCTTGAAAGAAACTTTGAAACCCTCTGCGTCCCTACGCCTTTGCGTCAGACAACGCGGTTTGGGCCTTGGCAGGGAAGGGATTGGTGTGCACGGCACACCCTACGCAGTGGCGGGAATAATCGATTGTCTTTTCCTCGTGAGGGTCGAATATGGGACTTGATGACTGGCGGGGACAGGTTTTTCGCTATTGTCCCAAGTGCGGGGCGGCGGCGTTGACGTTCGTGGGCTCGAAGCTGGTGCGGTGCCAGGCGTGCGGGTTCGAGCTGTTTCTAAACGCGGCGGCGGCGGTGGCGGGCCTGATCTTCGACGAGCAAGGCCGGCTGTTGCTGGTCGAGCGGGCCCGCGAGCCGGGCAGGGGGTTGTGGGACCTGCCGGGCGGGTTCGCCGATCCGGGGGAATCGGCGGAGGCGGCGTTGCGGCGGGAGATCGCGGAGGAGCTGGACCTGGAAGTCACGTCACTGCGGTATCTGCATTCGGAGCCGAATGTTTATGGGTACGGCGGCGTGCAGTATGCAACGGTGGATCTGGGCTTTGTGTGCGCCGTGGCGGATATCTCGCGGGCGCGGGCGGCCGCGGGCGAGGTCGCGGCCGTGGTCTTCCGGCGGCCCGAAGAGATCGAGCTGGACCGGCTGGCGTTTGCCTCCACGCGGAGGCTCATCGAGCGGTATTTGAGCCGACGCTCGCAGCAGTGATGTGGCCGGGATCGCCCACGCGAGAACAGTGGTTTGGGCTTTTCAGGTAAGTCCTTCGCAGGAAGGGACTTATGGTACCGGTGTCCGGGGGTGTGCTCCGGCGGAAACGTCCGAAAATCGGGTTGCATGTGCCCATGCAATCTGGTATAAATGACTTAACACGAGGATTTGGTTGGTCGATACAACAAGGCTGAGCTACCCGCCGGTGGGTACGCTTCTTCGAGCCGCGTAACAGGTCTGAGTCGGAGGCCCGGGTGTGGGGTCTTGTTGCGGACACAGGGTGAGCGGGGGAACAGGGTGCATATCTCTACTGCATTCCGGGAGTATTCTGTCCATTTCTAACAACGTGGGGCTGGTTTTCTGCGGAAAGGAGGTTATGTCATGTCGTAGGGGAGGGTCCGTACAGATGCGGATCGCGTGAATCAAAAGCGAAGCGAAAGAATCGGTATCGGTTGCTCCGGTGTGTGGCCGGAGCGAAATTTCGTGTCAGTGTTGAATTGAAGTTGGGAGAATAGAAGATGAAGAAGGTAAGGTTGGTATTCATCGTCGCGCTAGCGTGCAGCACGACGGCTATGGCGGCTGACATTGCGTTCTACGTCGGTCAATGGAACACCGACGGCTGGTATGATGCGACCCAGTTCGACGATGTTGAGACGATCATTTCCGAGACGGGACACCTGTTCCAGGATATCCAGCAATTCGATGACACCCAGCTCGATGACTTCGGCGCCTGGGTGGATGACAATACGGACGACGGTGAACTGGATATCATCTGGCTCAACGGCTGCACGCCGAGCGTCCTCTACCCCAATCCGAACCTGGAACCGGACGGTTCTCGCGCCGAGGAGTGGCTCGACAACGGCAATATGATTATCAATGTCGGCGACTGGTTTGCCTATTGCACGTATGAAGGCGGCTCGCGGGGAACGGACAATGGAGCGGGTGGTGCCCAGAACATCCTTGACCTTTCCGGCCCGATCGCAGGCGGCGGACAAGGACAGATGGAGGTGACACCGGAGGGCCAGGAGTATTTGCCGAGCCTCAACGCGGTCACGTCGGATCGCCCCGTTGTCCTCAGCGCCGTTCAAGCCCCGTGGGAAGTGGCAGCGGCTTTCGCACAGAATGCGGCCGGTACGCATGCCGATCCGGTTGTCCTTCGCAACACAGAGACGGAAGGTTACTTCGTTGCTATCAACCAGGCTTCCAGTGGCAACTGGATCGACGACAGAGGTTTGACCTGTGCCGAGTTTATCGGCAACTGGGTGAACGAAGTGATCGGGTTGGGCGTGCAACCTCGCGCCGGGGGCCCCAAACCGAAAAACGGGTCCATGATTTCGCAGACCACCGCTATGCTGGAGTGGCGCGCGGGAGCGTTTGCTTCCGTTCACGACGTCTATTTCGGCGAGAGCTTCGAGGCCGTCGAGGCGGCCACACGGGACGATCCGAATGTATTCCTCGGCACCCTCTCGACCGAGAAGGTGCGGGTCGGCGTAGCAGGCGATCCGTATCCGGAACCTCTCGTCCCCGGTCAGACCTACTACTGGCGCGTGGACGAGGTCAACGACACCGAGCCCAACAGTCCCTGGAAAGGCAATGTCTGGAGCTTCTCGATCCAGCCGGTGATCGCGTACAATCCCTCGCCCGCAGACGGCGTTCCCTATGTCCTGCTCGATCCGGATCTGACCTGGGAAGCCGGTATGGGCACCCTGTTCCACACCGTCTTCTTCGGCGAGAGCTATGAGGAAGTGGACAACATGATGGTCGGCTGGATGACCGCCAGCGCGACGATCGCCCCGGCATCGCCGCAGTTATACGGGCCGTTGCAGCCCGAGACCACCTATTACTGGCGCGTCGACGAGTTCGCCATGACCG
>CAYPZL010000147.1:0-14411 GCA_964415045.1 uncultured Pirellulales bacterium | reverse complement strand
GATTTCCTTGAAGAATATAAGCCTAATCTCCATTTTGCAAAACTCTACTTCCTTATTTTTGCATTTTGATATATCTCCGCTACGGGATCCGCTTCACACGATTCGAGGGCTGCCGTGAACAGTTCATGCCACAGTGCGGTCTCCGCCGGCGTGACGCACCGGGCGAACGGGGCGGGCACGTCGCCCTTCTCAAGCTCGTACAGGAAGGCCGCCCACATTTGCAGGATGGCGTCGGACATGCCGAACTGAGAGATGCCGGCGGTGATCGAGGGAAATGTCACCTCGTGGCCCATGTCGACGCGCCGCCAGGCCTGTTCGGCGCCGGGGGTGTATTCGAGCAGCCTGAGCGTATTGGCCTCTTTCAGACTGTACTTGACCGAAGCCTTCGTTCCCAGAATTTCAATGTACCAGTTGTTCTTCTGGCCGGGGCAGATGCGCTGCGTCCGGAGGGTCAGCGGGAAAATGCCGTCCGAGGTCGGATCTTCGGCCTCGCACAACAGCGTGGCGTTATCCCAGGTCTCGCAGGGCGCGGTGCCTCCCTGGCCGTCGGGCCGCTGACGCACGATGTTGGACAGAACCGCCCGCACGCTGCGCAGGACCCAGCCGGCGCGGAGGGGCACGGTGCAGGCATGCGGACCCAGATCGCCCATGCAGCCGTAGGCGCCATTGGATTTGAGCGTTCGCTTCCAGTTGATCGGCTTGCCGGGATTGAGGTCGCTGCAATGGAGAAAGCCGGCGTTGACTTCGAGAATCCTGCCGAACGCACCGGCTTCGATCATCCGGCCGATCCTCTGGACCGCCGGGAAGAACATGAACTGCGAAGCACAACGCACGAGACACTCAGGATGTTTCTCAACGGCGGCGATGATCGCTTCGTTGGCGGACCGGTCGATGCCAAACGGCTTCTCCCCGATGAGGTGCTTGCCGGCCTCCAGAGCGGCCCGGTAGAACTCCTCGTGCAGGTTGTGCGGAACCGCGATGTAGACCGCCTCGACGTCGGGGTTGGCCAGAATCTCGCGATAGTCGCTGGTGACCTGCTCGATGGTGGGGACGTGCTCTTTGAACCACTCGATCTTCGGCGCCGCGAGCGTGCGATTGCAAATGGCCACGATTTCCGGCCGGATCGTCATCTCAGGCAAATGCAGCCACCGCGCCGCGACGCTGGCGAATTCCCGCCCCATCATCCCACAGCCGATGATGCCGAATCGAACCGTTCTCATAAACATGCCTCCAATCTGCGTGAAGCGTGTCTCGTCAGAATCTTCGCTTCACGAGATACGATTCACGCTTCACGAATCCCGGCGCACCGGGACTTCGCGCCGTCCAATCCGCGGACGCGACGCCAAATGCTACCACAGCACAAACGCCGGTACAAGTGCCCTGCCCTGAACAAGTCCACGTGCCACAACACGACACACAAACGTCTTTACTGCAGCCAGCGTCTTGGCTTCATCGAACTTCCGTGCTACCATAGCCCCCGGTGCTCGCACAAGCGCAGTCGAACATTGGATTTGCCGAATAGAGAGGTTACCGGCATGTTGCAAACCAGAAGTAAACGAGCGGTGCTTGCTGTTTTGATCATCCTTGTCTGGCTGTCCGGCGTCCGGGCGGGCGAGCCGGGCGATTTTCGCCCGCCGGCAGTGCCTTTGGTGACGATGGACCCCTACACCAGCGTCTGGTCCTTCTCCGACCATCTTCACGAGAGCTGGCCCGTACACTGGACCGGCGCCGTCCACGCCATGACGGGCATGATCCGCGTCGATGGCAAGACGTATCGCTTCATGGGCCCCGAATCGATCTGCCCGCAAGCGGCTACCCAGACCGCGCTCATGGTCAAGCCGACTATGACGAGCTATGCCTTCGAAGCGGGCGGTATCGAGCTGCGCGTCAGCTTCATCACGCCCATGCTGCCGGCGGACCTGAGCCTGCTGAGCAGCCCGGTGACTTTTGTCACCTACCGGGCCATGGCCAAAGACGGCGCCGAGCACCAGGCAACCGTCTATTTCGACGCCTCCGGCGAGTGGGTCGTCAACGACGCCAAACAGGCGGTCGTCTGGCGCAGGATGCGCGAACCTGTCGCGGGGATGCAGTTCATCTCGATGGGCTCGGCCGAACAGCCGATCCTCGAAAAGAGCGGCGACAACCGGCGCATCGACTGGGGCTATCTCTACGTGGGCGTCCCGGCAGACGAAGACTGTCAGATCGCGGTCGCTTCTCACGCGGTGCGCACCGGCTTTTCCCGGTTGGGAGCCATCCCGCAGGCCGACGATACGAACATGCCGCGACCGGCCGAGAAAGAATGGCCCGTCATCGCCTGCACGCTGCATCTGGGGCAGGTCGGCGACAGGCCGGTCCGGCGCACCATGGTCCTGGCCTACGACGACATCTTCTCCATCGAGTACATGGGGCAGAAGCTCCGCCCCTGGTACTATCAGGCACACGGCGGATTCGTACCGATGCTGCGCCATTGCATCGAACGTTACGATGAAATCTACCGCAAGCGATGCGGCTTCGACGCCGGCCTGCTGGGCGACGCCCGTCGCCTCGGCGGCCCGGCCTACGAACGGCTCGTGGCCCTGGCCTACCGCCACACCTGGGCCGGCGGCAAGATCGTGGCCTCCCCCGACGGCACCGAGCCCTGGTTCTTCCACAAAGAGTGCTTCTCGAATGGATGCATGGCCACCGTCGATGTGTCCTATCCGGCCTCTCCGTTCCTGGCCTTGTTCTCGCCGGCGCTGCTGAACGGCATGGCCGCTCCGGTCTTCGAGTATGCGGCCTCGGATGCATGGCCGTTTCCCTTCGCACCTCACGACGTTGGTCAGTATCCCAAAGGCAACGGCCAGGTCTACGGCCTGGATCGTACAACAGGCGAACTCAGGATTGACAGACAGATGCCCGTTGAAGAATGCGGCAATATGATGTTGATGACGGCGGCTGCCGCCAAAGCCAGCGGCAGCGCCGAGTACGCCGCGCGATACTGGGATCTGCTCACCCAGTGGGCCCAGTACCTCAAAGACAAGGGCCTCGATCCGGAGAACCAGCTCTGCACCGACGACTTCACCGGGCACCTGGCCCACAACACCAATCTGTCTCTCAAGGCCATCAACGCCATCGGCGCCTACGCCATGCTCTGCGACATGCGCGGCCTGCGCGATAAAGCAACCGAGTACAGGCACGCCGCCAGGGAGATGGCCCGACAATGGCCCGAAATGGCCGATGACGGCGACCATTATCGCCTCGCCTTCGATCGACCCGGCACCTGGAGCATGAAGTATAATCTCGTCTGGGACAAGATCCTCGGCCTGGACCTCTTCTCGCCTGAGATCGCCCGCAAAGAGGTGGCCTTTTACCTCAAGACGCAGAACGAATACGGCCTGCCGCTGGACAACCGGGCCGACTTCACCAAATCCGACTGGCTCGTCTGGTCCGCCACGCTGGCCGATAGCGGCCGGGACTTCGAGAAGCTGATTCACCCGCTCTATCGCTTCGTCAATGAATCGCCCGACCGCGTGCCGTTCAGCGATTGGTACTTCACCAGCACCGCCAAAGTCCGAGGCTTCCGCGCCCGACCCGTCATTGGCGGCGTTTTCGTCAAGTTCCTCACCAACCCGAAGCTCTGGAAAGAATACGCTGGCCGCAGCGACATACCCACTCGTCCATAGCCTGTACGCGTGATACGAAAAGACCTTTGCTCTTGCGTCCGCGCGGGGTTCGGGGCAGAATGCGCCCTGTGCAAACTGGCTTGCGGTTTCCTGTGGAGGTATGCCGTCATGAGAACGACGAGGCGATCTTTTCCGTGCATTCTGATTGTGCTGCTCTGGCTCGGCGCGGCAACGTTTGGCCGAGGCCTTCCCTCGGCGTCGCCGCGGTCGGTCCGGCTCGGGACCGAGCGTCTCGGCCGAATCACCGCCCTGATGGAGAAGCATGTGGAGGAGGAGCGACTGGCCGGGGCTGTGGCATTGATCGCGCGCCGGGGCAAGACGGCCTATCTCCAATGCGTGGGAATGCAAGACAAAGAGAAGAAAATCAAGATGAAGCCGGACACGATCTTCCGGATCGCCTCGATGTCCAAGCCCATCACCAGCGTGGCCGTGCTGATGCTCTACGAGGAGGGACATTTCCAGCTCCAGGACCCGATCGCCAGATTCATCCCCGAATTCAAGAATCCAACGGTCCTGGTCACGGAGCCGTCGGACGACAACGATGCCAAGAAGGGCGACGTCGTCCCAACCCGGCGTCCGATCACGATCCGCCACCTCCTGACGCACACGTCCGGCCTGACGTACCACTGGGACCAGCGTGTCGGCGACAAGTACAAGGAGGCGGGCATCACCCATGGTCTGCTCCAGGACGATGACCTGCTGGGCGACGACATGAAGAAGCTCGCCCGCATTCCGCTGGTGCATCAGCCGGGCGAGGCGTGGACGTACGGCCTGTCCGTGGACGTGCTGGGCCGGCTCGTCGAGGTCGTCTCCGGAATGTCGTTCGACGAATTCCTGCGCGAGCGCATCTTCGAGCCCTTGCGGATGAACGACACGTATTTCTATCTCCCCGACAAAAAGGTGTCGCGTCTGGCGGCCGTCTACGGACCCGATGGCAATGGCGGGCTGAAGCACTTGGGCGACGACGTCCTCGGCGACGGCGCCATGACCTACACAACGACCTACCCCTACGAAGGGCCCAGGAAGTATTACTCGGGCGGCGGAGGGTTGTGCTCGACGGTCCCGGATTATGCACGCTTCGCGCAGATGTTGCTTAACGGAGGCCAGCTCGACGGCGTCCGCTTGCTCAGCCGCAAGACCGTGGAGCTGATGACCGCCGACCACGTGGGCGACTTGAACGAAGGTTTCGGCTTCGGCCTCGGCGTCTCCGTCCGGCGCAGCCTGAGCGAATCGGGCGAGATCGGCAGTATCGGCACTTTCGGCTGGGGCGGCTTCTGGTACACAACCTTCTTCGTCGATCCGCAGGAACAGATGGTCGGCATCTGCATGGCCCAACTCTACCCCTCGGGCAAGGCCACCCTGAACGCCAGGTTCCCGGCCCTGGCCCGACAAGCAGTGATCGACTGATTCGACAGGGCGCAGGCGGCGTTGCCCTAAGGCCGAGTCGCACTGAACAAGGAGGTCTTTCGACATGAGCGAGCATATAGAAAAGGCGGGCCCCGCCGGACGAGCCATCATCACATTTTCGCGTGGCTGGCAAACGCTCGTCGCCACTCGCAGCCTCGGGCGGTGCGGCGTCCAGGTTGTCACGGGCGACGAGTACCGCATGACGGCCGCCTCGTTCTCGCGCTACAGCATCGAAGAATTTCGCTACCCCAACCCCACGAAGGAACCCGAAGCGTTTCTCGACGCGCTGGAGAAAGTAGTCCGGCAATACAAGCCTGAGGATGAGGCGACACCGTACGTTTTGATGCCCATCCATAAGGAAACGTACTTGATCGCACGCCACCGGGAGCGTTTTGAGCCGCACATCCGCGTGCCCATCCCGCGGATCGAGCATATCGAGCGAGTCCACAACAAGGGCACTCTGGCAGCCTACGCCATGCAGCGCAGCCTGCCAATTCCGACGACGTGGATACCGAAAGACATGGCCGACTTCGAAGCCACGACGGCGCGGGTGAAGCTGCCGGCCTTCGTGAAACTGCGCGAAGCCGCTTCCGGCGTCGGCATACGCAAAGTCAAGACGCTCGACGAGCTGAAATCCACCTTCACTGAATTCGTCGAGCATTTCAAACTCAAGGAGAAAGACTATCCCATCATTCAAGAAGCGGTGCCCGGAGACGACTACTGCGTAACGACCCTGTTCGACCGGGGCAGGATGGTCGCGTCCATGACGTACCGCGGGTTGCGCGCCTTCCCGGCCGAGCGGGGCGCGACCGTCATGCGCGAGACCGTCGAGGCGCCGGAAATGGAACGCATCGCCGGCGATCTTCTGGGATCGCTCGGCTGGCACGGCATCGCTCAACTGGACTTCCGATGGGAAGGCACACCGCAGTCGCCACCCCGACTGATCGAAGTCAATCCGCGCTTCTTCGGCGGGCTCATCCAGTCCGTCGAATCCGGATGGGACTATCCCTGGCTGCTGTTTCAACTGGCCGCGGAGGGACACATCGAACCGGTGGAAAAAACCCGAACCGACGTGCGCACCGAGACGCCGATCCTGGCCTTTCTCGCCACGTTGCAGGAAATCGCCGACGACGACGAACGCATGGCCGGGCTCAAGGTTTCCTGGGAGCAGGCCAAGGAAGAATTCCGCACGGGTTCGAAACGCCGGAGCATCCGGGGCCTCTTCCACGGCGTCAAAGAGTATCTCGACGTCAAGGCCCGGTTCAAAACGGCTAAGCAACTCCTGGAAGACCACAAGGACAATATCTACGACGTCCTCTCGCACGACGATCCCTGGGCCGCACTGGGCGTGCTCTATCCCCTGGCGGTCTTCCTGCGTCACGGGAAGGTGAACCTCGAACTCATCACAGACGAAGGCGGTCCGGGCAACGATGAGCAGTAGCGCAGAGACCCCGGACTCGAAGGACACAGCCCGGCCGCGAAGACGCCGGCGGCGCCGGCTCCATCGCATAGGCGTAGCGCTGGTCATCTTGACCGGCATCATCCTGAGCATCTACGCGGCGCTTCGCTTCGTCTACCCGCGATGGGTAAGCACGCGGCTGCCTGCCGACGCGCCGCGCATCGCCTTCTCACTGGATAACAGCCTCATCGGCTGGATCGGCGTCACTGACGTCACGTACCAGCGCGTGATGGCGCAAGCGGGCGGGCGCCTCATCGTGCTGCGTCCCGATGCGGCCGGCGACCCCGAAGTCGATCCGCAGGCTGTGGAGGCTCTGCTCGAAACCGAGAGGATCGACGCTGTTCTTCTGGCCGGCGGAGGTGACATCGACCCCAACGTCTATGGCGGCCAATCCGACGCCACCATGCTTGTGCATCGGCTCCGTGACGACTTCGAGATCGCCCTCATTCGCGCCGCGAAAAAACGTGGCTTACCTATCGTCGGCATCTGTCGCGGGTGCCAGATCCTCAACGTCGCGCTGGGCGGGACCGTGCGAAACCTGCGCGAAGAACCGGATGTGAAGGGACGTCACTTCGATCTGAGCGGCCACGCGGTCGAACTGGTCCCGGACAGCGCCCTTGCGGGCATCCTCGGCGTCACGAGTCTACCCAAAGTCGTGAGCCTGCACGGGCAAGCGGTCGGTACGCTCGGCGAAGGGATCAGAATCGCCGCCACCGGTCCCGGAGACGTGGTCGAAGCCATCGAGGCCGACACCGCCGCGGGCCCGGGATGGATCATCGGCCTGCAGTGGCATCCCGAACTCACGCTCGATGAAGAAGTCCAGCACAACGTCTTCAAAGCCCTCGTCGATCGAGCTCGACAGAACGTTACGGACTGACCGCCGACGCAAACTTCTTCTTTGCAGCCGATACGCACTCTATCATCACAAATCCCGTCACGGACCTGTCCGGAGTAACGGTCCGCGACCATGCGACGAAGTCACCTGGGAGGAAAAACGAAGGCGCGGGGCCTATGCTCTCCTGCTGCACAGGCCCCGCGGTACCGCGATGTGATCCATTCTTTGCCCAGGACCGTTGGGATGCCAACCGCCAGGAAACCCGTGTGCGGTCGGCGACTTCCATCTCTCGATGATGCGCCGGTCGGTCATATCCAGTCGCACACCATCACCAGAGATACCCGCGTGCCGTTGTCCGCGCCGGGCCGGAGAAAAACCTCAACTCCACGGAACTCGCCCCACCACCGTACAGGCGCCCTCCCTTTCGTGAACTCCCTGGCTGCCAGGACAAAAAGCCCAGCAACGTACGTGTTTCCACTTACGTAATTATACTTACATCGGAATCCGCCGCAAGAAAAAATCGACAAATTTATCACGATAACGGCCAAGAAAGAACGGCCGCCGCTGGCCAATAACGGCGTTCTTGTGCGGGATTTCACAAAACGGCAAGAAGATTTCGCCGAGTCTGGCGCGCACGGCGTCTTCTCACGCGTTTCACAAACGCCTGCGGGCTACACAAAGCCTGCGAGACAACGCGAGGACTGTCTGCAACTGCGGTCAGACGGTTTTGGGATCGGGATGTATCCAGGGGCTGCGGTATGGGCTGCGCAGCAAGCGGTTGGCCTCGTCGTCGCCGACGACGCGGGCCGCATCCGGGTCCCAGGTCAGCGTGCGACCGAGGTCACAGGCGATATTGGCCAGGATGCAGCTCGTGGCGGTGATGTAGCCTTCCTCGATATCCGAGACGGGTCTGCCGCGCGAATCAATCGCCGCCAGGAAGTTCTTATAATGCCGCCGCACGGCGGAGGCTACGTGACGCTCCAGGTCCTTCTCGGTCTCATCCTCGGGGAACTTGTCGTACTCGTAGAGTGCATCGCCGTGGGCCCGCTCGCCCTGGCCGCGCGGGATGAAGTCGTACTTGTGGACGTCGGCCTTGAGCGTGCCCTTGTCCCCGTAGATGAAGGCCGCCCAGGGATAGTCCGGATCGGCCGCGTGTCCCCACGTGCGGTGCGTCCAGATCACGGGCACATCGCCGAAATCGAACGTGGCGGTCTGGGTGTCGGTGATGTTGGCCTTGCTGTCCTTGTCGACGAGGATTCCGCCGGAGGAGCTGATGCGCTTGGGCCAGCCCAAATCGAGCATCCAGCGAACCATATCGAGCATGTGCACGCACATGTCACCGACGATCCCGTTGCTGTATTCCATGAAGGCGCGCCAGCCGCGGGGGTGGGCAATCCGGTTGTAGGGCCGCATCGGAGCAGGTCCCGTCCACATCTCCCAGTCGAGGTATTCGGGCGGGGTCGTGTCCGGCGGATTGCCCCGGGCCCGCATGTGATAATAGCAGCAGATCTCGGCGTAGGCGATCTTGCCAAGCTTGCCTTCTTTGATGATGCGGTCCCGTGCCTCGATGAGGTGGGGCGTGCTGCGCCGCTGCATATTGACCTGCACGACGCGCTTGTACTTGCGCGCCGCCGCCAGCATGGCCTGTCCCTCGACGACGTCGTGACAGATGGGCTTCTCGACATATACGTCGGCCCCGGCCTTGACGGCGGCGATCATCGCCAGCGCGTGCCAGTGGTCGGGCGTTGCGACGTGCACGATGTCGAGTTCTTCCCGCTGGAGCATCTTGCGGTAGTCGCCGTAGGTGCGCGGCGTTTTCTTCGATTTCTGCCGGCCCGCAACGATCTGGGCGGCCTCGGCCAGCATGCGGCTGTCCACGTCGCACAGGGCCACGACCTCGGCCGGCTCCACCTGCAACAGGCGAAGCAGCGCAGCCTTGCCGTACCAGCCGGTCCCGATCAGGCCGACGCGCCGAGGTTTGGGCTCGGAAAAAGCGGGAGCCACGCCGCCCATGGTGGACGCGGCCAATCCGGCGGCGGTCGCTCGAAGAAATTCACGACGATCCATGGCATCTCTCCTCAAAGGCAACTCAAGATGGATACTGCGTTACGCCCAACGACTATACCGAGAGATCAGGCCAATTGCAAGGCAGCACCGTCAGACTGTTGAGAGCGCGGGTAAGCCACCGGAGGGCTGCTATTTGTCTGCAAAGTGAAGCACATGCCGAAGGTTTCCTGCCGTGATTTCGTGCGTCCCGGGGACAGAGACCGTGAGCCCACCGAAAACAACGTCCTTCTCCTCGTTCGGACGCAACCAAACCCAGTTGGTGATCGTACGCCCTGCCACCCACAGGTCAATCCGCCCGAGGCCCTCGCGATCGGAATTGGTCACTGTTACGACGGCTGAAAAAGGCCGGCCCGCCACAAACCGGTCGGTCTTCCCGGATGACTTGAGTCTCAGCACGGTGCAGCGCGGTTGCACGAGCGGAAGGCTCTCACCGTGCGACCAAAGGTGCTCGACGTCACCGAGAAAAAACAGTTCCGCAGCCTTGGCCGAACGCGAAAACGCGAAGTCATTAAACGTGAGGCGTTTGACGCCTTCGCAGATCATCACAGGCCGCTGGTCCTCCTTCGCGCAGCTCAAACGGACGTTCTCGAAACAGAGATTCCCCACGTTTCGGACGTAGAAGCCCCAGGCGGGCAGCACCCGGGCGTCGACGCCGGGCGCTTTGACCTGCTCGTGCTCTTTCCGGACGGTTCCACCGCCTTCGAATTCGACGCTGACGTCCCGAAAGACCACGTCGGCGAACGGCGTCTCGGCCCAGCTTTCCACCGAGCAGGCGGCGCGATACACCCCCGTGGCTGCGGCGCGGCTAACGGTGACGCGCCCGGCCGTGTTGCCCGGCTTCAACGAAAAGTGGAACGGCGTCGCGACATTGTGCATCGTGACGTCCGAGATTCGGACCGCGTCGAGATCGCCTCTCGTCACGTCCCAGGCTCCCGGCTGAAGGTTGATCCCCGCCAGCATGTTGTGGCGGTTGGACGTGCGGTGCGGATGAACGCCGGGACCATAAAACAGACAGTCACGGATGGTCACCTGGCGGGCCGGTCCGATGAGCCGGATTCCGTTGCAGGAGGAATTGATGATGCAATCGGCGATCAGCACATCCTCCCAGTAGCGACCGGCGATGCAGTCGTCGCCTGTGTAGAAGCGACAGCCTGCGATGCTCACGTCCCGACAGGGCCGCTGCGGCGCCCCGCGAAAATGCACCCCGTCCCAGCCGCCCGCGAATTTGACGTTGCGAATCTCCACCTCGTCGCTAACCTGGAAGAAGATGGCGTAATTCGCGGAGTCCACGAAAGAAACGTCCCGCACAGTGACGCCGCGGCAATCGACGAAAACGAAAGTGTGCGGCCCGCGCATCCGCTCCTCGCCCGTCGGGTCGAAGACCTTGTTCCCATCGATGATCCCCTGGCCGGCAATCCCAATGTCCTCGGCGCCATGACCCAGGATCAATCCCCGATGCCATTTGCCCCACGTGGCTTCAGGCATGTACCCCGGCACTTTCGGTTGCTGATAGAGATCAAGATCCTCGGTCCCGACCAGGACAGCGCCCGCTTCGAGAAACAGTGTGACGTGACTCTTCAGGTGCACTGTCCCACAAAGATATCGCCCGGGCTTGAGCAACACCCGCCCCCCGCCGGCGGCCGCGCAGGCGTCGATCGCCTCGTTGATCGCCTCGGTATCGAGAGCCTTCCCATCGCCCGCCGCGCCATACTCGCGCACGTCGAACGCGCCCCTACCCGCGCCGAGCGCCGTCTGAAACAGCGTCAGAGACGCCACGATCAATGTTCGCAAAACGCGATTTACACGTCTCATCGAATCATTTCCTTTGATCCACCTGCCTTGCCGCACCCTGTCCCTGCCCACACGAAAACCAGTAAAGCACATCAGCCTTGTGAAGTAAAGCGCCTCCGCGTTCTAACGGTCTTGCACCGAAACCGAAAAGACTGGAAGGAACCCGGCCGTCCGATTAGCATGGTTCTGTCACGTTTGCGGATAGGATCTTTGCACACGAACGAAGAAAGGAGCCGGTCGAGATGAGAGAACGAACCACCACGCGACGGAATCTCATGAAGGCGATGGCGGCGGGAGCGGCGGGCTTGACGATCCGCCCGGCTCGCGCGGCCGACCCGACAGCACTGATCGCAGTCGATCCCGAGCCGCGATTCGAGCTGTCGCCCTATCTTTACATGCAGTTCATGGAACCGCTGGGGACGACGGATGGGTCAGTCGCCGCGGCCTGGGACTTCGGACGTGACTGCTGGCGCCGGGACGTCATCGAAGCCACGCGCAGGCTCGGAACGCCCCTCCTGCGCTGGGGCGGCTGCCTGGCCTCCTACTACCGCTGGCGCGAGGGTGTCGGCCCGCGTGACCAGCGGCAGCCCTACCTCAACACCTGCTGGGGAGGCCTCGACACGAGCCAGGTCGGCACGCACGAGTTCGTCGATTTCGCCCGCCAAACCGGCGCCGAGCCGTTCTACTGCGTCAACTTCGAGTCGGACGGCAAGCCCCGCTTCGCCAGAGACGCCAAGGGCAACGACCGCTGCGCCGGGCCCGAGGAAGCCGCCGACTGGGTCGACTACTGCAACAACCCCGACAACCGCGACCGTATCGCCAACGGCGCCAAAGAACCCTTCAACCTCAAGCTCTGGCAACTCGGCAACGAGACCTCCTACGGCGGCACGTGGAAGGCCGACAAGGCCGCCGAGCGAACCATCGCCTTCGCCAAGGCCATGCGCCGGCGCGATCCCGATCTCCGGCTCATCGGCTGGGGCGACAGCGGCTGGGCTCGCCGGATCCTCGAAACCGCCGGCGAGCACCTCCAGTACATCGCCTTCCACCACATGTTCAACCCCGATCGCGGCCTGCCCAACTCGCCCCTGCGCGACATCGAGTACCGCAAGGACCCCGCCTGGACCTGGGAGCGGCTCATGAACGCGCGCAACGTGCACGAGGCCCGCATCCAGTGGATGCGCGAGCAGACCGCCGGCTTCGACACCCCTCTGGCGCTGACCGAATGTCACTTCGCCCTGCCCGGGCGCAACCGCTGCGAGGTCCTCTCGACCTGGGCGGCCGGCGTGGCCAACGCCCGCCTGCTCAACGTCCACGAGCGCCACGGCGACAGGCTCAAGATCGCCACGCTCGCCGACTTCTGCGGCACCCGCTGGCAGGTCAACGCGATCATGATCCCCGTCCCGCGCGGCAAATCGTATCTGATGCCCGTGGCGCTGGTGATGAGCCTCTATCGCCATCACACGGGCGAACGGGCCGTCACTGTCACCAAGGCCCCGGACGCCCTGGACGTCACGGCCAGCCGCACCGGCGAGACGCTCTTTCTGCACGTGGTGAACACGAGCCGAAAGCGAGCGATCCGGGCCAGGCTGGACGTCGCCGGCCGGCCGATCCGCTCCGGCCGGATCTTCGAGATGGCCGCCGACCCCGAGTTCGAGGTCATCCAGACCCGCCCCGACGAAATCAAGCCCGTGGAGAAGAAACTCGCCGGCAGCAGCGAGTGGTCCTTCCCGGCCGCCTCCGTCTCGGCCGTGGAGCTGCTGCTCGCTCAGGCATAGAGGGGATACGCCATGTCCGCACAGCAGAGCACACGTCGCGAGTTTCTGCGAATGATGGGAATCGGCACCGGCGTCCTCGGCACAGCCAGAGGGATTGCCGATTGCCGATTGCCGATTGCCGATTGGAGATTCGCGCAACAGCAGTCCGTCAATCCCCAATCCCCAATCTCAAATCTCCAACCGAAAAGTCCCCAATCGCCAATCTCCAATCGAAAAGTCTCCAATCGCACGATTGATGAGGGTTTCTTCGTTCGCCCGGAGGAGTTGACGTTGCGTTTCAGTCACGGCCGGCCCGAACGCCGGCTCTCGTTCGACAACTTCGAAGGCTCGCCCGAGGCGTGGAAAAAGGCCTGTCGCGACAAGCTCGCCGAGCTGCTGGGCCTGCCGCCTCAAGCGACAAGCGCAGAGGCTGTAGGCCGCAGGCCGGAGACCGGAGGCGAGAGGAATGCCGATTGCGGATTGCCGATTGCCGATCGGAGATCCGCGCCACCGCGGTCCGCCAATCTCCAAGCCCCAATCTCCAAGCCCCAATCAGAAAGCCCCGACGCGCGTCTGCTGCGATCCACCGCCGTCGACGGCGTCACGATCGAAGCCTGGGTGATGACGGTCGACGAATCGCTGTCGATCCCGGCCTACCTGCTTTCGCCCGAATCGCCCCGGCATCCCGACCAGGCGGTGATGGCCATTCACGGACACGGCGCCGCCGAACCGTGCGTGGGCCTGCGCGACGACTACCACCACCGCTTCGCGCTGGAGCTGGCCCGGGCCGGTCACATCGTGCTCTGTCCGGCCCTGCGCGGCTTCGGGGCGCTGGGCGACCTGGCCTTCGGCGACGAAGGCCGCTGCCTGGACTATTGGAGATCGCAGCGCGGCCGGCAGTTCACACTGATCTCCGACGCCTTCCTCTACGGCCGGACCGTCATCGGTGACACCGTCGCCGACCTGCTCCGCTGGGAAGACTGGCTGGCCCAAACCATCCCCGGAATCCTCAAATGGATGGACCGAAGCGACATCGCCGGACTCAACGCCCCCCGACCCATCCAGCTCCATTACGGCGAGAACGACACGCCCGGGCCCAGAAACAACTCCGCCGCCTACAACGAAACCGTCGAAACCGCCCTCGCAGAGCTAAAAAGAATCTACCACGCCTTCGACGCCCTCAAACAGATCAGCTTCAAAGTCACAACCCAAGCCACTCACGAAATCGACAACCAGGACCTACAAGACTTCCTCGCGGGATGAAGACCCCCAACACCGATCACAGGAACTCACCTACGTAGAGCCCGCTGAGCGCACACTCGGGGCAGCGCAGATCTGGGAGCCTTGTAGGATGGGCTTCAGCCCATGCAGATCCTGTCGGTGACAGCATGGGCTAAAGCCCATCCTATTCATGAAAGGCTGCCGGTTGTCAAGGA
>CAYPZL010000146.1:0-14590 GCA_964415045.1 uncultured Pirellulales bacterium | reverse complement strand
TGGCAGCGTCAAGCGCCAGCTTGGCGATGGGGGACTTCTGTGCTGCGTGCGGCGCTATGCGAGCCCCGGGCGTTGGGCCATCGCCAAGTCCTTCGGACTTGACGCTGCCACCCGTAGCAAAAACAATGCTACCCGAAAGATTGCACAGACACCGGAGCGGCGGGGCGGGGTGAGGGCGTTGACTTTTGGGGTGGTTTTGGGTATTATGGGAGTGGATTCTGGGGTGTGGGAGGGTTTCGGTGGAATGCCGTGATGGGCCGCGTAGGTGGATGTAGGAGGATGTGTGCAGGTCATGCGTTTTTCGATCAGGGTGATTCTGTCATCCCTCCTTCTGTTTGTGTTTGTGGCTCGCCCGGCTGCCGGTCAGGGGGGCGGCTCGCAGCTCGTCATCAACGAATTCATGGCGCAAAACGATGCCTTCCTCGCGGATTCCCGGGGCGATTACGACGATTGGATCGAGATCCACAACGCGGGCGAGGCTCCGGTTGATCTTGCGGGCTACTACCTGACCGACGACCTGAGCGAACCGACGAAGTGGCAGATTCCCGCGGGGACGCCCGCCGTGACGACCATTGCGGCCGGTGGCTATCTGCTCATCTGGGCCGACGGTGAGGTCGATCAAGGGCCCTTGCACGCGAGCTTCAAGCTTGGCGCCGACGGCGAATCCATCGGCCTGTTCGACGCGCAGGAAGTCCTGCTCGACAGCATTACGTTCGGCGCCCAGACGACGGACGTGTCCTACGGCCGCTTCCCGGACGCCGGCGCCGACTGGCAAACGTTCGAGAGGCCCACGCCGGGCGGCCCCAATGCCTCGCCCGGCAATATCGTCATTAGCGAGGTGATGTATCATCCATACCATCTGCCGTTAGAGCCGGAGAACCCGGGGCACGAGTGGATCGAGCTGGCCAACACGGGGGCCGTACCGGTCGAGTTGTCGGGCTGGCGGTTTTCCGAGGGCGTGGATTTCGTCTTTCCGGAGGTCGTTTTAGCGGGGGGAGATCGCCTCGTGGTGGCTGCCGACGTGGGCGAGTTCTCCTCGCTGCATCCCGAGGTGAAGAACGTCGTCGGGGGCTGGGCGGGACGTCTGCGAAACTCGGGCGAGACGATCGAGCTGCGCGACGGTTCGGACGAGGTGGTCGATGCGATCCGCTACGCCGACGAAGGCGAGTGGGTGGTCCGGGAGTTGGGGCCGGAACATTACAATCATCGCGGCTGGGTCTGGCGGGACGACCACGACGGGGGCGGCAAGTCCCTGGAGCTGGTCAATCCCGAGTTGCCCAACGAGTATGGCCAAAACTGGGCCGCCAGCGATCCCAACGGCGGTACGCCCGGCGCGCCGAACTCCGCGCACGCCGACAACACGGCGCCGCTGATTGTCGAGGCGACCCATGCGCCGGTCGTTCCTGGGCCCGACGAGGCGGTCGCAGTCACGGCGCGGCTGTGGGACGAGTCGCCCGATACGTTGACCGTGACGCTGTGGTATCGAGCGGACTGGTCCGCGTACATGGGCAGAGACGTGTACCCGGCGCACGATCCCGACAGCTACGATATGCTGGCGATGCTCGACGACGGGGCGCACGGCGACGGCGCGCCCGACGACGGCGTCTACGGCGCGGAGATTCCGCCGCACAGGGACGGGACGGTCGTGGAGTTCTTCATCGAAGCGCGCGACGCGGGCGGGTGGTCCAGGACGTGGCCGGCGCCGAGTCTGGTGGACGGGGAAGCCGAGCAGGTCACCAACGCGCTCTATCGGGTGGATGCGGCCTTCGATCCCCACGCGTACCAGACGGCTGCCGGCGAGCCGCTGTACTACATCATTATGACCGAGATGGAGCGGGGCCGTCTGGCGCAGCTCGGAAGGCAGAGCTACGACGGCTACTCTCGCTCCCAGATGAACGGTACCGTCGTGTACGTGGACGGGGCGGACGTCACGCTGCGTTATGGCGTCGGCGTGCGGAACCGGGGCAAAGGCTCGCGCGCAAGGCCGCCGAACAACTACCGCATCAACTTCCGGCACGACCGCCCGTGCAAGGGCGTGACAGCCGTCAATATCAACAGCAAGTACACGTATCTGCAAGTGCTGGGCAATGCGTTATTCCGGATGGCGGGGCTAGCGGCACTGGACGCCGCGAAGGTACAGGTGCGCGTCAACGGGGAGAACCTGGCCCTCGATGATCCGGCGCGCATGTATGGGGCGTACGCGCGCCTGGAGGTCTATGACAGCGATTGGGCCAGTCGGCATCTCCCGAACGACGGCGAGGGCAACGTGTACCGCTGCGTGAGCCGGGGCTGGCACAGCGATCTGCGCTATCTGGGCGACGATCCCAACGCGTATGCCCAGGAAGAGTACTATTCCAAGGGCAGCAATGCGGCGTTGAACGACTGGTCCGATCTGATCAACCTGACGTACGTGCTCAACGAGGGGCCCGACGAGACCTACGTGCAGGATGTGCAGGAGGTCGTCAACGTCGATCAATGGCTGCGCTGGATCGCGTTCCAGACGCTGCTGACGAACAGGGAGACGAACCTGAGCAACGGCCGCGGCGACGACTACTACATGTACCGGGGGATGGAGGACCCGCGTTTCATTCTGCTGCCGTACGATCTCGACAACATCTTGAACTGGCCGGACCCCGGCACTTCCATCTGGCTCGACGGCAATCTCAACGGTCTGCCGGCCGTGAGGCGATTGATTACGCATCCGGAGTTCGTCCCGCGGTACTACGCACAGTTAAAGGAGCTTTGCGAGACCGTATACGCGCCAGCGACCTTTGGGCCGCTGGTGGAGTATCTGCTCGGCGATTGGGTCCCGCAGCAGAGAATCGATGCCATCAAGGACTTCGCCGAGGCGCGGAGGGCGTACGTGCTCTCGGTGATTCCCACCGGGATAACGGCTGCGAGCGATCTTCCCGTCGTCGGCGAATACTTCTTTACGCTGGCGCCTTTCGTTTCGGGCCATGAGGTTTCCGGTACGGCCGACGCGATACGAACGCGTTCGGTGCTCGTCAACGGTCAACTGGCACAGTGGTCGGCCCGGGGCGGCGCGTGGTCGCTGGGGCAGACGACGGTCGATCTGCTGCCCGGCGTCAATCGGCTGATCGTGGAAGCGTTCGACGGGCCGGACGGTACAGGCCGGCGGATCGAGCAGACGCACATCGACATCTGGTACGACGACGGAGACATCACCGAGATTGGTGGGACGGTCCTCGCGGACATGACGCTGGACGCCGCATCCGGCCCGTGGCGCGTCGCCGCCGATATCGTTGTTCCCGAGGGCGTGACTTTGACGCTGGAACCGGGCGTCAGCGTGTTCTTCGAAGGCGACGCGGGGATTACGGTTCGGCAGGGGGGCCGCCTCGTGGCCAGGGGCGAGTTGTATCGACGGATTCGCCTCACGCGACCGCCGGGCGGCGCGGGCCGCTGGGATGGAATCCTGTTCGACCGCACGCTGGAAGAAAACGTCCTGAGCTACGTCGATATGGAGTACGGCGACGGGCAGGGCGAATCGGTTGATGTGCAGCACGCCCGCGTCACGATCGACAGCGTGACGTGGTCCGGGACAGACAGGCTTGTGCTCAACGTTGACCGTCCGTCCGTGATCGTGCGGGATTCTGTCTTCCCCTCCGTTGGGAGTACGGAGCCTGTACATGGTGTCGGACTGACGGGCGAGGAATTCCTCGTGTTCGAGCGGTGCGTCTTCGGCACCGCCTCCGGGTACAACGATATCATCGACTTCGCCGGCGGCCGGCGGCCCGGTCCGATTCTGCAGATTTACGACAGCACGTTTCTCGGGGGCGGCGACGACGGCCCCGACCTCGACGGCGCCGATGCCCACATCGAGGGTTGTCTGTTCATGGGCTTTCGCAACGGCGAAGGCAGCGCGGGCACCTGCAACGCCATCGCCACCGGCAGCGGTGGGGGCAGCGCGGCGGAGGTCTGGGCGGTGCGAAACGTCTTCTACGGCAACGATCACGCCGTGCTGCTCAAGGAGGGTTCCTTCCTCCACGCCGTCAACAACACTTTCGTCGGCACCAAGACGGCGGTGGTCAGCTTCGGCGAACCGGAGCGCAATCCTCCGCGCTCGCCCGGCAGGGGAGCGTACCTCGCGGGGAACATCTTCTGGGACAATGTCGCGACGTTCGACCGCTTCTTCCAGGATCCGTACCCCGATTACGGGCCGGACGAACTGGCTGTCGATTACTCGGTCCTTCCCGCTTGGTGGCACCTGCTGGGTGAGGGCAACGTCGATGCGGACCCGCTGTTTGCCGGGCCGTTTGATTTCTTTTTGAAGCCCATGTCGCCGGCGCGCGGCGCGGGCCTCTGGGGGCTGGACATGGGAGCCTTCGTGCCGGCGGGGGCGGCCGTGTCGGGAGAGCCTCCGGTCGTGACGTGGCGGACCGACGCCGTGCTGACCGTGGGCGGCCCCGGTATCACTCATTACCGCTATAGCCTCGACGATCCGAACGGTCCCTGGAGCCAGGAACGGCCGGTGGAGGTGCCGGTGGAATTGAGCGGTTTGCAGAACGGGCGTGCTTATACCCTCTACGTGCTCGGCAAGAACTCGGCGGGTCGTTGGCAGGAGACGCCCAACGCTTCGCAACGGTGGTTCGTGGACACAGCTTATCGGCGGCTGATGATCAGCGAGGTACTGGCGGTCAACGAGACGGCCTGCGAGCATGAAGGCACGTTTCCCGACGTGATCGAGCTCTGGTACGACGGTCCGGCGCCGCTGGATCTGTCGGGCATGACGCTCAGCGACGATGCGGAGTGGCCGGACAAATACGTCTTTCCGGCCGGAACGGTAATTCGGCCGCAAGAGTTTCTGCTGGTCTACGCGGACGCGAACGCCGTGACGTCCGGCCTGCATGCAGGCTTTGCCCTTGACGGCAACGGCGACGAGGTCTACCTCCACGACGGTGACGGGATCCTGCTCGATTCGGTCGTGTTCGGCGCGCAGTTGGCCGATCTGTCCATCGGGCGCACGGGCCGCGACGACCTCTGGCGCCTGATGGTCCCGACCCTCGGGCAGGCCAACGTGGCGGTGCCGGTCGGGGATCCGGAGCAGGTGAGGATTAACGAATGGCTCGCCGATGGAGAGGTGTCATTCGAGAGCGATTTCATCGAGCTTTACAACTCTCATTTTTCTCCGGTCGATATTGGTGGATTCTATCTTAGCGACAATGCGACCGGCGATCCGGCCAGGCACAAGATCCGCCCGCTGACGTTCGTTCCGGGCAACGGATTCCTGGTCTTCCGGGCGGACGGCCAGGACGACGCCGGGCACGTAAACTTCGCGCTCTCCCTCGATGGCGAGCTGATCGGGCTGTCTGCTCCGGATTTGCGTCGGGTCGATTCCGTGATCTATGGCCCGCAGACGCCCGACGTTTCCCAGGGGCGCTGCCCCGATGGTTCCGATGCGTATGAGTACTATGTCCTGCCGACGCCGGGGCTGGCCAATCCCAAGCTGGCCGAGACGCTGGTCACCACGATCTCGATTGTCGGTGAGGATGCGGCCAAGCGCGCGGTCGTCCCGCTCTCGGTCGACTACGTGGGCGACCGATGGAATGCGGACGTGGACTTCGACGATTCCGAATGGCTGGGCCTCTCCGGCGCTCCCGGCGGCGTCGGATACGAACGAAGCTCGGGATACCAGGACCTGATCGGCCTGGATGTGGAGGACCGAATGTACGGGCGGAGCCCGAGCTGCTACGTGCGCGTCCCGTTCTCCCTGGACGGCCCGACCGCGGAATCGCTGAGCGAGCTGCATTTGGGCGTTCGATACGACGACGGCTTCGTTGCGTATCTCAACGGTGTGGAAGTGGGCCGGGCCAATTTCACCGGGACCCCGGCGTGGGATTCGTACGCCGAGAGCGGACACGAGGCCGGCGGCGGGGATTTCGACGTCGTGCTGGATCTTTCCGATCACATGGAACTGCTCCGGGCCGGGGGCAATCTGCTCGCGGTC
Source organism: uncultured Pirellulales bacterium (assembly GCA_964415045.1). GTDB lineage: Bacteria > Planctomycetota > Phycisphaerae > Sedimentisphaerales > Anaerobacaceae > CAYPZL01. The sequence goes on along the minus strand of CAYPZL010000146.1, from coordinate 8,625 downwards.
CAGGGGCTCAACAGGTCGGTCACGAGTAGCGATTTCATCATTTCGGTGGCGCTGGAAGGCGCCGTGATGGAAACCATAGGCGCCAGTGACCTTCCTTACCTCGAACAGTTGATGCTGCTGGACGGCCTGCGCGTGACGGAGCTGATGTACCACGACTCGCAGGGTGACGACCGCGAGTATATCGAACTGCTGAACATCGGCGACGAGACGCTCGACCTGACGGGTGTGCGTTTTACCAGAGGCGTGGACTTTGCGTTCCCGTCGATGCAGTTGGCCCCGGGCCGGTACGTGGTGGTGGTCGCGGATCGTGCGGCGTTCGAGTCCGCGTATGGATCGAACATCAACGTTGCCGGGCAGTACAGCGGCCGGCTCAGCAACGGCGGCGAGGACGTCGTCGTGCAACTGGCCGTCCCCTGGGAGGCGGCGATCCTGCGTTTCCGGTACGATGACGCCTGGTATCCGGCCACGGACGGCGGCGGGTCGTCTCTGGCGATAAACGACGCGGCCGCCGCAGCCGTGACCTGGAATGCCTCGGGCAGTTGGCATTCTTCAGAACCCACACCAGGCGGGCCCTGACAAAGACTTCTTCGTCAGTTCTTGGCGTACAGAGCGGCGTGCGTCGAGACGCTGCCGCCGATATCCAGCGAGCCGCAGGACTTCAGCGCCGCCACGATCCGTTCCCTGTCGGCGGTTTCAATCGTGTAGATTTTTCCGCCGCGGCTTTCGTGCGCTGCGGCGAGCTGCTGCCAGTTCGTGCGATAGCGCTCGAACGTCTTTTGCTTGTAAGACGCCGTGGCCGGCAGCGATTCGATAGCCTTCGGATTCCAGTACTTCACGATCAGGTTCCGATCGTGCAGGGTGAAACTGACGCTCACGAGTTGGCCGTCGATTCTCAAAATGTGGCTGATGCCCGCGTTGTCGATGCCCCGGTCTCTGAGATGTTGACGGATGATCTGGAGTCCGTCCTTTTCCCGGACGGGCCGGGCGCTGCCGCGTGGGACGGATTGGGCGTAAGTCCTGCCCGCACGCGCCACGCCGCTCTGGGCGCGGGCGCGCTGGACGGCCGGCGCAGGGCCGCGGGGCCGGCTCGATCGGACCTGCCTCACGCAGACCGGAACCGGAACGTGGCGGGCAACGGGCCACAAATAGTAGTCCAGAACCAACCCCGGGTTGTCATAGGTAAGTGCATAGGGTGTGTACCGCGTCCCCTCGTAGACCAGCGGTGAGCCGCCCCGCCCGAAGACATACGGGCTGTACGCGAGCCCCCCGGGGATGAGACCCGTGTGGTGGTAGTCACGGGCGTACGGAGAGTAACGGACGCTGTAACGCAGCGAATGGTGCCACCGTGCCTGGGTGATGGTCGGCGTGAGGGCCAAGAGCGCTATCCATAGCGAGAGCCTTTTCATCTTGGTCTCCTTTCCTCAGCAAGAAGGTGAACTCTTGAGCTTCTTCCGTCATCACCTCCTCCGCAGGCAAGTTATGTGTTATTCTCCTGGCAACTCCTCCTTTCTTTCTTTTTCTTGCATGCCTGAATCTGCTCATATTGCCCAAAGTGCGCAGGTGTCCAATTCTGGAGCTTCGCCGCGCGTTTCGGGCGTACATCATTCATGTTCCTCCGGGACCGCGCGCGAGAATACACTCCTGGAAGACTTCAGGATTCGCGTGTAGAAAGGCCCCGGATCTCCGTGTCAAAGTACACTCGAAATCTACCCGGTCGTCTTTGCAGCCGGCCCCGCACCCTGTCTGCTCGATAATCAGAGCCTACCAGCGCAAGCGTGTTTTGTCAAGCAGCTTTTTCTACAATTGCCGAAGACCAGCGTCGAGACGGAATGTCCGGCCCTTTCTGGCATCGACCTGAATTGTCTTGCCGCCGCAGCGGATTTTGCAGATGCCGTCTTGCGCCGGCGTGATCCTGGCTTCGACCAGGGCGCCGTCCTCCCAGGTGATATCCACCTCGAAACCGCCGCGTGCCCGCAGCCCGGTGACGCGGCCGGCGGGCCACTTGCTCGGCAGGGCGGGCAACAGATCGATCTCGCCGGCGTGACTCTGGAGGAGCATCTCGGCGATGCCGGCGGTGCCGCCGAAGTTGCCGTCGATTTGGAAGGGCGGATGGTTGTCGAAAAGATTCGGGTGCGTCGATTTGGTCAAGAGGGCCGTGACGTTTTCCTGGGCCTTGTCGCCTTCCTTGAACCGGGCCCAGAAGTTGATGATCCAGGCGCGGCTCCAGCCGGTGTGTCCGCCGCCGTGAGCCAGCCGATACTCGATGCTCTTTCGGGCGGCGGCGATCATCTCGGGCGACTCCTGGTACGTGTACTGCCGGCCGGGATGAACGGCGAACAGATGGGAGATATGCCGGTGGCCCGGCTGCGGTTCCTTGAACTCCTGGGCCCACTCGAGCAGCCGGCCGTCGGAGCCGATTTTCGGCATGGCCAGGTTTTCCCGGGCGGCGGCCACCTGTCGCACGAGATCGTCCTCGATCTCCAGGATCTGCGCCGCTTCGATGAGATTGGTGAACGTGTCCCAGATGATTTCCTGGTCCATGGACGGTCCCATGGAGAGGTTGGCCCGCTTGCCGTCCGGGGTCAGGTACGTGTTTTCCGGGGAGTTGGACGGGCCGGAGACCAGCTTGCCCGTCTTTGGATCTTCGACGAGCCAGTCGAGCAGGAAGAGGCTGGCTTCCTTGAGGATGGGATAGGCGCGGGTCTTGAGAAACTCCCGGTCGCCCGTGAAGCGATAATGTTCCATGAAGTGCTGGGTGCACCAGGCGGCCCCCATGGGCCACATGCCGTAGCCGACGGCGCCGAAGGGGCTCGTATGGAACCAGGCGTCGGTCGTGTGGTGGGCCACGAAGCCGCGACAGTTATACACGTCGCGTGCGGTCTTGCGGCCGGCCGGCAGCAGGGCCTCGGCAAGCTTGAAGAAGGGATCGTGACATTCCGAGAGGTTGCAGACCTCGGCGGGCCAGTAGTTCATCTGCACGTTGATGTTGATGTGGTAGTCGGCGTTCCACGGGGCCGCGATCTTATCATTCCAGAGACCTTGCAGATTGGAAGGCATGGTCCCGGGCCGGGAACAGGAGATCAGCAGGTATCGTCCGAACTGGAAGTAGAGTGCCGCCAGGGACGGGTCTTCGGCGCCGTCGCGCAGCTCTTGCAGCCTGACATCGGTGGGCTTCGCATCGTTTCCGGCCGCGTCGAGGCTCAGGGCCACGCGCCGGAACAACCGGCGGTGTTCCCGGACGTGGGCGGCCCGGAGCCGGGCAAAGGTCTTGGAGCCGGCCGCCCGCAGTTGCTTCTCGCAGGTCGCCGCCAGATCGTGCGTGAGGGGCTCGTAGGGATTGTCGAAGTTGTAGTCCGTGGCCGCCGCCAGCAGCAGCGTCACGGCGCTGGCGTTGCGGATCGAAAGGGAATTGCCCTCGACCGTCATCTGCCCGCCTTTGGGTATGGCGCGCAGGCGAGCGTGATACTTGGCCCCTTTGTGCTTGCCCTTCTGGCTTGCCTGCCCGGACATGGCCAGGGTGTCGTTCCCGACGGTCTCCACGGCAAAGTCCGCCGGCCGGTCGAGTGTCGCATCGAAGGAAAGGGCGCCGCGCTTGTCGGCGGTGAGCCGTACGACGAGCACCTGGTCTACGGGGCTGGAGAAGACTTCGCGCTTGAACGTCACGCCGTCGCGCGTGAAGGTCGTTGTCGCGACCGCCGTGTCGAGATCAAGCTGGCGGCGATACGATGTGACCGAGTCCGTCGCGTCCGGCACTGAGATTCTCAGGTCACCCAGGGTCTGGTGGCTGCGCGGCGAGATGCGCGGGCCCATGACTTCCTTTTGTATCAATGTCTGGCCTTCGGAGTATTTACCCGCAAAGAACAGCTCGCGCGCCTTTGCGATGTGTTTGTACGCTCCAACGCGGTCCTGCGGAACGGGCGGTCCGGCCCACAGGCTGTCTTCGTTCAACTGGATGCGTTCCTTTGTCACGCCGCCGAAGACCATCGCGCCGAGGCGTCCGTTCCCGACCGGCAGGGCTTCGGTCCATTTCTCGGCCGGCTGGCGATACCAGAGCTTGAGGTGACCCCAGGACTCCGCGCCAGCGGTAGGCGCCAGAGGCGCGATCCGGTAGGTGCGGTCCCGCTTCGTCTCGAACACCACGAGATTATCTGCGGGCCGGGTGACGTCGATCTCGCGTCCGCCCGACCGGACGGCAACAGCCGCGGCGGTGCGGACGCGGCACGTGTTGCCGAGTTTCGATTCGATCCGGGCCTGCTCCAGCTTGCCGTCTTTCCAGCGTATGGTGATCTCAAAGCCGCCTCGCGCCCTCAGGCCCGCCACCCTGCCATCGGGCCAGGCACTGGGAAGGGCGGGCAGCAGATCGATGACGTATTGGCCGCCCGCGTCGCGCCGATGGCTTTGCAGCAGCATCTCGGTGATCCCGTTGCTGGCGCCGAAGTTGCCGTCGATCTGGAAGGGGGGATGGGCGTCGAAGAGGTTGGCGTAGACGCCGCCGCCTTTGTACTGTGTCAGGGGCGAGTTGGTCAGGGTTAGCAGGTTCTTGAGCATGAGGTGGGCGTGGTCCCCGTCCAGCAGGCGGGCCCAGAAGTTGATCTTCCAGGCCCGGCTCCAGCCCGTGCCGCCGTCGCCTCGGAAGATCAGCGATTGCTTGGCCGCCTCGAATAACTCGGGCGTTTCCGGCGTGATCTCCTCGCCCGGGTGCAGTCCCCACAGGTGCGAGACGTGGCGATGCGTCGTCTTGGGGGCCTCCTTGTAGAGCCACTCCTTCAATTGGCCTTCGGAGCCCACTTGGTTGGGAGCGATACGTTTCCGCATGGCGTCGAGCTTGTCGGCGAAGTCCCCGTCGATCCCCAGCACACGGGCGGCCCGCGCCGTGTCGGCGAAGAGCTCGCGGATGATCTGGTGGTCCATGGTCGGTCCCATGACTAGGCCGCCCCGCTCGGGCGAGTTGCTCGGTCCGCTCACCAGCCAGCCCTTGTCGTGGACCGGGTCCTCGACCAGGGCATCGACGAAGAACTCGGCGGCGCCCTTCATCAGCGGGTACGCGCGGTCCTTGAGGAACTGCGTGTCGCCGGTGTAGAGGTAGTGCCACCACAGGTGCTGGCAGAGCCACGCGCCGCCGGTGGGCCAGATGCCGTGGTTGGAGTGGTTGATCGGGGCGGTGCCGCGCCAGCGGTCGAAGTTGTGGTGCAGGACCCAGCCGCGGGCGTTGTAGTGCTTCCTGGCGGTGCTGCGGCCCGATTCGGCGACCTCGGCCAGTGCGTCGAACAGCGGCGCGCCGCACTCGCTGAGGTTGGCCGGCTCGGTGAGCCAGTAGTTCATCTCGGTGTTGATGTTGACGGTGTACTTGCTGTCCCACGGTGGGCTGACGCTCTCGTTCCAGAGCCCCTGGAGGTTGGCGGGCTGGCCGCCGGCGCGCGAGCTGGCGATCATCAGGTACCGGCCGTACTGGAAAAACAGCGCCGCAAGATGGGGGTCTTCCTCTCTGGCGAACCGCAACACGCGCTCGTCCGTCGGCATCTCCACCGCCGGACCCAGGTTCAACGACACGCGGCGAAACAGCGCCTGGTGGTCCGCCACGTGGGCGTCGCGCACCTGCCGCGGCGTCTTGCCGGCGACTTTCTTCAGCACTTCGTCGCACCGCGCCGCCGGATCGGCGGAGATGTCCTTGTGGCTCTTGACACTCGTGGCCATGGCCATCATCAGGGTCGCGGCGTTCGCTTCGCTGACGACGATCTTTTCGTTATCGACCGTTGCGCTTCCGCCGTTGACGCGTATGCGGCAGCGGCCCTCGAACTTGACGACGCCCGGGATGACGCCATAATCGCCCCGCGCCTTATAGTCACGCGCCCGGCCGCGTATCGCCAGCGTCCGCCCGTCGACAGCTTCTGTCTGCACGTCCTGGTTGGGGCTGCTCAATGTGGCGGTAAAACTCAGCGCTTCGGGCCGGTCGGCCTCGATCCGGACGAACACAACCTGATCGGGAAAGCTGACGAACGTGTCGCGGGTGTAGGTCACGTCGCCCACGCGGTAGGTTGTGGTGGCGATGGCGGTGTCGAGATCAAGCTGTCGATGGTAGTCCTCGGCCTTCTCGTGGCCGGGGAAGGTCAGCTTCAGATCACCGAACGGCTGGTAGGGCACCTGGCCCAGCGGCACCGACATGAAGTGTTCCATCGCCAACTGTTCGGCCTCGCGCTGCTTGCCCTCGAACAGCAGCCGGCGGATTTCGGGCAGGTACTCGGCGGCGCCGTCGTGGGCGTAGTCATGTGGCCCGCCGCACCACAGCGAATCCTCGTTGAGCTGATAGCGCGCCTCGGCTGTGCCCCCGAAGACCATCGCGCCCAGCCTCCCGTTTCCCACGGGCAGCGCCTCGGTCCATTGCCCGGCCGGCTTGTCGTACCACAGCTTCAAGCTGGACCAGGCTTGTCCTTTGGCAGGCGTCGCCGCACCGGCGCTGATTGCCAGTGAGCCGCACATCGCGATCAGACAGAGTGCCAAAATCGGTTTGCAGGTCAGATTTCTCATGTCACAGGCTTCCTAACATTGGGGGGGGATGTCATGTCATACGTACAAGGCGAGTCCGTCCGAACCTGTTCCGGGGAAACGCCGATCAGCTTCAAGGGGTTGTCCCACACCATCATCCCGATCTCCTCCGGGCTCACGAAGTCCAGGGACGCCAGATGGCGGACGCACGTTCGCATGGTGGCGGACGAGCCGGCCATGTATCCGGTTGTCGGGTTGTGCAGCAATCCGTTCTCTTCCAGCACGACGCGGGCGCCCATCGATTCATATTTCCCCGCCGGTAGCCCGGCCAGCGGCGAGGCGTCGCTGACGACGATGCAATTCTCCGGCCCTTTGGTTCGGATGATGGTTTTGAGCAGGGACGGGGGGAGGTGATGGCCGTCGGCGATGATCAGGGCCGCGAGGTCGTCGTTGGCCAGTCCGGCCCACACGGGGTTCCGGTGCCTCGACAGCAGCGCGGGCACGCCATTGCCGAGATGCGTCAGGGCCTTGGCCCCGGCGTCCACCAATCGGCTCAGGTCCTCCTCGTTCGCCATGTGATGGCCGAGTGACACCGTGATTCCCCGGCTGGTCGCATAGCGGGCCAGCTCATCGGCGCCGTCGAGATCGGCCGCAATGGTCAGGAGCCGGACCGTGCCGCCGGCCCAATCCAGCAGACGCGCGAGGGATTCGACGTCCGGGTCGCTCATCCACGCGGGATTGTGCGCCCCCCTGGCGCCCTCCTGCGGGGACAGGAACGGTCCTTCGAGATGAAGGCCGAGCACCCGGCCCCGAAACTCGTCCTGTTGTATCACCGCGGCCATGATCGGCAGGTTGCGCTTGTAGAGTTCCATCGGACTGGTAATCAGCGTCGGCAGGAAAGCCGTGGCGCCGGCCGCCAGCACCGCGCGGCAGCTTTGGGCAAAACTCGCCTCCGTTAGCTCGACGCCGGAAAAATCCACCCCTTTGTAACCGTTGATCTGCAGATCAACCAATCCCGGGATTGTCCTGCTCTCCGTCGTACGGTCGGTTTGTGCTTCCATGGCGTACAGAGATCCTTTCACGGCAGCGAGGCTGCCTTTCAAACGGCGCCCATCATAGGGAATCTCACGCGGGCCGTCAATCCGAGGGCCTGATCGTTTCCGCCGGCGGATGGAATCTGCCGCCGTCACGAATCCGGGAAACCGAGCGAGACTGTAAGAATGGCCTGCGCTGAGGTATAATTAGCTGTGACATGATTGGACGCTGAGCCACTCGTTGCGGTTCGCATCGGTCTATGGAAAGGGAAGAAGCGATGGCCTCAGGACCTGTTTCGGTACATCCAGCGGCCGCCTGGATGGCGGCGGTTCGCGATCCGGGCAGCGGGTTCAACTGCACGCTGCGGCAGATCTGCGCCGACAGAGAGGACCTGCGCGCCGGTGCGGCCGAGATGTGTATGCGGGCGTTGGAGGCCTTCGCCCGAGTCTACGGCGCCGAGACCGGCGCGCTGGTGATTCGTTCGGCCGGCCGCGTCAACGTCCTGGGCACCCACATCGATCATCGCGGCGGGACGGTCAATCCGGTGGCGGTCAACCACATGTGGCTGATCGCCGCCCCGCGCGACGACGACGTGGTGGCGGCCAAGAACGTGGAGTCGGAGTCGTTTCCCGATGAGACGTTCCGGATCGGCGCGTGTCTTCCGCACGGCCAGAAGGTCTGCGACTGGCACCTGTGGTGTCACGACGAGTTCGAGAAGCGGGCGGGCGATCCTTCCATCACGTGGTCGACCTACGTTCGCGCCGCGGTGCTGTATCTGCAGCATCTGTACACCACGGACGAGGGGACCCTCGCGCCGAGGCTGCGAGGCATGAACATGATGTTCTATGGCGACGTCCCGCGCGCGGTGGGGCTGAGCTCCTCGTCGGCCGTGGTGGTGGCGGCGGCCGAGGCGGTTGTGCAGCTCAACAACCTGGCCATCCCGCGGGAGGAGTTGGTGACGCACTGCGGCTACGCGGAGCGATACGTCGGCACGCACGGTGGCTGCAGCGATCACGGGGCCATCGTCTTCGGCCGCTGCAACAGCCTCACCCACTTAGTAACTATCTCAAAAGGTTCAAGCGGTGCTGCCGGCGGTACCAGAGCAGG
>CAYPZL010000145.1:0-14645 GCA_964415045.1 uncultured Pirellulales bacterium | reverse complement strand
CGACTCCTGGTGGCCGCATGAAAACCAATACAAAAATCAGTCAACTTGAGGAATAGGGCTGGAGCATGAAGAGCATGAATCGACGTGAATTCCTTCGGCAGCTCAGCCTGGGCGCGGCGTCTTTGGCGCTGCCGCGAACGCTATTCGCAGGCGGCGGCAAGAAGCCTAACGTTCTTTTCATTTGCGTTGATGACATGAATGACTGGATTGGCTGTCTGGGTGGGCGCACGGACATCAGGACACCCCACATCGCTCAACTGGCCGAACGCGGCGTTCTGTTCACCAACGCGCAGTGTCCGGCGCCGCTGTGCAATCCGTCCCGCACGGCCATCATGACGGGACTTCGTCCGAGCACTACGGGGATCTACGACAACAAACGCGTTTGGGCGGAGGATATGCCCCAATGGATGACATTACCGCGATACTTCGAGAAGAACGGTTACTATGTCGCCGGCGGCGGTAAGATCTATCATCACACGCCCAGGGGATTCAACCCCAGGGACCAGTGGCATGAGTATTTCGATCTTGTTCCGGACCAGGGAACGCAAGCCGAACACGTCAGGCGCCTGGGATTGGAGCGGGAGTATTTCTCCGACATGCCCAGGCATCCCAACGGCAGTTGGGACTGGGGCCCGTTTGAGAAGGATGATTACGAAATGGGCGACGGCCGGACCGTGACGTGGGCGAAGGAATTTCTCGGACGCAAGCACGAGAAGCCATTCTTTCTGGCAGTCGGGCTCTTTCAGCCGCATTTGCCCTTCTACGCGCCCGCCAAATACTTTGACCGATACCCAAGAGAAGGGCTCGCTGTGCCGCCGGCTCCGGAGGATGATCTTGACGATCTTCCGCCTGCGGCGACAGAGGTTGCCCGGGCGGGTGTCGACAAGAATCTCAAGATGGTGGTGGCCTGCGGAGAGCTTCGCGCTGCCGTGCAGGGGTATCTGGCGAGCATCAGCCACGCCGACACGCTCATTGGTGGACTGATGCAGGCACTCGACAGCAGTCCCTGTGCGGGCAGCACCATCGTCGTGTTCTGGTCGGACAACGGATACCATTTCGGCGAAAAGCAGCGCATGGCCAAACGCACGCTCTGGGACCGGGCGGCCCATGTGCCGCTGATTGTGGCGGCGCCGGGAGTCACCAAACCGGGTAGCCGGTGCGAACGCCCCGTCGATTTGATGTCGCTTTATCCAACACTCGTAGAGCTGTGCGGACTGCCGGCGAAGACGGAAAATGAGGGCGTAAGCATTGTTCCACTGCTGCGAGATCCGACCGCGAAGTGGGAGTATCCCGCCCTCACCACGCACGGCCGCGGGAATCACAGCGTCCGCAGCGGGCGCTGGCGTTACATCCGTTACGCCAATGGCGACGAAGAGCTGTATGACCATGAAGCGGATCAGAACGAATGGAAGAACCTGGCCGGCAGGTCGGAATATCAGGATGTAAAAAAGAAACTGCGAATGTGGCTGCCGAAGAGTTAGGCGCCAAATGCTCCCGGGAAGGATGTCGAGTTTTCGATGACGGATTATTCACTCTGACGCCTGCCGGGAAGAGAAAGGCAGTGGCAACGATGAAGAGATTGAACAGACGACAGTTTTTGCAAGCCAGTGCGGCTCCCGGCATCGCTATGGCCCTGGAGCCAATGATCAACTCGCTCGGTGCGCAACACTGCGGAAGGCAGGGCACGGCAAACAAAATGCCGAATATCCTTTGGATTTGCACCGATCAGCAGCGGTACGATACGATCCACGCGCTCGGCAATAAACATATCCGGACCCCCCATCTCGACAAACTCGTTGCAACCGGGACAGCATTCGAGCAGGCCTACTGCCAGACACCTATCTGCACGCCAAGCAGGGGCAGCTTTCTGACCGGCATGTATCCGAGCACGATTCATGCCTGCATGAACGGCAGCGACCACTGGGACGAGGCCGCACCGCTCGTGACGAAAATGCTCGCAGACATCGGATATGATTGCGGCTTGGCGGGCAAACTGCATCTATCTTCTGCCATGGCCCATGAGCCAGAGCGTCGCCCCAGAGATGACGGATATCGGCGTTTCTGGTACAGCCACGCCCCACACCAGGGCATCGGAAAGGGCAACCAGTACACAGAGTGGCTTGCAAGCATCGGCCAGGACTACAAGAAGCTGAAGAAGAAATACGGCTATATCCCCGCCAGGTGGCATCAGACCACGTGGTGTGCCGACCGCGCTATCGAGTTCATGAAGGAAGATCGCAAGGGTCCCTGGCTCTGCAGCGTCAACATCTACGACCCCCACGGTCCTTTCGACCCGCCTCAGGAATACGTGGATCGCTTTGACATCGGATCCTTGCCTGAGCCTCTGTTTCGCGAATCTGATCTGGAGGCCCAGCAGCGCCTGGCCGGCGTCATGTTTCAGACCAAGGCCAGGCGTCCCACGTATCCGGACGCCAAGCTGACACTCGCAAGATACTGGGCTCAAATCGAGCTCATCGATGAAAATGTCGGTCGCATGCTGAATGCACTTGAAGAAACGGGGCAGCGGGAGGATACGTTGATCATTTTCAGCAGCGATCACGGCGAGATGGCAGGCGACCACGGATTGAACAAGAAGGGCTGCCGTTTCTATGAGGGGCTTGTCCGCGTGCCTCTGATACTCTCATGGCCCAAGCGACTCAAACAAGGAATCCGCAGTGGTGCCCTGGTTGAACTGGTGGACATCGCGCCGACGCTGCTTGAATTGACTGGCGTGCCGGTTCCCGAGACGATGCAGGGAAAGTCTTTACTGCCAATACTCGAAGGCAAAGCCGATCCCGACAAGCACCGAGATTTCGTAAGGTGCGTGTACTACCGGGCGCTCGATGGGCCCGAAAGCTATGCCACCATGATCCGAACGCGTGAACACAAGCTGGTCAACTACCATGGCCACAAGACCGGTGAGCTCTTCGACCTGACGAAGGATCCGCATGAGTTCGAAAACCAGTGGGGCAATCCTGCGTATGCCGCAGCTCGCTTTGATTTGATGAAGACAAGCTTCGATGCCCTCGCCCTTGCGGTTGACACGGGACCGTCTCGAGTTGGACGATATTAGCAAGGAGAGGACTAAACTGAACTTTTGCAAAATGGAGATTAGGCTTACTTTAGGGAGGAAAAATCTTCTTCGTGATTTTTCCTCCCGAGAACGTAAGTGCTTTTCGTATAGGTATATGAGCCTTCTTCAAGGAAATCACACCAACGATTTCCTTGAAGAATATAAGCCTAATCTCCATTTTGCAAAACTCCTCGACTAAACATAAATCCGCAATCCACCCGCTTTGCCGGTGAGAATTGAAAAGGCTCTCCCGTTTCTTGCGTTTATCATACGATAGCCCTCCTGGAGGAAGGCCCCGAAGGGCACAGGAGAACTATCACGAAACATTGGCACAACCAGGCCCACGCAAAGTGGGCGTGTAAGTACCATGTGGTCATTGTGCCGAAGGTCCGCAAGAAAGTCATGTATGGACGACTCCGTCATTAGGTCGGGGAGGTATTCCGGCAGTTGTGTCGTCAAAAGGGAATCGAGTTGCTTCAGGGGCATGCGATGGCGGATCACGTTCACATGTTGCTCAGCGCGCCGCCACGGCACAGCATCGCGATAACGATCCGGGAGCCTGGCAACGTAATTGGAAAGCCCTCTGGTGACAGCTTCGGGAACCAGGCGTTGCGGCATTGCCTTCCCGCAGGATCAACTCGATCCAACGTGCTACTCTGATACCAAGAGGCCCTTTTCGCTTCAAGTACTCCAGGTGCGCCGATCAGGAGATACATGCCTCTGGCTTGGGGGCAACATTTCGTTGAGTGAGCCAGATCGAAAACCTTGCAGGTCCAGGGTCACGTACTTGAAGCCGATTGACTTAAACTTCTCGACGATCCGCACACGCAGCGAATCGTTCATCACCTTACCCCAATCCTCTTGACAGACTTCGATACGAGCGATCTGATCGTGGTGACGGACTCTGAACTCGACCATGCCGGTGGATATGAGGAAGGACTCCGCCTCCTCGACCTGCTTCAACCTGCGTTCGGTGATCTCGAGCCCGTAGCTAACGCGCGAGGCCAGACACGGTGAGGCCGGCAGATCTGCGGTGGGCAAACCTAGTTGCCTGCTCAACTGCCGAATGTCTTCCTTGGTCAAGCGTGCATCCATGAGAGGGCGACGGACGCCGAGCACATCAGCGGCGCGATTGCCCGGCCGGTAGTCACTCTCATCATCAAGATTGCTTCCGCACACAACGTGCGCCAAGGCCTTCTCTCGGGCAATGCGCAGGAGGACACGGTACAGGTGTGATTTGCAGTGGAAACAGCGGTCTGCCTGGTTGGTGGTATAGCGCCGGTCATCCAGTTCGTCGACTTGGACCTCCGTAAGTGTGGCGCCGATCAAGGCCGCGCAGTCGCGGGCCTGCTGATGCTGGGCGTGCGCCAATGAGGGACTGATGCCGATCGCGGCCAGTACGCTGTCTGTGCCGAGTGTATCGACGGCGGCCTTCAGTAGAAACGTGCTGTCCACCCCGCCGGAATAGGCGACGACGACGCTCCCGAGCTCACGGAGATGCTTGCGAAGCCGTTCGTATTTCTCTATCAAGTCCATGCCGTTAACGCTCCTAACGTCAATCGTCGTTGCCCTCATCTATGCTGCCGTGATGGTGCCCCCACCGAGGAGATTGTCCTCTTCGTCGTAGAGGACCAGTCTCTGCCCCGGACAAGGGGCGAATTGCGGCTCCACGAACGCGACCGTCGCCTGGCAGGAACCCACGGCGAGAAGGTGGGTGACAGCAGCTTGATGTTGTGCGAAGAATTGTCCATGGCAGCCTGATTTCGTCGTCAGAAAAGGTTGGTGCTCAGATACCGCTCTCCGGTATCCGGAAGAACGACAACAATGAGCTTGCCGGCACTGGCCTTCCGCCGGCCCACCTTAACCGCGGCAGCCACCGCAGCTCCGGCGGAGACTCCGGCCATGATGCCCTCGTCCCTCGCCAGGCGTCTGGCCGTATCGAAGGCCTCTTCGTTGCCGACCTTGACGACCTCATCGATGATCTGACGATCCAGAACGGACGGGACAAAACCGGCACCGATGCCTTGAATCATGTGCGGGCATGCCCTTCCGCCGGACAGTACCGCCGAGGCCGCCGGTTCGACCGCAACGATGCGGACGGAGTCCTTGCGGGACTTCAACATCTCCCCGACACCTGTCAGCGTCCCGCCCGTGCCGACCCCGGCTACGAAAACGTCGACCTGCCCGTCTGTGTCCTGCCAAATCTCGTGGCCGGTCGTCTCTCGATGAATCTGCGGATTGGCCGGATTCTCAAACTGCTGAAGCATGAACGCATCGCTGGTCTCTTCGGCGATCTCCCGGGCTTTCTTGACCGCTCCGGCCATGCCTCCCTCCGCCGGCGTTAAGACGATTTCCGCGCCGAAAAGCTCCAGGATCTTTCTCCGCTCGATCGTCATGGATTCGGGCATGGTCAGGATCAGCCGGTACCCTTTCGCGGCGGCGACCCAGGCCAGCGCAATTCCCGTGTTGCCGCTGGTCGGCTCGACCAGGGTCATACCGGGACGGATCTTGCCCCGTCGCTGCGCCTCGCGAATCATGCTCACTCCGATACGATCCTTGACGCTGCCGGCGGGATTGAAGAACTCCAGTTTCCCGGCGATTCTGGCTTCGCATCCCTGCGTCACCTTGTTTAGCCACACCAGCGGCGTCCCGCCGATCAGTTCCGTCATGTCGTTTGCGATTCTCATCCCGTGCATCCTCTCGTTCTTCGCTCATGTGTTTCCGGCACTTTCATTTGCAACGGCGCACTGTAAGAAGGAAGTGATCTTCAATTTTCCGTGTCTCCACGATTTCCTGTCCCTGCCCGGTAAGACTACCCGGCACGTTCTCAATCGGTTCGCCCTCGTCCAGGGCGATCTCAATCACATCGCCGAGGCCGATGCTTTCAACGGCCAGCTTCGCTTTGACGAAATTCAGCGGACAGGGAACGCCGCGAAGGTCCACCCGTTGGCCCGGCGCAGCGGAGGTCACGGCGACGGCCCCAACCGGCTCCAGTCTGAACTTGAGATTGGCATCCAGAGACAGGAACAGCTTCTCGACGCGCTCGACGAGGCGTTCCGTGTGCTCGTGCATATCGACGAGCGTATCCCTGTCCCCCATACGCCAATCGATGGCGCTGTGCAGGAGCTGCTGCGTCGCAGGCTCGACCCAACCCGGCTCGATCAGGTGCTTACCGAACGCGTCAAATATCTCTCTGTCGCTTCTTGGCTCCGCACCGAAAATGACCAGCAAAGCCCTTGCAGAAGCCAGTACAGCGTCGTAGAGGTCGCGGCTTTTCTTGTCGGCCGGCTCGTCCGACCGGCAGCGCTTCACCATTTCCCAGGCCTGCTCGATGTCCACACCGATGACGTCCATGACTCCGGCTCCACATTCGCCGGGCCCCCGGCCTGACAACGAAAAGGCCACGTCCGCTCCCCAGTCGAAGTAGTACTCTTCCGGAATCTCTCCGGTCACCCGACCGGCATACTTTTCCACGAGTTTCCACGTTCGTTCGCTGGACGGGGCGCCCTCCGCGAAGAGTTCCGCGACGAATTCGGGGATGATTCTCGCCGGCAATGTGCCGACCCTGCCCGCCAGGCGGGCCGCGCCCTCGACCGTTTGCGCTGCAGCAAGGACGTCATAGCAAGGCAGAAGCCTGCCGCCCACGCGTTTGGCCCGCCCTTGAAAGCCGAGGTCACCAAGGTAGTGGTGACCGCAGGAATTCGGGCACCCGCTGATGCGAATCGTGGTCCGGCCTGCCTCGGCGGCGGGGGTCTCGGCGAGTTTGTCCGCGATCGCGTCGGCCAGACCCCGTGACAAACACAGGCCCAGCTTGCAGGTGGCCGCACCCGCACAGGCAACGACCTTCGGGACGCCGCCGGCCAGGACGTCAGCGCTTAAGCCGCGAAGCGCACCGAGGGCTTCGTCGACGTGGGCTTCGCGGACCGACGGGATGAGCAAATCCTGCTGCTGCGTTGTCCGGACCAGACCCGCTCCATAGCGGCGGGCAACTTCTGCGATCTCCCTCAGATCGTCGGCCGCAACGTCGCCCAAAGGCAACGTCAGCTTGATGCTGTAGTAACCCCTTCTCTTCTCGCATAAGAGATCGGGCGCCGGCGGCGCGATCTCTTGCGCTTCCCCGGGTGACAAGTCACCCGGCTCGGCAACCTCTGTCACATCGGCAATGATGGGGATCGCGCCTTCCAAACCCTCGGCGCGCACCCGCTCGCGCTCCTGCGTATAGAGGCGCACAAAGGCCTCAGGACCCAGCCGAGCCAGAACATAACGCAGCCGGGCCTTGTGCTTGTTCGATCTGTCCCCGTGCTTGTCAAAAAGTCTCTTGATCGCCTCGGCGACTTCAAACACTTCAGAGGGGGGGACGAAATCTTCCATCTTCACGGCAACGGCCGGGTGTGATCCAAGCCCTCCGCCGGCATAGACCGAGAAGCCCCGGACGCCGTCCCGGACGTGGGCAAAGAACCCCAGGTCGGCGACTGAGGCATAGGCGCAGTCGCGCCCGCACCCGGAGAAGGCGATCTTGTACTTTCGCGGCAGGTTGTAGGAGCTGTCGAACTGCAGCAGGTACTGCGCGCACGCCGGCGCGTATGGGGTTACATCAAACTGCTCGAAGGGACAGAAACCCGCGTGCGGGCAGGCCGTGACGTTTCGCACGGTGTTGCCGCCGCCGCCCCGGGAGGAAAGGTCCACCTCCAGCAGACCCTCCAGCACGTCGGGCGTTTGCTCGATACGCACGTCGTGAATCTGCACGTCCTGTCGGGTCGTGACGTGCAGGATGCCGTTGCCGTGCCGGCGGCTCAGCTCCGCAATGCGGTCGAGCTGTCGGGAAGTGGCCAGCCCGGCCCCGATGCGGATGCGGACCATATAGGTGTCCACCGTTCTCTGTTCGTACACGCCCATCGGCACGCGGTAAGCCCGAAAGGCCACCGGCGACAGCTCGCCCCGGACGTACCTCTCCACTTGCGCGCGATAGGCCTGCGTGTCCTGTTTTACCTTCTCAGGCAATTTCAAAGTCTGTTCCATGAGTTCACCATCGAAAACCACGTTTCCCGTCGCCGGTGTGGCGCGTCATCCACTGCTCCCATCGGCGCGAGCGGCGGTCTCCGTCCCTGCGCTGCGACGGACCAGATGATCGGCGATGGCCGTCCGCTCGGTCTCCGTCATCCGGGGGCCGTGGTTGGCAAGAAACGCGTGCCACTGTTCGCTCTCGTATTTGTCCGGGGCGACAAGCCGGTGACAGGAGGCGCATTTGGCTCGATACAACCTGTCGCCCTCACTCGTCTGCGTCCGGCCCCCCTGGTGGCAACCAATGAGCAAAAAGACAAGGGCGGCCCCGATGGCGACAGGCAGCACAGTGCATTTTCCTATGTGACAGTTCATCACGTTCACGCATCCGTCCTTTGCATGTCTTTAGAAGGGAATGCCCAGTATCAATCTGGCCTGTACGTCATCGCTGTTGTCATTGAGTCCGGCCAAACCGCCTACTGCTACCCAAAAGCGTTCACTGGCCCAGGAGACCGTGGGGCCGAGATAGTACTTATCCTCAGTGAAGTTTCCCGTCGATTCGATCCCCACGATCCACTTCGGATCGGTCGCATAGCTGAATCCGAAGGCGTACTCGTGCTCGACGTCGCTTTCATCATCAATGTTCAGCTCCACGATCTGGTTGTAGGCTATATTGAACTTGCCGAAATCCTTGGCCAGCACGAGCTTGCCTTCAAGACCATCCGGTGCGCCCGAGCCGTCGGGAATCTTGTACTCCAGGTAGAACAGCGTATCCAGGAGATTCGTTCCTTTCTCGCCGAGGCGATAACGAGTCCTCAGCTTCGTTCCCGTGTATTCAAACGTGTCCTCGCCGGCGGTGTTGGTCTGCTGCCATCGTTGATAGACGGCCACGTCCCAGTGATCCGTGATCCCGTATTCGAGTTCCGCCTGATGCTCCCAGGTGTTCTTGTCGCTGAAGTTGTGCCGGTCGGCGCCCTTCAGCGTCAGATAGTATTCAAGCTCGGCGGTCCCTTTTGGCATCGTCATGTACTCGTACGTCCAAACGTAGGCCCGCCGATCCCCATGAGCCGAACCAACCAACAACCCCACAGAAGCAGCAATCACACAACACAACAATCTCATTTTGCGTCTTGTTTCCATATCCATCCTTCAAGAGACTACCTCATCTGCCGCCGAGCGCAATCCCGGGCGGCACAGACTTCGATCTGCGTCACGTGACCGTCGTCGATTCGAAACCCTTTCACGACAGGCCGGGCTGTATCCTGCAACGATAAAATCACATGTGTCACGTCCGGCGTCAGTGCCAGCCGGATATCTTCCTGCGAAGGTCTTGCGGGGGTCTGAGGATGACTGTGATAAATCGCCAGCATCTCCAGGCCCGCCGCACGCATTTCCTTCACGACGGCAAACTGCTCGTCGGGAAGCATCATAAAATGGTCGCTGCTCCCGTCGGCGTTCGTCATTTTGTAGAGTTTCTCCACGCGGTCACCGGTCCCGGCCAGAATGCCGCAGGCCTCCACCGGCGCTTCGGCACGCGCCTGCGCAATCATGGCGTCGAGAACGTGCTCCGGAATCTCTATTCCTGACATTGGCACCCCCTCCGATCGCAAACTGCCGCTTCGGCATCCACCAGTTCCTTGATCTCCGCGTCCGCGCCGCAGAGAGGGCAGTTCGGACTGCGGCCCACGCCGATCTTGCGGAAGTCCATCTTCAGGGCATTGTACGTGAGCAGCGAATCGGTCAACAGGTCACCCAGCTCCAGCAGGTACTTGATGGCCTCCGTCGCCTGGAGCGAGCCGACGACGCCGGGCAAAACGCCCAGCACACCGGCTTGCCCGCACGAAGGCACCGAGCCGGCGGGAGGGGGCGAGCGAAAGAGGCAACGATAGCACGCCGTCCGCCCGGGCAGCACCGTCATCAACTGACCTTCGAACTGAAGGATGCCCGCGTGCGAGAACGGGATCCGCTCGAAGTAGCAGGCGTCGTTGATCAGGAACTTGGCGGCGAAGTTATCCACCCCGTCAATGACGAAGTCGTACTCTGTACTACTAACCTCAAACATCGTTAAGTTTTTGACAAAGATTCGACGTAAATCAATGTAACCTCCTGTCGTTGCAGTAGTTACGATAAGGCTTAGAAACGGAGTTTTTGGTTGCGGCCGAGCGCAGCGAGGCCGCGCTGGGATAATGTCCCGAATATTATTCGCCCGGGCCCACGTGTCATACGTCCGCACCGTGACATCCGGATTGATGGCTCGCAGCTTCTCGGCGGCCGACACGATTTTCCTCCTGCCGACGTCGCTGGTGTGGTGAACGATCTGCCTTTGCAGATTGGTCAGATCCACCTCATCGCCGTCCAGCAGTCCGATGGTTCCCACGCCGGCGGCGGCCAGATACAAGGCGGCCGGAGCCCCCAGCCCCCCGGCGCCAACGATCAGGACCCGGCTCGAAAGCAGCTTCTCCTGGCCCGCCCCGCCAACAGACTCGAGGATGATGTGCCGGCTATATCGCTCAATTTGTTGCTCGGTCAGTGACACATCCGCCTCCCATGAAATAGAGAAACTCCACCACGTCGCCGTCGGCTACGGAGGTGCTGTCGAACTCGGAGCGGGGCAGAATCTTCCCGTTCAACTCAACTGACACCATCTCCGGCATCCGGACATTCCGATGCACCAGCAGTTCGCTCACGGTCAGCTCCTCGGCGAGACTGACCTCCTCGGCGTTCACCGTCAGTTTCATATCAGACCTCACTTACTCGCGGCGATTGAATGCTCAAAATCCGCTTGAATATCTTCGAAATCCTCAATCCCGACGGAGACGCGAATCATGTCCGCCGTCACGCCCATCTCCCTGCGTCTCTCGTCGTCAAACTCGTGGAATATCGTCGAGGCCGGATGGATGACCAGGGTCTTGGCATCGCCCAGATTCGCCAGGTTCTTCGCCAGCTTCAGGGCATTGATGAAGCGAAAGGCTCTCGCTCCGCTGCCCAGGCTGAAGGTCAGCAGTCCGCCTCCAAGCCCGCCGAACTGCGTTGCCACGAGAGGGCTGTCTGCCAGACCGGGGTAGCGCACCCACGCCACCTCAGAATGGCTGCTCAGAAATTGCGCCAGCCGCGCCGCGTTTGCACAATGCCGGGACATCCGGGCCGAAAGAGTCTCCATGCCCTGGAGCATCAGGAATGAATTCATGGGGGCCGCACACCCGCCGAGGTCCCGATAGATCAGGTTGCGCAGGTGCACGAGAAATGCCATCTGTCGCACCGTCCCGGACAACTCTGCGATATCACGAAACGGGCCGGCCGACCAGTCGTAGTTGCCCGTATCGATGATCGCGCCGCCGATCGCCGTGCCGTGACCGTTGATGAACTTCGACGTGGAATGCACGACGATATCAGCCCCGAATTCCCCCGGCCGGACAAGAATGGGTGTAGTCACCGTGCTGTCGACAACAAGCGGGATGCCGGCCCGGTGAGCTACAGCGGCGATGGCACGAATGTCCGGCACGTCCATCCGAGGATTGCCGATCGTTTCGACAAAGATGAGCCTGGTTCTCTTCGTCACGGCTGCCGCAAAGCCGGCCGTATCCGAGGCGTCGACCAGCGTCGTCGTGACGCCGAAGCGCCCGAGGATCTTCTCGAACAGCGAAACAGTACCGCCAAAGATGCCGGCGGCGGCCACAATCTCGTCCCCGGCCTGTACCAGCCCCATGACGACAGAAGCGATGGCGGCCATTCCACTCGACGTGGCGATGCAGCCGATTCCTCCTTCGAGCTCGGCCAGCCTCGTCTCCAGAGCGGCGGTGGTCGGATTGGCGATCCGCGTGTAGATGTACCCCGGCGCGGCCCCGCGAAATACCTCTGCCAGGTCCTCGGCACGCCGGTAGGCGTACGAAACGCTCTGGTACAGAGGAACAGCCGTCGCGCCGGTAGCGTCGGCGCCGACCGAACCGCTATGAATGGCGACCGTGCCGGGTCTCATGCTCACGCTCCGATTCAGATCTGGTAATCCAGCAAGGGCTTGGTGTGAATGCCGCACTCGCCGCCGCATTTGCTCGTGCCGATCCAACGGCCCGCGCGCTCGTCGGCACCCTGGGCGATCTTCGTGCAAGGCCAGCAGCCGAGCGAGCGATATCCTTTGCCGTAGAGTGGGTTGACGTCCACCTTATGCAGGGCCAGGTACTGCCACACCTCGCGCTCGTACCAGAGGAGGATCGGGTTGAGCTTGAGCAGGCCTTCGTCGCGCTGCTCAACCTCCTTGAAGTCCGTGCGGGTGCGGCCTTCGGTGCAGCGCAGCCCCGTGACCCAGCATGCAACGTTCATTTCCCTGACCGCCTGACGGGTCGGCTTGACCTTGAGGATATCGCAGCACCGGTCAGGGTCCGTGGCATACAGCTTGTCGGGGATCTCTTCGTCGTTGCTGAACACGCGCAGCTCGGGATGTCGCGCCACCTCCTCGGCCATGAACTGTTTCGTCTCGACCGGCTTGAAACGGGTCGTCACGATGAAGCCCCGGATGTCCGCACTGACGCGCTTGGCCAGGTGCCAGACGACGCTCGAATCCTTACCGAGACTGTTGGCAACCACCAGCCGCTCTCCGTACTGCTGATAGGCCCGCTCAATGAGCCCCAAAGAGCGTTCCACCTTCTCGGCGAAATTCAGCTTTTCCACCAGCTCCTTTACGTCAACGCTGGCGACGTCCGCAATCGTGTTGGTCGACATAACCTCACATCTCCTCATGCTTTAGGGTGTCGGTTGTCATATCTGGTACTCCGGCGGCTCGAGCTTTCCGAAACGCACGCGGTTCCAAAATCGCTCATGGGCGTAGAACGCGCCGATCTTGACGGCGCTGTCGAGCAACCCGATCCCGACCGACAGCGTCGTTTCGCCCGTCAACAACCACGCGACGATAAAGGTCACGACGGTCCCGCCCGCTCGCCACGTCACCGCCTTCACCATACTCCTGCCGTGAGATTCCATCGTCGGCCGCCTTTTTTCACAGTACGCCTACAGTTTTAGTATGCTATTAAGCCAAGAAAAACGGGCCTGCCATCCACTCAAACCGATCAGATCGAGTAATCCGGCACGGCCGTCCGTTTGCTGCTCTTCTCCCAGGCTACCAGGTCCGCGAAACTCGTCTCCAGGCATACCCCGGCGATCGAGTCGTTCATACGCTGCCAGAGCCTCTCCAGAGCGGCATCTCCGCAGAAATACATCCCTGCCCCATGCGCTCTGTCCGGCGCCCTGGCGATGGAAATCGGCCCCTGAATCACCTCGATCACTTCGGCAACCGTGGTCTCGGCCGGCGGTTTTGCCAGGAGATACCCCCCGGCGTTACCGCGATGCGACACAACAATACCGGCCTGACGCAACTCGTTGAGAATCGCCTCCAGGAAACGCGCCGGCAGGTCCTGTACACTGGCAATCTCCTGGACCGTTACGGGTTCGGCCGAATTGCGCAGGGCCAGCTCGAAAACGGCGCGCATCGCATAATGGCATTTCTTTGAAATCCTGATTGCCACAAGTAACCCACTAAATCAATCGGAATACTAATATACAATATATCGACGCTGGGGTTCTTCGTCAACAGCTTTTCTGAAGAAAATTTCGAGGGTAGCGCAATCGACCGACCTTCTCCCGTCCGGCGACGGTCGAAAAAGGAGGAATTTGCCCGGCTCACGCCCCGTGAAACGCCGGGTCCCAATCCTTCCAGACGGGCTCGAAACCTTTTTTGCGGAGCATAGCAGCCACTTCCATCGGCTTACGCGGGTCATCGACCTCGAATTGCCGCAGCTCTGTTTTTGGGGAGGAGTAGGCTCCGGGGCTGGTTCGGCTGCCCGCACTGAGCCGGGTGATACCCAGGCCAACGAGGTGATCGCGCAGTTGCGGCCGCTCCCGGGTGGACAGCACGAGCCCGGCGTCGGCGAAGCAGAGCCGCAAAGCCAGCACCATCTGCACCAGGTTTTTGTCCGTCAGCAGGTGGGGAAACTCCGCTGCAGGCACGCCGGCGGCGGGCCTGAGCCGCGGGAACGAGAACGAGATATGCGACTGCCAGTACCGTCGGATCAGATGTGAAGCGTGCTCGCCGAGCGCCAGCGTCTCGATACGCCAGTCGGCCAGCCCCAGCAGGACACCGAGCCCGATTTCGCGCATGCCGGCTGCTGCCATGTCGTCGGGGCCCCGCAGTCTCATGTCATAGTCGGCCTTGGGTCCGCCGAGGTGGTAGCGCGCATAGGCCGCGCGGTCGTATGTCTCCTGATAGAGAGTCACCCCTTCGATGCCCGCCTCGAAGAGCCGGCGGTACTCGTCTGCCGACATCTGGTAGATCTCCACGCCGACAAAGCTGAACCTGTCCCTCAGCTTGCGCGTCAGGTCCGTCAGATATTCCACGGAGATGAACGCCTTGTCCTCGCTGCTGACCAGGAGAAGGTCCCTGAAACCTTCGGAGGCGAGCAGATCGGCCTCGGCCAGAGCTTCGTCGATGGCTAGGCAGATTCTGGCGAACGCATTGTCCTTGTTGAAACCCCAGCGCGGCCTCGCTGCGCTCGGCCGCAACCAAGAACCCCACTTCCAGGTT
>CAYPZL010000144.1:0-14839 GCA_964415045.1 uncultured Pirellulales bacterium | reverse complement strand
TCAATCCTGTTCCCCACGCCCCAGACCAATCGAAAAAGTCAGTCAACTTGAGATATTACTTATCCTCAGTTTCCGATCCGTTGCAGGCGGTATCAGGTCGCGCCTAATGATCGCAGATGTTGGCTCCTGTCTGGAGCGAACCGCCTAAGTAGGCGGTGGCGATCGCTTCCGGACCGCCGGCGGTGGCACCAATCACCACGTCGATTCCGTTCTGGGCAAAGAGCATTTGGGCCCGGCTGCCCATCCCACCGGCGATGACCACGTTGACGTTCTGTTGCCCGAGCCACTGGGGCAGAACGCCGGGCGCGTGCGACGGCGCCGCCATCGTGTGTATTCCGGAAACGCGTTGCTCTTCGGCATTCACGTCCACGATCGCAAATTCATCACAGTGCCCGAAGTGAAGGCTCAATTGACCTTGTACCAGAGGGATCGCTATGCGCATGCTATTGGTCTCCTTTCTGACCTGTTGTCGTCACAGATCTCCTATGGGCTCCAACCAGCCGCGTCACCGCCTCGCTGAAGGCTTGGGCAGCCTGGCTTTGCCGATATTTGTCCACGTAAGGTTGCCCGGAATCGCAGGCTTCGACGATCTGTGGATCGATCGGGATCTTCCCCAGAAATGGCACGTTCATGGCCGTGGCCATGCTCTCGCCACCGCCCGACTTAAAGATGTTGGTGCGCTGGCCGCATTTCGGACAGACGAATCCGCTCATGTTCTCCACTACGCCCAGCACGGGTAGATTCAGACTCCGACAGAAGGTGATCCCTCGGCGGACGTCCGACAGAGCCACCTCTTGCGGCGTAGTCACCACGACGGCGCCGTCGGCTTTCTCCAGGAGCTGGATGATGGCCAACGGTTCATCACCTGTACCCGGCGGCGAATCGATAATCAAAAAGTCCAGTTCACCCCAGGCCACATCCTTGAGGAACTGTTTGATCATGTGGTACTTTCGCGGGCCACGCCACATCACAGCGTCGGTCGCCGACGACAGGAGGAACCCGATGGACATGACCTTGAGATGCGCGCCCAGTTCCACCGGCACAATGGCATCGGGCATGCCGCCCACCGTTTTGCCTTCCAGGTTCAGGATCTTAGGGACGCTGGGCCCGTGGATGTCGATGTCCAGCAATCCGGTCCGCTTACCCGCCAGGGACAGGGAGATAGCGAGATTGACGGCGACGGTGCTCTTGCCCACCCCACCTTTACCGGAAAGGATCAGAATCTTGCACTTGATCCGCGCCATCCGTTGCCGGATTTGGGCCTGTTCAATCCGCATCTGTTTCTGGTATTCCTCGTTCTGCTGACTTGAAACCGTGCTGCCGGCCATACTCAATCCACCCTTTCGATTTCAACGTGTTGTTCTACCCTGTTGGGACACGCATTGGAGATCTTGACATCCATCACAAGTTCATTTTCTTGAGCCAGCCGCTCAAAGCCTTCTCTTAGCGCTTCGAACAGATCGCTGGATTCACCGGCAGCAAAGGTGCTCATGGATCGGGTCTGAACCTCTAACCCGTGCGACTGCAACACTTCGCAGAACACGACGACGGGCCCCGAGAGTTTCCTGGTTCTCAATGGATAAAGGCTCACTTCGGCCTGTACTCTCATAACTTCACCTTGGCGGCAACAAAGGCGCCGTGTTGGCTGCCCGTCAGTCGTCCTATCCATTCAAACAACGGTGACAACCAAATGAACGCATACCTTCGGGGCACAAATCCGGCCACCCGGATCGTCAGAGCGCCAGACGGCCTGAGCAGGTCCATCAAATCGTTCGGAGAAAACAGATTCGCTGAAGCGTACATACTGCCCACTCTGTGCTTTCTGGTTTGGTTATAGGTGGACAAGCGGTTCAATACTCCGAGTATCAGCGCGCCGCCGGGTTGTTTCACGCAGCGAACCATTTCCGAAACCACACTGACCGGATCGCATACAAACTCCAACACGGTAATGGCCGCCACCACATCGAAGGTCCCGTCCGTAAATGGCAGACGTTCCGCATCGCCCACGTGAAATTCACCGCTCCTGATGTTCTGCTGCCGCGCCACGGCAACCATGGGTTCTGAGATATCCACCCCGGTTACTTCAAATCCTTTGCTGGCGAAGTGCTCGCTGAAGTGTCCGGTACCACAGCCGATCTCCAGGAGCTTACCGCCGTCGGAAGCGGCCGGCAGTAAGCTGTCGATGGCTCTCTTTTCCAGACGATCGTACATGGTGCCGCGCGGCGTCTGATACCACGTGTCGTAGCGAGACGCAATCTTGCCAAAGTCAAAACGAACTGTCGTGCCTTCGTTCACAAGCGTCCCATCCTTACCCGAGGGCATAGGTAACCTGCCGCCAGAGGGCCTTGATTAGTTCGGTAATTTCGCCGCCGGTGAATTCAGGAACCGTTGCCTTCATGATCTGGGCCTTGGTGAAGGCGTCGTCGTAGGGGATCTCGCCAACCGCCGTTATGCCCCGCTGGCGCGCCTCTTCCTCTATCTGGGCCGTGATTTCTGGATTGATATCGGCCTTGTTGATACACAGCAATGTCCGGATGCCAAAACTGGCCGTCAAATCGGCGACGCGTTCGAGGTCGTGCCGGCCCGACAAGGTCGGCTCGGTCACGATCAGGACGAGGTCTGCTCCGGTGATCGAGGCGATGACCGGACACCCGATCCCCGGCGACCCGTCGGCAATGAGCAGGTTGGCTTGCCGTTCGGTCGCCAGCTCTTTGGCCTTCTGGCGAATCAGCGTCACCAGTTTGCCGCTGTTCTCCTCGGCAATGCCCAGTTTCGCATGAACCATCGGTCCGAATCGCGTATCCGAGATAAACCACTGACTGTTGATCGCGTTGTTGAATGCGATGGCCTGGACGGGACAGAATTCGACGCAGACCTTGCATCCTTCGCAAGAGACCGGATCGACGGTATAGGTTTTGACGGCGATGGTATTGCCTGGTCCGTTGTGCCGGATGGCGTCGAACCGGCACATATCCTCACAGCGGCCGCACCCGATGCACTTCTGGGCGTCGATGGCCGCTTGCTTGCCGCCGGAAAAATCCGACACTTGTCGCACGCTCGGTTCCAACACGAGGTGTAGGTCCGCGGCATCCACATCGCAATCCGCCAGGACGGCCTCGTGTGCCAAGGCCGCAAATGCCGCCGTAAGGCTGGTCTTGCCCGTTCCCCCTTTGCCACTGATGACAATCAGTTCCTTCATCAATCTTCTTCCTCACCGATTTCAAAATGCAAGTGATAGTGCACCGGACATGACACGGAGCGGGACACCAAGCAGTACTTCTCAGCCAACCCGGCCAATTCACAGATCTTTGTTGCCAGACGCGATTCTCTCACGATGGCCGTGGCCCGAACCTGCACGCCGACGAATCGAAATCCATCCGCGTCTTTCTCAACGTGACCTTCGGCGTATGCCTCGTAGGACTGAATCTCAATGTGGGACTTCTCCAGGAAATAGAAGAAGGTCGTCATCAGGCAACCATTGATCGCCGCCACGAACAGTTCTTCCGGATTCAACGCCTCCGACCGTCCGCCGAACTCCGGCGCCGGGCCTACGGCGAATTCGCCGGCCCCATCGAAGATCACCGCGGCCGCTTCGCCCGTCTCCTTTCGAACGGTATTTCCATACACGTGCGTCTTCTCACGACTCATCAACAATTCCCGTTGCTTCGTCCTTGTCTGTGTCATTCGGCTTGACGCGGCATGCGACAAAACGATATGCGGACCTCAGTACACCTTCTCATATTCGCCTCCGCTCAAACGTTGGAGTTTGTGCATACCTTTCTCTCGAGCCCTGTCGTCCAAGCCGGAGCGAGAGATGCCTAGCGAGAAGGTGGACAGACGTTTCTCCACAATCCTGCCGCATTTCGGACACCGCTCCAGGGGTGGCTCGCCCAGTTGTTGGAGCACTTCGATGCCCGTCTTGCAGCAATCGCAATCGCATTTCTTATCCTTGGCTTTGTAGACGTACACCGGCATGAACAACCTTCTGACGAACGTACTCTCATCCAAAGAATTTCTCGCGCCACCAGCAGAAGTGGCCCCAGGTACTGTCCAGCTTATACTTGTCGTCTTCGGGGACATCGGGCCGGGAATCCATTTCTTCCAACAGAGCGTCGCACGGCTTGTCGAACGCCAGCAGTTCGTAGGCACACTTGATCAAGGCGAACTTCCGGTTGGCTTCTTCGGTATTTGCGTTGTGGTCCGGATGGTATTGGATGGCTGCCATCCGATAGGCCCTCTTGAGTTCGTCCAGATCGGCGTTTTCCCGCACATCAAGGGTCCGGCGGGCGCTTTTGCGCGCCGCCAGGTCCAGATTGATTTTGGCCATGAAGTCCGGATCGTGTCTCATCGGGCAGCTATCCAGGCGTCCACGCGTTCGTGAAGCCGGCAAAATTCCGTCAGGTATTGCGGCAAAACATCGACTATCATCTCGCCGCGTGAGTAGGCCTCGGCGATCCGCCGGTCGTTCGGAATCTCCATCGCGATTTCGATGCTTTCCCGGCGACAATACTGTGTCACGCCATCATCTCCCATATCCGAGCGATTGATGGCCACGGCAAAGGGGAGTTTCAATTCCCGGACCATCCCTACGGCCAGTTCCAGGTCGTTCAGTCCGAACGGCGTGGGCTCGGTGACCAGCAGCACGAAATCCGCGTCCTTGACCGCTTGGATCACGGGACAAGAGGTCCCAGGTGGCGCGTCGAGAATAACGATGGTGTCATTCTCAGCGTGATCTTTCACGTGGCGAATGAGGGAGGGCGTCTGGATGACGCCGATGTCCAGTTTGCCATGGCCGAAGGCTACGCCATCGACGTGACCAAATTCAGCCACACCAATCCTACGTGGCCTCTCCGTAATGGCGGACTCCGGACAAATCGCCATGCAACCCCCGCAGGAGTGGCAAAGCTGTTCAAAGGTCATCACCTGCCCTTTGACACAGACGATGGCGCTGTACTGGCAGAGCTGACCGCAACGACCGCATCCGGTGCATTTGGCCGCATCGACCTCGGGAACACCCACCGTGACTTCTTCTGTCGTTTCAATGCGTGGTTTGAGAAAGATATGGCCGTTGGGTTCTTCGACGTCACAATCGAGATATTGTACGTGCCGGCCCGCTCGGGCCAGCGCGACGGCCAGATTTGTGGCAATTGTTGTTTTGCCGGTTCCTCCCTTGCCG
Organism: uncultured Pirellulales bacterium; assembly: GCA_964415045.1. Classification (GTDB taxonomy): domain Bacteria; phylum Planctomycetota; class Phycisphaerae; order Sedimentisphaerales; family Anaerobacaceae; genus CAYPZL01. Next base: position 9,663 of record CAYPZL010000144.1, on the reverse strand, counting down.
CTGGCGATGGCGATCTTCATGAAGAAAGCCCTCCGTCCGCTTCGTCCCAGTCGAATCCATCGGTTTTGAACCAACTGCTGACCGGCAGTGAATCAAAACAGACCGGTGTAGGATGTGTCCACCGATCCCCTGAATGAATCTCCCACTTTGTGTAACGATTCATCGGCCCGGCCGTTTTGTCGATCCGATATCCATCCGGATGAAATCCCACTTCGATCTCCGTGGCCCTATACCCTGTACTCTGCATTGACCCATCTCCATACTGCTCGGAATCGGCGCCGCTTCGTTTCTTCTCGTAGTCACAAATCAGGATGCCGTCCAGATGATCGATCTCATGCTGCATGACCCGCGCCCAAAGTCCTTCAACATGATACCTCTGCGTACAACCGTGGACGTCAAAACCCTGTACTTCGATCTGTAAATTCCTTTGAACGTTCACATCTATACCGGGCAGACTCAAACAGCCCTCGGTCATCCGACCCCATCCCTGGCGGGTGACCAGGACGGGATTGACCAGGCATACGGACCGCCCGTTGATTTCCGCTACGAAGAACCTCTGTGTGATGCCCACCTGCGGAGCGGCCAGACCGATGCCACTATGAATTCGCATCAGGGCGAGCATCTCATCGACAACGTCCGACAGCCAACCATCGAAATCCTCTATGGGATGACATGTGCTGCGCAAGACAGAATCAGGGTAAAGCCTCAAACTCAAGGGGCGTCCCGTAACGGGATGCATCGACTGGAAGCGCGGTGCCGATCTTGATTCACCATCACTCATAAGCTCCTTGGCTCCTTCAGAGCATTGTTCCCATCGAGAAGAACGATGCGCGGTTCGAAGGCGCCGGCTTCAGCGTCGGGCAATTCGCAGTACGTCAAAACGATCACCAGATCCCCCGGCTGTCCCATGCGTGCGGCTGGGCCGTTCAAAAGGACCGTTCCCGAATGCTCAGGGGCCGCGATGATGTACGTGACAATCCGTGAGCCGTTGTTCAAATTTAAAACGTGCACCTGCTCGCCGGGCAGCATGTCAGCCGCATCCAGCAAGGCCCGGTCAATCGTAATACTGCCTTCGTAATCCAGATCGACGCCCGTCAACCGGGCGCGGTGAATTTTCGACTTCAGCATGAATCTCTTCATAAGTTGTCAAACGTCCTCCGGAACAGCGGCCGTTCGAGGGGTTTGTTCTACTCCATACTGATCGCACCGGTCGGACAGACGTCCACGCAGATTTCACATTCTATACAGGCTTCGGTGTCTACCTGGGCTTTGCCATCCCAAATCGTCATCGCCTCGGCCGGACAATTGTCGGCGCATTCGCCGCAGCCGGTACACAAGTCGACATTCACTTCCGCTGCCATTTTTGCTACCGCTGTTCCGTGTCAGCTTTTCGTATCAACGGCTACAACCGCCGGATCCTTGCCCATCAGACGCTGTGCGGTACGATGACGATGGCTCCGGTCGGACAGGCGGAGACACACACGCCACAGGCCGTGCAACGGTCCGAGTCGACGACGGTCTTCTTGTCGATGCGGATAGCGTCGTTAGGGCAAACCCGGGCACACACGCCGCAGGCCGTGCATTTCTCGGCTTGCACGAAAGCGACGACTCTGCGACCGCCTTGCAGTTGGTCGATCCTGTTTTGGATCTCTTGCTTTTGTCGCTGAAGCGCCTCGGCTTGCTCCTTGAGGCTCTGTAATTCATCTTGAGCCCCCGGTAGCGGCGTGCCGAAATTCCCGACTCCGGGCAGCGCTCTGCCCATACCGCCGCCCATGCCACGGCCGCCGCCCATGCCACGGCCGCCACCCATGCCACGGCCGCCGCCCATGCCACGGCCGCCGCCCATGCCACGGCCGCCACCCATGCCACGGCCGCCACCTCGGCCCATACCGGGCGCGCTCATGGCCGGGCCACCGAAGCCGATGTCTGGGGTCTGCCCCTGCGGCTCACCCAAACTCATGCCGAAGTGGCTTTGCACGTTGGCCGCACCGGCCGAGACCATTTCACCGGCTTTGAACCGTTCCACCGCGTCGCGCGCCAGGCCCGCAACGCCCACCACAACGGCTACCCCCGCCTCACCGAAGACCCGAAAGGCATTCGGTCCGCAATTGCCCGTCAGGACGTGAGTAACGCCTTTCTCGGCCATCATCTGGGCCGATTGGATGCCGGCGCCGCCACCCAGGGCAAGATTGGGGTTCTCCACCGCCTCCCACTGCATCGAATCGATATCGACGATGAGGAAATACCGACAGCGGCCGAAGCGCGCTTCGACCTGATCGTCTAACGATGGTCCCGTGGATGTCACTGCAACCTTCATAAACACCTCTGATAAGTTCTGCAGACGCGTTGTCGTGGAAAGTGCGACGCAAGCGGCGCGACGCAAGCGGCGCAACGCAGCGGTACTCCCTGTGCAGCGTTGGCATACCCGCTTTGTCACCCGAGCGGACAAGTCCCTGTCGGACAGGAGCCGCCGCTGTCTGTGCCGGATGTCGTCGCCCTCGCGGAAAACGTCGAAAACAGTTTCTGCACGGCCTTGCTCCCGCATTTCTCACAACGGGGAGTCCTAGAGCGGGTACTCCTTTGCAGGGCCTCCATCGTGTGTCCACACTGTTTGCACTTGTACTCGAAAATCGGCATAACTAACCTCCCGTTGTTCTGTTCGGGCACTCTGACACAAGCCCTAGCGTTACCCGGCAAAAGACCAAAACCGGTAACCATCCACATGCGCCTGGACCGTCTCTTCTATGCCTTTGGGGCCTGCGTCACACTGTTCTCAAAAACCCATGCGACACAGCCTTAGCCGCCCAAGGTGTCTACGTGGCAAGCGCAATAGACCGTGAAGGCCAGGTACGCGGCGAGCATGATGAGAAGGAACAACACCAGCAGGCAAATCATCGCGCTCGATCCAGGCGGCATGCCCGCAGTTACGGCAGAACGGGCTGTACCGGCTGATTTCCGTACCACAGGCCTTGCACGACTTGAGCAACGAGTTGTTCGTCTTTCCGGTCGCCATCGAGCTACGCTCCTTTGCCCGCAAAGGTTAAACGCGCGCAAATTTCTCGGCAGAAGCTCCGGCGCCGAACACTTCCGCCGTTACGGTCGCTTCTGCGCCGGAATCCCCGCTACTGTGACTTCTGGCTTTCCAGTTCCTCGATGCGTTTACTGATCGCGTCGAGGGACTCCTGCAGGTATTGCGACTGTTGACGCAGGGCCGTTTGTTCTTGCTCCGGATTGGGAGTGGCGCCGAAAGCGGCCGGATAGCCCGGCGCATAACCGGCGTAGGGGTTGGCGTAACCAGCCCATGCCGGCCCGCCATAGGCGCCTCTGCCCCAGCCGAAACCGCGTCCGAAGCCGCGTCCAAAACCGCGACCCCAGCCCCAGTATCCTCGACCGCCAATCGGGTTCGCGTAGCCCGGAGTCGGATAACCGGCGCAAAAACCCACCGCTCGACCTGTCATCGGTCCCATTCCACCGGGACCTGTTCCATCGCCACCTGGCATAATCAATCTCCTTTCGCATCGATCATGATTGTCTCGTCATCGGTGTGCCGCATTTCGGGCAGTTCTTTTGCGTACACGGCTGTCCGGCCGTGTGGGGCACCGTGTGCCCGCATTTGGGGCAGACACAGTTGCCGCCCGGCCCGGCGGCGTACGGACCGCCCATGCGTCCTCGACCATCTCCTTGTCCCATGATGTCCTGCCTTTCTGCACCTCCGTGCATATCCGATTTCCTACCAGTACCCGAATCCGCCCCGGCCGCCACGCCGGCCTCGACCGCGGCCGAAGCCGAAACCTCCACGCAGCCACCGACCAAACCAACCGAAGCGACCGGCAGCATAACCGGTGCCGACCCCATACATCGGACGACCGTACGGCATGGCTCGGCGACCGACAAAGCCAACCGGATTCATGCGACCCGACACGGGATAGCCAGCACAGAAGCCGGCGCCCCTTCCTGTCATTGGCCCCATGCCGGCGGGACCTGTTCCATCTCCAAAAGGCATCTGGATCACCTCCTTTTCCTGGTTTGCATCGTTACGATTCGTCTCACCTACAGGAACGCCCTCGACCCCGGCCAGACCTTCGAAGCGGCCGCTTCCGTCGGCCGATTCCTGCAGCACGCAGTAGCCCAAACCTCGTCCTGTCATCGGGCCCTTTCCTTGGGGACCCGTTCCGTCAAAGCTTGGCATGGGCCGTCTCCTCATCCTCTGCGTTCCATCTTTCTCCGAACTCTTTGTTCCGTCGAAGAATCATATCGCCGATCTCGCAGCCGAGATCTCTGGCGATGACCGGGCACTTGGCCTTGAGAATGAAGAAGATGTCCTTGTCCACATCGCGGAGCGATTCATAATTGGCCTGTCCCTTCGCAACGATCAAGTCAGCTCGACGGAATCGCTCGCGAAACGCGGGCGAACAGTTTTCCAGAATTGTCCCGGGGGCGTCGGAGCCGTTCGTGATGACCTCTATCATATCAATCAAGCCGGCCGTCTCGGCGTCCTCCATCGTCACATCGTTGATGACCGGCGACCCCTTCACCACGAATGTCACTTTGGCATACGGCAGCTTCTCGATCAGCACGCGATCGAATACGATCTCACCGGCATTGTCGCCCAAGTACAGGACATCTTTGGCCTGGTCCAAAGCCTCAGAAAAAGCCGATAGCTCTGTGTCGTCGAATTCTTCGCATAGCGCCTCGCCGATCACCTTCTCGGCATGCGCGTGCTCCAATTGACTGTTGACGCCAAAATCCAGAATATTGCCGGCAATCGCCAAGCGCACAGCCGCCTCCAACGGATTCGACGCCTCTTCCACGTCTTGCCTCATCTCCGCATAGAGCCGCAACGCTAATTCGTTGGAACGATGCTTCTGCTCGTGATACGGGTCCTCCTGCCCGGTGATCTCCCGGATCAGCCGATGAACTTGCTGTCCGATGAAGGGTGGCGGCCGGTGCATGTCCGTCTCAGCCGCCAGGCGCAAGGCATCCCGCACGACGCGCTTGTGAATCTCCTCGTCGTCGGTGGCAAACCGCGCCGCGTCCAACGCCTGCCGCACGAAACAGGGAAAGCAATCCAAATAGGTTCGCATAGAATACGTCTCCCGGCGCAATTAATCCTGCGCGACGGCAAGATACCGTGATATGCTCGTGCCAGAAGGGCTCATATCCAGTGCCCCTCCACATTGGCCTGTTGCACCTCCTGCAACTGTCCCTGTTTGAATGCCGCAACCGCCTGCTCAACAGTCCCACCGGAAACAAGGAAGATCTGAACCTTGCCGGCGGCCAGTGTCTTGTACGCGTTGGGGCCGACGTTGCCGGTGATAACGGCCTCCACGCCCAAATTGGCAACGTTCTGCCCGGTTTGAATTCCGGCGCCTTGCGAAAGGGTCAGGTTCACCTTGTTGTCGTGCCCTTGCGATTCGCCCGTGTTCGTATCCACCACGACGATCCACTTGGCCCTGCCAAAACGCGTGTCCACATCGCTCGCCAGTTCTGGTCCTTGCGCCGTTACCGCGATCTTCATACTCTCTGTCTCCAGACTCCGTCCCGGTCGGTGCGCACCGCCTGGACCGAAACACGATTACCTCGTCATACCCCTTTGACCACGTCGTCGGCCATGCCAACCCGGCCGGCACTGAAGGGGCCTCCGCACGCCTGGCCAGCCACCAGGCAAAACAAACCGTTCGGAGCTAAGCTGCTCATTCTTGAACGCCTCGATCACCTCGTCGACACTGCCGGTCACATAAGGAAACAACCGAATGCCGCAGGCTGAGGCCCACGACGCCGACACGCGGGAGATCGCACCGCAAATCAACGTGTCGATACCCAGTTGTCTGAGCTTCACAACGCGAGCCGGGCCTTGCCCCGAAAGAGCCACTTCCGAACGAGCCAACTCCCTGGCATCGCTGAATTCAACGATCACGGCTTTGTGGGCAAAATCAAACACGTTTGAGACCCGGCCTTCCCAAATTGGTATCGCCAGCTTCATGACCAAGCGACCTCCTGACCATGTATCCTTGCAAGGCGCGTGCCAGTACACTGGGCCAAGGAGGCTGGATCATTGTAACTGTTTTTTCGGAAATGGCTTAGAAGGACAAGGTAAACTGAAGATCGGGGAAGCTAGGGCAGCGAGCGTTGCTTTATGCGATTGTCGCGTTTTGGCTGGGCGACGCAATTTGCAACGGTTTGGCGTGTGGTAGACTTGAGGTGCGCCCTTTTTGACACGGCAATCAGGTGTCGATCTGCAAGGTCTTGAGCTTGCGAAAAAGTGTGCTGGGATTGATACCGAGTTCCCGAGCCGCGGCTGCCCGGTTGCCCTGGTGACGCCGCAGTGCCTGCTCGATCATGAGCCTCTCCATTTGCCGTAGCGTCTTGATTTCGCCCAGGCCCTTTTCCGCCGTGCGTTCGTCCCGACGCAAGTAGCCGGGCAGGTCACCTTGCTCAATGAGCTGACTTTGGCACAAGACAAAGCAGTGTTCGAGAATGTTTTCGAGTTCGCGAATGTTGCCGGGGAAGTCGTGCGAGAGGAGCAGTCCCATGGCGTCGTTGCTGAGGCAGCAGATTTCTTTGCCGTACAACAGATTGAATCGCCTGACGAAGTGATCGACGAGTAGGGGGATGTCTTCCTTGCGGTCGCGCAAGGGCGGAAGCTCCAACTTCACGACGTTGATCCGATAGAACAAGTCTTTGCGAAAGACGCTGCTGTCCACCAGCTGGGCCAGGTTTTTGTTGGTGGCGGTGACTACGCGCACGTCCGCCTCGATTGTGTTGACACCGCCGACCGGCTCGTAGGTTTTGTCCTGAAGCACGCGGAGCAGCCTGACCTGAACGGCCGGTGCCACATCGCCGATCTCGTCGAGAAACAAGGTCCCACCTTCCGCCAGCGCGAACCGTCCCAGCTTGTCTTGTTTGGCGTCTGTAAACGCCCCCGCCTTATAGCCGAACAGTTCCGATTCCAGCAGCGTGTCGGGCAGCGCACTGCAATTGACGGGAACGAACGGTTTGTCGCGACGTCCGCTGAGATCATGAAGCGCGCGGGCGAAGAGTTCTTTCCCCGTCCCGGTCTCCCCCTCGATCAAGACCGTGCAATCGCTCTCCGCCACCCGGGGCAGGACGTCGAAAAGCTGCTGCATTTTGTGGCTGCGGCTGACGATATCCTCACAACAGTATTGTTTCTCGAGCTGCTTTCGCAGTTCTTCTACCAGCGTCATATCGCGGAAGGTCTCGACGCCCCCGATGATCCGACCTTCTCGGTTTCTGAGCAGGGCACTGGAGATGGTGATTGATTTCCGCCGGCCCTCGGAGTCGACGATATGCACGGGCTTGTTGATGACTGGTTGCCCCGTTTCCATGGTCTGGCGCAGCGCACAATCGCTTTCGCAAACGTCGGCTTTGAGAACGTCCTTGCAGGACTGCCCCAGTGCCTGCTCCCGCGAGATGCCGGTTATCCGTTCGGCGGCGTGGTTGAACGATGTGACCCGCCAGTTCTCGTCGACGGTAAAGACGCCGTCAGCGATGCTGTCCAGAATGATGTCTCGACCGTCGTATGAGAGAAAATCCATGAAAATCACCTTATGCCATCGACCCGGCTGTTGCACGAATACCCATATATTTCATCCGAACGGTTTTCATTTTGCAACAGGTTTTGGCCGATCGTGGTGCCCAGGCCTCCAATTCGGCTCTGATCTTCTACGCTGTCAGAAACGCGCTCGTTCACTGGCGCTTCAGTTACGCTCGTGTTTCGGCAACAAGATTTCCTCCCGGGCCCTCCTCACAAGGTCGGGTAAGAGCCTGGTAGACAACGGGACGATGCTTCGTAATGGAAGGGCCGGCCAGTTCCGTATCAACATGAAAGCCTATGGTCTCGATCAGATCACTCGGGTATCGTGACAGATGTCTCCCCAAGAACCCGGCGGGAACGGTTTGAAACTCAGCACACATGTACTTGCCGCCGGGTTTGAGGACTCTGAAGATCTCGCGCAGGCCCCGCTCCTTCTCCGAATCCTGCAAGAGATGAAAGACCAGACATGACGAGACAACGTCGAACCGCCCATCGGCATAGGGCAATTGCGCAGCCGTTCCGACCCGGTATTCCACTCTCGGACGATACCCGCGCGTCTTCTTCTCGGCCACCGCGATCATGCGTGGGCCGGCGTCGATACCGCAGACTACGATTCCATCGGCCGCCTGGGCCAGATGTGAACTCAGCGTTCCTGTTTCGCAGCCAACGTCGAGGACTTGCTCGCCCCCGCGCAGGGCGGCCAGATCGAGCAGGGTCTGGTAGATTGGCCCCAGATGGCGCCGGGCCCATCGATCGTAAAGGCCGAGGCCGGCACTGAGATCCAGAATTCTGTTCGTGACAGACGACATGGAATCGCTCCTGCGTTTGTTCCGCCGCAGGTCATTTTCTCCGGTCCATGTGTCCCCCTACGCAGCGGTCACATTGTAGCTGACCGGACAGCTCACCGAGTTGGAAACCAGACAGAACTTTTCCGCCAGTTCGGCGATCTTAGCGAGCTTGTCGGCAGCATCCGTCCCTTGGACTTTGACCTGCACCTGTACGCTCACGTTTGTAAAACGCAGCCCGTTTTTGGTCTTCTCGACGGTTCCTTCGGCTTGCGAATCGTAGCGTTCGATCTCCACTCTCGATTTCTCGGCGAAGTGATAAAATACGAGCATCAGACAACTATTGATCGAAGCGACAAACAACTCCTCCGGGTTGAGAGTATCAGCGCTGCCCCCGTACTCGACGGGCGGCCCAATTTCCGCGTCCTTGGCGCCGCTCATCGTCGTAACAGCCGGTTGGCCCACCACGCACCGCAGGGCGTTCTTGAATGACGTCATTACAGCAAATCTCCTACTCGGTGTTCTCATTTATATCCGGTTCGATCGGCTCTTCAATTCGTGGCTGGCCGGTACTCGGTTCTTACGTGATCTTCTCGAAAGGCCACATCGCTATGCCTCCGTCCATGACGCGGACTTTCTTGAAGCCCGCCGCCTTCAGAATCAAAGCGGCCTCGTACCCTCGCAACGAAATCTTGCAGAACGCAACGATTTCTTTATCCCAGGGCAACTCATCCAAGCGTCCGCGCAAAGAGCCCAGGGGGATCAAAGTCGAACCGGGCAGGTGCACCTGCTCGTACTCCTGGGGCGAACGCGCGTCCAGAAAAACGAAATCTCGCTTCTCTTCCAGCATCTGATGCACCTCGGCCGGGGTGACTCCTTCCATGTACCCGTCGATCTTGTTTCGCACGACATTGGCAGCCGTGATGATGTTGTCCATGGCCGGAGAAAACGGCGGGGCGTAGCACAAGTCCGCGTTGGCTAGTTGATCGACGGTCATGCCCGCCGTCAGGGCCATGGCCACGACGTCGATGCGCTTGTCACCGGCACCGGGTCCTACCGCCTGCACACCCAACAGTCTTCTCGTCTTGCGGTCGGCCATCAGCTTCAACATCAGTAGTTTGGCCTGCGGCATGAAATGCGCCTTGTCCGGCGCCGGGGCCCAGGCGGTAACGACGTCGTGGCCTTGTTCTCGAGCGGCCGATTCACTCAGGCCGGTTCGGGCCACGCAGAAATCAAAGACTTTGCACACCGTGCTGCCCAGGACACCAGGGAAGCGGTCCTGGCCACCGCAGATGTTGACGGCGGCGACCCGGCCTTGCTTGT
>CAYPZL010000143.1:0-15020 GCA_964415045.1 uncultured Pirellulales bacterium | reverse complement strand
ACAAGAAGATTTTTCCTCCCTAAAGTAAGCCTAATCTCCATTTTGCAAAAGTTCAATTCGTATCTCACAGTTTCTCGGCGTCTGTGCAGGTTTCAGGGCAGTGCGCGTTTGAGCCACACGGACCCGTTCACCAACCCGCAGTCCACTGTGATGATGCCTTCGCGCCGGGGTCCCTACGGGCATACGAACCTCATCTTCAAGCGCCTCCGTGTCACAGCTTCACGCCTGATTCGCAGAAGGCCTGCCGCCCGCCTCATACCGGCGCAGTTTGCTGAGAATGACATCCTCAGGAGAGCAAAGAAAAAAAGCGGAGTTCTGATCATCTTCAACCAATCGATCCTTGAGCCTTCGAGCAATGGCTGATTTGTGATAGGAGTCTCTCTTCAGAATGAACACGTCGATCTTCAGCATCGTTTCAAGGTGGATGAGATTGAAGGAAGAAGTATCCGAGACCGCCCTGTTGATCGTTTGTTCGTCGATGTAGTACTCATCCCGCAAGAGTCCGACCAACGAAGGGACCTGAGCGAGTGCCATATCGGCGATGATGTCCACATCCATGGTCGCACGGGCCATGCCATACACGGAACTGGCAACAGATCCACCAATATAGTATGGAATGGACAATCGATCGAACGCCTTGATAACCGGCTTGATGGCAAGGAGTATGTCAGGATTTGTCATTGCTTCTGTTCTTCAAGTACTGCCTGAATCGGTCGGCGAGTTCTTCGCCGTACTGGTAACGAACAAACAACTCATGCAGCTCAGCTTCCGTGAGATGAGGGTTCTTTCGAAGAATGGCCCTTCTTGAAAGACTCAGAGTTGTCTGAGATAATGACCTGACCTGACCAAACTTCTGGCACGGCTTTGCCTTTCGAAGCATGGCAATCAATGCCGCTTCCGCCCTGGCGTCTGTATCTGTAGATTGTGTTCTCATTTCAGATTTCCCTGTCGTGCTCATTCGTATAAGACAAAACCGGATGAATGTAAAGCGAGAATGTACGCATCGCCGGCAGGTGGACCGGGAGAGTTGCCGTGGGAAGCCGGAAAGACGGCCTTTTCCTCCGGGGACAAATCTGATACCCTCGCGGCCAGAGCCAACGAACGACGCCAATGAGATTTTGAGCACCAGGAGCGGTTGATATGAAAAAATGGAGCATGGTTCTTGGAATCTGCGTGATACTGTTTGCTGCCGCGCTGCCCGGCCAGGAACGTAGACCAGCCAACGAGCGGGGCCCCCGCCTCTCTGACACCGCACTGCTGGCCTGCCTCGATGCAGACTTCCCGGGATTGGAGAAGATCATCGCGGCACGCGATGCCGGGGATATCACGTCGGGCCTTTCCCTGCTGGCGGATTTCGTGCGCGCTCGCCGGGAACCGGCGGATTTCGGCCAACGGGCCCCGCGGAATCCACGAGCCAACACATCGCGGGCCAGAAAAGTCCTGGAGCATCAGTTTACGGTCGTGGGGATCCCGTACACCTTCGGCGCTGACATCGACTGGGGCTTCAACCCGACCACGGCGCCGGATTCCAGGTATGCACGCGACCACGAATGGACCTGGCAGCTCAACCGGCACAGCGCGTGGGTGGCCCTGGCGGAGGCGTATCAGGCCACGGGCGACGAACGCTTCGCCGGGGAGTTCGACGCACAATTCACAGACTGGGTGCGGGAATGTCCCGTTCCGGCCGGCACTGCGAACCAGCGGCCCTATTCCAAGTGGCGCGCGATCGAGGCCGGCATCCGAATGTCCTGGACGTGGCCCTCGATCTTCACCATCTTTCGCAAGTCCCCTTCCGTGCGCGATGAGACCGTGTTGTCCATGGTCAAGTCGATGGTCGAACACGGCCGATACCTGCGGCGGCATCCCACAACCGGCAACTGGCTGACGATGGAGATGAACGGGCTCTACCACGCCGGTGCCCTGCTGCCCTACGTCGAGGAATCCGAGAACTGGCGCGAGTTCGCAAGTTCGCGGCTTCTGGCCGAACTCGATACACAAGTGTATCCGGACGGAGCCCAGATCGAGCTTACACCGGGCTATCACAACGTGGCGCTGCGCAGCTTCCTGGGTCCGGTGGACACGGCGGCGGCGTATGGCTATGCCTTGCCCGCCGGATACCTCAACAAACTGGAGCGGATGTTCGCCTACAACATGTGGGTCATGCGTCCGGACCGAGATGCGCCCCGGTGGAACGATTCCTGGCACGTGAACGTCCCCGGCGTTCTGGGCAAGGGATTCGCCCTGCTACCCCACCGGAAAGACTTCCAGTGGATCGTTACCAACGGCGAGAAAGGCGAGACGCCGGACCACACCTCCCATTTCTTCCCCTACGCCGGCCAGGTCGTGATGCGGTCGGGCTGGGACCGTGACGCCCTCTTCCTCGGCTTCGAGGCCGGCCCCTTCGGTTACGGCCATCAGCATGAGGACAAACTCGGCATTGTGATCTTCGCCTATGGCAGGCCCCTTCTGGTCGAAGGAGGCAGCTATGCCTACGACGCCTCGAAGTGGCGCCGCTACGTTCTGTCCTCCTACGCACACAATGTTGTCCTGGTCGACGGTCTGGGCCAGGTCCGACGGGGTCTGCCGCGCAACAACTACGTGAGCAAGACGCCGGTCGACCTCGATTTTCGGTCGAACGAACAATATGACTATGCCCGCGGTGAATATGACCAGGGATTTGGCAACAGACAAGACCGCCTCGCCAGCCACACGCGCGAGGTCCTGTTTCTCAAGCAGGAGCGGCTCTTTCTCGTCCGCGACAGGTTGGCGTCGTTGGATGGCAAACCGCACTCGTACGAAGCGCTTTACCACCTGGAAGCCAACGAGCTTAACGTGGACGACGAAAAGGGAATCGTGGAAACACAGGACCAGGGCGTGGCCAACCTGCGCATCGTGCCGTTTTCCGAGAAGAACATCGCGACACGAATTGTCAAAGGCCAGGAGACCCCCGTAGTCCAGGGCTGGATGCCGAAGGGCCATGGAATCCGGGGCGTCAGACCCATTCCCACCGTCGTATACGAATGCCGGTCTGAACAGCATGTTACGCTTCTGGTCGCCCTGCAACCCCTTCAGGATGACAAACAAGATCGCGTCTCTGACATTTCATGTCAGGCCGACAGGATTCGCATCGTCTACACCGGAGGCAGAGATATTGAAGTGACATTGCCCCCCGAGTGATACACGTTGGCGAAAGGAGACAAAATGGGAAAAAACCTCGCCACAATCGCCTGTCTGATCTGCTGCTTGACAATCGGCATCGCCGGATCGGCCGAAGTGAAGCTCAGTGTCTTGCCGGAGACAATAGACGGGGGCATCAGCCCCAGCGAGATGATGAACCGCTATCTCCGGCGGCAGGCGCAGCTCCGGTTCGCACAATGGCGAGAGCGGTACGAGCAACTCAAAACGCCCGAGCAGATCGCAACCTATCAGAAGAACTTGCGAGAGAAGTTCCTCGAAGCCATCGGCGGTTTGCCCACGCGGACGCCGTTGAACCCCAGAGTCACAGGCGTCATTGCGCGAGACGGTTACCGGGTCGAGAAGATCATCTTCGAGAGTCAGCCCAGGCATTACGTCACGGCTTTGTTGTTCCTGCCGACCGGTGCCACATCCCGCGCGCCGGTTCCTGGCGTCCTCGTTCCGTGCGGCCATGCTTCCCAGGCGAAGGCCTACGAAGCGTACCAGACCATGGGGGCGCTGCTGGCTCTCAACGGCATGGCGGCTCTCGTATTCGATCCCATCGATCAGGGCGAGCGCAGCCAGATGCCCTCGGCTCTGCCCAGGCTCTGGGGAACCCCGGCCCACACCATGCTCGGCGTCGGCAGCATCCTGCTCGGTCGCAACACGGCGCGTTTCGAGATATGGGACGGCATGCGAGCCATCGACTACCTGCAGTCGCGTCCGGAGATCGACTCCGAGCGAATCGGTTGTACGGGCAACAGCGGCGGCGGAACGCAGACCTCCTACCTCATGGCCCTGGACGACCGCATCAAGGCAGCGGCTCCGAGTTGCTACATCACCGGCTTCGAAGCCCTGCTCTCGACCATCGGTCCCCAGGACGCCGAGCAAAATATCTTCGGGCAACTCGCCTTCGGAATGGACCACCCCGACTACCTGATGATGCAGGCGCCCATGCCCATTCTGATCTGCGCCGCCACGAAGGATTTCTTCGATATCCAGGGCACGTGGACCTGTTTTCGGCACGCCAAGCGTTTGTACACGCGGCTGGGCTTCCCCGAGCGTGTGAGCCTGCTGGAGAACGATGCGAAGCACAACTACGACCGCACGCAACGCGAAGGCGTGGTGCGCTGGATGGCGCGATGGCTGCTCGGCCACGATACGCCGATCACCGAGCCGGCAATTGAGCTGCTCAGCGATGCGGAGGCCCGCTGCACGCCCGACGGCCAGGTCATGCATCTGGAAGCAGCGCGCTCGACCTACGATCTGAACCGCGATCTGGAGCACGAATTGGCCGCCCAAAGAAAACAGCTCTGGGAAACCACGCCACAGACGAAGCTGCAGAATCGGGTCCGCCGCCTGGCCGGGATCAGGCCCCTTGGGCAGCTCCCCAAACCTCAAGTCCAGGAGCGAGGCGTCGTCAAGCGAAACGATCTGCAGATCAGAAAGATGATCCTGGTGCCGGAAGAGGACGTAGTCCTCCCGGCGCTGGTTGCTCTTGCGAAACGGGAACCTCCCAAGGGAGCCGTACTATACATTCACGAAGAGGGCAAGGAAGCAGACGTCGCGCTGCTGGAGAAACTTGCCGGCGCCGGCAACGCAGTCATGGCCGTGGATATCCGCGGTACGGGTGAGACGCAGGGCAAGCAAGGTTTCGGCGAGTACTTCGGCTCCGACACCAAGGACGTGCTCACGGCGTACCTGCTCGGCCGGTCTTACGTAGGCATGCGCACGGAGGACATTCTTGTCTGCGGACGCTACTTGCGCGAGCAATACGAGGTGCCGGTCAGCCTCGTGGCGGTGGGACACGTCTGCGCGCCTGCCCTACATGCGGCGGCCCTCGAATCGCAGTTGTTCGACTCCGTCAGCCTCGTGCGCGGCCTGACTTCATGGTCGAATATCATTGAACTGGGCCGGTCCCGCAATCAGCTCGTCAACGCCGTACATGGCGCATTAGCCGTGTACGATCTGCCCGACCTGGCGCGAGCGTTGGGCAATCGCCTCACCATCGAAAAGCCTCTAAACGCTCTGGGCGAACCGGCTCCCCCCGAAATTGCTGAGGGAACGGCACTGAAGAAAGTGTTGGACGCGCGCGAGGCCGGTGCGAATCTACTGGAGGAGAATGCCTGGAAACCATGGGAGCAAGGCTTCGCGAGGAGGGGTGGTGTCTTCGTCTGTGACAACGGCAATGACGCCGGCGCGCAACGCGGTGTGTCACAGACGATTGTGCTTGATCAGAGGCGGCCCGAACCGATCGTGGCAACCGCGTGGAGCAAAGCCGAAAACGTAGGCGGCGGTCGAAACAGCGACTATTCCCTGTATCTCGATTTGACGTACCAGGATGGGACGCCCCTGTGGGGGCAGGTCGATACCTTCAACGTCGGAACGCATGACTGGGAGAAGGCACAAGTCATGGTCTTGCCCGAGAAGCCCGTCCGAAGCGTATCGTTCCACATGCTCCTGCGCCGCCACGCGGGGAAAGCCTCGTTCCGCGACCCTGAGCTGCGCGTGATGACGCCGCCGGCGGGAGCTTGCCTGTTTGACGGTGTCGCCGTTTCTCCACGAGTGGAACCCAGAGAGGGATTTCAGGTGCGGGACGTAGCGGCCGGCACGGACTTCGTGGCTATCAACGAGTCCGCATTGAATCTCAAACTTGAATGCCACGCCACCCAGACCGATGACGTCACATTCTTCGACGTCGAACTGACCGACCTGAGCGGAAAGGACCGCGCCGTAACTCTCGTTTACGCGATCCCTGCATCGGCTGCGCAATGTCGCTGGTTCCAGGACCCGCGCCGGACGGTGCGGATAGAACCAGGGCAAGAGTATGTCAGTGCCCGCACTTTTGCGGCCGGAGTGAACGGGCGTCTGTCTCGCTACCCGTTCGCAGCAGTAGCGAATCCTGAGAAAGCAGTTGGCCTCGGCATCGACCCGGCCCGGCCGGCCTTCTTCCGCGTCGGTTACAATGCCGCCACCGAAGAACTCTTCCTCGCATACGACCTCGGCCTCGCGCCGGAGAAACCGTTCGCCCGCCTTCGTTTCTGTCGTTTTGATTTCGATCCGCAGTGGGAATTCCGGGCCGCCTTGCAGCGCTACTACCGCATTTTCCCGCAGCATTTCCAGCGGCGCGTGACGGAACAGGGGCTCTGGATGCCCTTTGCCAAAATCAGCGCCGTCAAGGACTGGCAGGACTTCGGCTTCCGCATCAAGGAAGGCACAAACGAGACGACCTGGGACGACGAGCACGGCATACTCACGTTCCGCTACACCGAGCCGATGACCTGGTGGATGCGCATGCCCGAGGGCATGCCCCGCACCATTGACGCCGCCCTGGCCGAAGCCAGACGTCTGGCCGCCGAAAAACAGGACCGGCGCGCCATCGCATTGCTGACCAGCGGCTTCCACGATGAGCGCGGGCGCTTCAGCGCCAGACTCCTCGACACGCCCTGGTGCGACGGAGCGGTCTGGAGCATCAATTCCATGCCCCGCATCGCCGGCGAAGTCACGGACTTCAAGAACAAATGGAACCCGGACCTTCGCAAGAAACTCTACGGCGCCGAGAGATCCGCCGATCTCGACGGCGAATACATCGATTCCAGTGAAGGCTACGTCACCGAAGAGCTGGACTTTCGCCGCGATCACTTCGCCAGCGCGGAGAGCCCCTTGACCTTCTCCACAACGGACCACAAGGTGGCCATCTTCCGGGGCTTGATCGCCTTCGAGTACATCCGCGCCATCGCAAAGGACGTCCACGCGATGGACAAGCTGATGATGGCCAACTCGACGCCGATCCGGCTCTGCTGGCTGGCCCCCCTGCTGGACGTGATGGGCTCCGAGACCAACTGGAATCCGGGCGGGACCTGGCGGCCGATGTCCGACGGCGACCTGCTGTTTCGCCGGGTCCTGTGCAAAGGAAAACCGTACTGCTTCCTCATGAACACAGATTTTGAACGTTTCTCCCACGAGCTCGTTGAGAGATATATGAAGCGATGCCTCGCCTACGGCATGTTCCCCGGCTTTTTCAGCCACAACGCTTCGGAAGGCCATTACTTCACCCGGCCGCAACTCTACGAGCGCGATCGCGACCTCTTCCGCAAATACGTCCCCCTCTGCAAAGCCGTGGCCGAAGCTGGGTGGGAGCCTATAACCGGCGCCCGCTCGAATCGAAAGACCGTCTACATCGAGCGATTCGGCCGCCAATATCTCACCGTTTTCAACGACGGCAGCCAGCAACAGGAGGTAACACTCACAACCGAAATGGACGTCCCGGAGAAGACGCAAGAACTGTTAACCGGCCGGGACATCGCATGGCACAAGGCACAGGCAGCACTGAAGCTCGCCGCTGGGGACGTCGCCGTTCTCAAGTTGAATTGAATCATCACACATCTTCACGAGATGGACATCATGAGGGCCGGGCCTCTCGCAGGCAAACCCCTCTCGTCAGCCGGCCGCACGAACACATGAGTCGAGGCCCAGGGAAATACGTGGATTTGCAGTCACGCGCCTGCAATGGACAAGACAATGCCGCGCTATGCGCATCTTTTTGTCACAGGGCGTACAAAAACCTGTCTCCAGGCCATACGCTTGCGTGTCACCTGAGCGCGCACAGCGACACCTGCTTTCGAACCAGGGGTCCGCGCATGGCGCAGGTTATTTCGATCGACAGCCGAGAATTCTCTTGATCCGGCCGGCCATGTCTTCTTCAATAGACAGGTCATGGGTATGATGGTGACCGCGGTGCATTATATGTCACTGAGGGGAAGCGCAGTAGAAGCCAACTCAGTTTAGAGAGAGCATGGCGGCGGCAAAGCAGGTGCGGAGAGAAAAGTCACGCGAAGCGCCGGATTTGTGAGTCTGATCGCTTGCAGGCCAGACCTGCGAGCTTCAGAAAGTAGCGCCGATTCATGAACACTCACCTCCAGAGCACATCTGCATCGACCTTCCATTGAACGTCTTTTCGCCCCTGCGGGATCACGACCGTCGCTTTCTCTGCTTTGACCGTCACTTCCACTGTCCGGCCCTTCCTGATCCAGGCGACGTCGATGCGACCGTTGGGTGAGTCGAATGAGCCCCTGGCCCACTCAAGATCGTCGGGAATGAAAGGGTCGATGAGGACCTTTTGGTAGCCGACGCTGCCGGGAGCCTGACGTATACCCAGCAGGTATTGCTGGAACCACTCCTGAATGTGACCGAACATGCAGTGGTTCAGCGACGAACCGGGCCGATCCCAGCGTTCTGACAGGGTCTTAAGCCCTTGCTTGAGCATGCATCCGTAGCCGGGAGGATCGGTGCGGTTGATCACACGGTAGACCACGTCGCTCCGGCCCGCCTGCGCCAAAGCCAGCACGAGGTAGCGGAAACTCACCTCCCCGGTACTCGGGCGGTATTGGGCAGCTTCAAGGTTTCGAACCAGGTGGGTCAGAACGGCATCGCGATCCTCGTCCGGCACCAGACCAAAGTACAAACCGAGGGCCAGCGCACATTGACTGCCCGTGGCCACGGTCCTCGTTTGCCGATCGTAATAGGCCGCCAGGAAATCGCGGCGCACCTCGTGCATCAGGTCTTCCCATTTGCGCGCCTCGGCCATGTTGCCTTGCATCGTAGCCACATGGCGAAGGATGCGCGCGTTGTCGTATAGCATACACGTAGCGGGCAGTTCCTTGGGCGTGAGCTGCGACGGGCCGATGTGTCCCCTTTCCGGAGTCCAGTCATACCAGTCACCCAGCCCCCCTTTCGTGAGCCCGTTCGCATCGCGTGTCCCGGCCAGGTAGTCCGTATATCGCGCCATGGTCGGGTACTGCTCCTCCAGAATACGCTCGTCTCCGTACCAGCCATGGATCAGCCACGGAAGCTGCACGCATGCGCTGCCCCACTCGGGAGATTCGAAGAAACCACCATTGAATCGCACATACTCCGGGGCAATGTCGGGAACCAATCCGTTTTCCAGTTGCGATTCGGTGGTATCCCGACAGATCTTGCGCAGGAGTGCACCCATGTCGTAGTTCAGGAGAATCGACGGTCCCATGAGATGCGCCACTTCGAGCCAGCCCAGTTTTTCCCGGTGCGGACAGGTTCTCGCCCAGGTCGATTTCGTAGCGTCCGTCTGTTGTTTTGGCGATCGACACTGCTTTGAGGTGGCGAACCACCTTGACGGGCGGTGAGAGGGCCGGGCGCAGCTTGCCACCGGGCCCATCGACCACCTTTACGGGTTTCCAGTGACTGTCATCAAAACCGGGACTGTCCCAGCGGCGCAGCTCGCGGCGAGCGTCGTAGTCCTCGCCCCCGTAGATGCAACTGAACGTAATGGGACCGTCGTCGGTTTTCCAGGTACGGTCACTGGCAATAATCTGCTGCTTGTCGCCCTGCGAAACAACCAGGCAAAGGGCGAGCTTCGGCGGTCCGAAGGATCCGGTGAACTTGGCGTAACGCCCGCCCAGCACATGGTACATGCCGTGGCCCAGCATCACGCCGAGCACGTTCTCGCCAGGTTTCAGATGGCCGGCAACGTCAAAGCGAACGTAGTAACACGTCTCCGCATAGTCGGACCAGGGCGGGTCGAGAAAGTGGTCGCCGACTTTCTCGCCATTAATCGACAATTCGAAATGCCCCAGGCCACAGACCGCCACCTCCGCGGTCGAGACCGCCGCATCCTCCAGGACAAAGGACTTGCGAAAAATCGGCAACGGCGCGTTCGGTCCGACAGGCGAAGGGCTGCCTCCGTGCACGTGCACACCCGGCATCCGCTTCGAGGACGCCTCCCCCTCGCTTGCGGCAATCCATTTCGCCTGCGCGATGGGGATGGGAGCTTCTTGGTCGGCCCTGACGTCCTGCAGTAAAAAAGGCACCAACACTGCCCCTATGAACAAGAAACCGGCCTTGTATCGCGTGTTCATCCGCTGTCTCCAAATTGATGGTTACCTGCAACAAACAACCAGATCGAGGGAACCGGCATTGGCAAGCGTCTTTATCGAGCCAGCAGCTTTCCGATTTCGGCCAGCGTCTTGCGACTGGATTCAATGATATGCCCGTTGCGATCCGGACCGACGTTGAGCAGAAAGTTGGAATTCCTGCTTTGCGCCTTGGCCATATTGCTCATGACACCCTTTGCACTTCCGGCGCGGGCTCCCTCGTTCCAGAACCATCCTTGTTCGAGCTTCCAGCATGTTTCCCCCGGCGCCTCATTTGTTTCCGGAAAGTGCCTCAGTTCCTTTACCGCAATGTCCGCATACGGCGTGCCTTTCTTGCCCCAATCCCACCAGTTCGAGCTGGCAAGGACGTTGGGACGGACGGATTTTATGTGAGCCAGGATCTCATCCGCAGGCATGATCACCGGGTCGAGGCCATCATTCCAGATATAGAAGACATCCGGATACTTCGTGAGAAGTTCGGCGATTTGCGCTTTCTGAAATTCGTTCTGCTCTTGAAGCGTATGGGTCGCGGGGTCGCACTCCGGCGGCAGAACCTTGAATTTCCCCTTGTTTTTCCCTTTGTCAAATCCCGGGTGACGCCAGCAGTAGTAGAGGCCCACCTTGAGCCCCCGGCTCTTGAATGATTCGATGAACTGTGCCACGAGGTCCTTCTGATACGGACAATCCGGGTGCATGACATCATAGGTCGTATACTGGCTGTCCCAGAGGCAAAAGCCCGCGACGTGTTTCACCGTAAGTACGCCGTACTTCATGCCGGCCGACACCGCGGCATCCGCCCACGCGTCCGTATCAACCGTATCGACGCCCGGATCGAAGGTGGAAGGATCAGGGTATCCCTCGACCCACTGAACGCCCTTGTACGTGGCCATGTTGTAATGGATGAACATCCCGAACTTCAGTTTCAGGAAGTCGTCCTGCAACTTCTCAACCCGTGTGGCGGCCGCCGGACTGACGGTCGGCGCCGTGAGGATGCTGTCGCCGACCTTCCCCGCCGCCGACAAAACGGAGCCTGCCATCAACATCGCTGCCTGCAGACAGAGCGATCGAAGTAATCTCTTACTTTTCATAACCTCGCATCCTTTCCTTAGTGTGACTGCCCAGGGACGAACGACGGCACTGTGAGCAAAGTGAGAGACGGGACGTGCGTAAGTGGTTTGTGCGTCATCGCGTCAACTCCTTGCTGCTCGGCGATCGCGGAGTCGTTCTGGAGGTCCCCGTTCTCATGGCCAGACGATTCGGCCTGAAGATGTAGTCGGGCCACAACGGGCAATTCAAATCGGTCCAGCATTTGATACGATGGATTTCTTCGCGGGTCAGGCGCACATCGTAATGTCCGCCATCCAGGACTTGCCACAACCTGCTCTTGACCGTTCCAAAGCTCAATGGCTCGGCCTTCGCGTGTTCCCGACCCCAGGTGTAGTCGAAGTAGTGGACCCATCCTCCGGCGATCATTGTCCGATATGAAGCCGGGACCCCATCGGCGTCGGGTGTGCCCGTCAGGTCGATCTGCCCTGAGTCCTCGGAATTATGGCAGCGGACACATTTGGCGTCCCAGACCGGCTGCACCACTCGTTCATAAGAGAAGGGGCCGGCGTCCCACGGTGGGGGCTGCAACGCGCTGGGCGCGCGTCTAAGCGCCATCGGCACGGCAGCCGGAACGGGGGCCGACATGCGGCTCTCGTGGCAACCGATGCAGCCTCGCTTCTCCCCCCTCTGCAACTGCACGACGCTGCGCATCCGCTGTATCTCGTTGTAGTCCGCGTCCAGCGCTTGAAAATACAACACCTTGCCGGCCGGAGCGTAGAAGCTCGCAGAGCCGTCCTCTTCCACCGGTGCGATACCCAGAACGCCCTTGGCGACGTAGCTGGGCCAGCCATGAGGGCCGCTGACTTTGTGAGTCGGGGTTGCGTACCAGTCCTGGAAGGGCTCGTGATCCGCCTGGTATTCGCCGCTGGCAAGCCGAATGAGATCGGCCCGGACTTCCTGGCAGACGCGAATGTACTTCACCATGCCTCTCGCTACCACCGGTTCGAGTCCTTGATAAACGTCCGTGACGAAGAACTGACCTTCCGACAGCGAGTCCTTTTCAGGTACGTCACTTCCTCCCAACACCGGCGGCGCCGCAACCGGCAGCAGCAGCGTAGGCGACATACTCCCAATCTTGGGGTCGAGGTGCAACAACTCGCGGTTTCCGTAGCGGTCTACAACGTACAGGCCGAATTTGTCGAAGGGAGCGTGGCTGCACAAGAAGTAGTCGCGGCTGATCGGAACAGGATCTCGAAAACACTGTTGTCGGGCCCAGCTCATGTGGTAGTGAGGTTTCACGTCGGGGGTGATATTGGTGATGGCCCGGGAATTGAATCGACCTTTGGTAACATCGATCAGCGCCAACGGACCGTTCAAGTCACCGCCGTGGGACACGAGAGTGCAGAGTATTTCAGTGGAGCCCAGGACTTCACGACCGTTGGCATAACAGTTCAGCGTGTTATTGCCGAAGATCAGCTCCGGATGAGTGCCATCGGGACGAATAGCCCAGAGAGTGTGGCCGAAATCTGCCCCTTTATCGACGTACTCCGAACGCATCCAGATGATCCTGCCGTCGTTCATCACTGACGGCGTCCATTCGCTGAGATTTGCATGGGAAAGCGGCCGAATATTGCCGCCGTCGGCATCCATGCGAAAGAGCACGAACGCCTGTGGCCGCCAACAGAGAAACCGGGCACGGCAGCGCGTGCTGATGAATGCCAGGCCCCCGTCAGGCAACGGACAAGGGAAGTAGTCGTGAAACGGCCCCTCGGTGAGCTGTATCGGATCGCTCCCGTCGGCATTCACCCTATACAGATGATAATAGTCGTCCCTGGAGCGTCGATAGCCGAAGTAGATCTTGCGGGCACCGAAATCGGCTGCCGGGTCGCGGACTATGCCGTTCCCTGCGTCAAAAAGGGTCGTTACGGTTGCCTGATCCGGCTCAAGGGCACCGTCTCGACGGGGTATTTTCAGAACGCAAATGCCACCGCCCGAACCCCCTGCGGCATCGAGAATCACGCTGTAATTGTGCGAAGGCTCGAAGGGATGCCTCTTGACGAACAGGACCCTCTCAAGCTTCGCCAGTTCCGGTGCGCGAAAGAACAGCCGTCGTTTCGCCATGCGAACCTGGAACAAGTACTCCTGCCTTTCTGTTGCCGCGTCAGGCAACTCTTCCAGCAGGCGCTGACGACGGTGAAAGTCTGCCATTTGCCGGCGTTCCTCGGACACATCCAGGCCCCGGGCTGAAAATCGCGCGAGCATCTCTTCCATCTGCTGCAGGACCCGATCAGCGGGATCGGTGGGGTCGAACTTTCGCCACGTAATGTCCTCACATTCGAATGCATAACGCAGAAGTTCGTCTTGGTTCAGCGGCCCTTCCGGCAGGCTCGGAAAGGCGCTGCGGCGAACGACTGTCTTCCAGTTGGCCCCGTCCACGGATACCCAAATCTCGATGGAGGCCGGCAGTCGGTCACGGTAGCGACCCTCTCGGTCGCGGGAGAAAACCACCCTGGCAAGAGACATGATCCCGGACAATTCGATCTGTGCCCATTCGTTCCGGGGCCCCGCGGCAATCCAACTGTGACTGTTGCCGTACAGGCCGTCGTTCAGGTGGGCAATCTGATGAATGGCGTAGCCGGGAAGACAGGAAGAGGCGGTCGCTTTCGCACCTGTGCCGGCCAGGGCGAGGTTCCTGTCGCCGCTCGGGCCGTAAACCTCCAACTCGTCTATACAAGGCTGACCCTGGACACTGTCAGGGATCACGAGTCGGACGAAACGGGCTTCCAGCGGCGCGAACTCAAGGCTGTTCGGCTTGTCCGTCTCGAACGGATCGGCGGCGAACAAGGCCGAGGCCCACATGCCAAGGGCGGCGAATATGATCACGGATGCCTTCAACCTGCGTCCCTTCGATCGGCCAGACGACGGGGACAAGCTGCCCCTATATCCAGGGGCTTCATGTCAGGACCTTCACCCGGAAGTATGGTAACAACACCGTGCCGGAAGTCAATACGTCGCAAACGTGCGCCAAGGCGCCAATTGCAGCTTCATGGTATCTGCAATGACTCCCCTTTCCCCGGCCAAATCCCGGCACGGCCGGAAGGCTTGCAACCTGCCAATCCCGGAGAGTGGCCATGCCCCAAGGGCAAGATCGCCGGGCGCATTACCCATTGACACAGACACCGCTTTTTCGACAATTCGTTTTCTGACATAGGGCTGGATTGCCCCCTGCCACCACTGACCGATCATGGAATCCGTCGACAATCGCCGTCCACCGGGGCGGAAACAGCAAACCGGCGAGGCTCAGAAGTCCGTTTCAGGTACCTGTGAGCCGGGGCCCAGCGAGACCCACGACCGAGGCAGTCAGAAAATGGGAGGCAAATGCTTTATGTGCAATGGGTTATGAAAATGGGCGGTACAGGACTTGAACCTGTGACCCCCTGCGTGTAAAGCAGGTGCTCTGGCCAACTGAGCTAACCGCCCTAATAATTTACAACAAAAGAGCTTATGTAAAAACTCTTGCCATCTTCTTCATCCATGTTTACAACCTTGACTACAACCAAGATACAAGCTAAGGTACAGTCATTTCCCGGATTCGGTTATCGTAATCAAGGACCAGCACCATGGCTCAGCCTAATTCACGACGAAAAACTCGTTCGGACAAGTTTCCACTTACTTTACACAAAACCGGCCAGTACTGCAAGAAGATCAGGGGCAAATTCTATTATTTTGGCTCCGACAGAGACCAGGCTATGCAGCGGTATTTCGCGCAGGCGACCTACCTACACACGGGCAAGAGAGAAGGTCCTGGCCCAGCTGGCAACTCCATCTCACTGAAGAGTGTCTGTGAAAATATTCTGGCGCGAGGGTTTTCGGCGTGTTAGTCTTTGTTTT
>CAYPZL010000142.1:0-15111 GCA_964415045.1 uncultured Pirellulales bacterium | reverse complement strand
GGTCATCATGTAGGAAAACGAAAGAAAAAGCTTGCGGGACTCCAATTCATAGGATCCTTCGCTTTCGTTCAGAGCCTGCCCTGAGCCTGGCCGAAGGGATGACAATCATCATATGGCAAGCGACGGGGCACCAGGTCCGCAAGCTCACACCTGGGTGGTCTGGGTGATCTGTTTGGTCAGCTCGCCGAGGATCGCCTGCATCTTGGGATCGGATTCCTTGGCCTCGTTGATGCGGTTGCAGGCGTGCATCACGGTCGTGTGATCGCGTCCGCCTAAGTGGCCGCCGATTTCTTCGAGGCTGTGCCGGGTCATGCTCCGCGCCAGGTACATGCAGATCTGCCGGGGAATGGTGATGCTCTGGCTGCGGCGTTTGCTCTGCAGGTCCGTGACGCGCACGTCGAAGTGGCGGGTGACGACGTCGATGATGTCGCTGATGCGGATGTGCCGTGTCGCCAGGCTGATCTGACCCTCCAGGGCGCGCTGCGCCAGGGCGAGCGTGACCGGCTCGGCCATCGTGGTCGCCAGCGCATAGATGGTCGTCAGGGCGCCTTCCAGCTCGCGGATGTTGGCCCGCACCTGCCGCCCGATGTACTCGGCCACCTCGTCGCTGAGCTCCAGGCCGCGCAGGTGGGCCTTCTTCTGCACGATGGCGATCCGCGTCTCGTAGCTGGGCGGGTCGATCCGCGCGACCAGGCCCCAGTTGAAGCGGCTGATCAGTCGCGCCTCCAGCGATGGAATCTGGTTCGGCGGGCTGTCGGCGCTCAGGATGATCTGCTTGCCGTTGTTATAGAGCGCGTTGAACGTGTGGAAGAATTCCTCCTGGCTCTGCTCGCGCTCGCGGAGAAACTGCACGTCGTCGATCACCAGCGCATCGACCGTGCGAAACTGGCTGTGGAAGCCGGTGATGTTGCCCTGCTCGATCGCCCGGATGAAGCGGTTGACGAAATCTTCGCAGCTCAGCAGCTCGATGATGCCGCCGTCGAGGCGATGCCGCGCCTCGTGGCAGACCGCGTGGAGCAGGTGCGTCTTGCCCAGACCGGCGTTGCCGTAGAGAAACAGCGGGTTGTAGGTCTGCCCCAGCGACTGGCTGACCGCCACGCAACTGGCGTGCGCGAGGCGGTTGCTGGGCCCCACCACGAAGTTGTCAAAGGTATAGTCCGGATGGAGCGCGGGCCCCGGCCGGGCCCCCTGCGGCGCCGGCGCCGGCTCGCCCCGGCCCCCCACGCGAAAATCGACGGTGACCAGATGCCCGGTGATCTGCTGGGCGGCGCGGGTAAAACTCGAACGACAATTCTCGTCCAGATAGCGTACATTTGCTTCATCCGAGCAGCCGATGCCGATCGAGCCGCCGTCAAAGTGCAGCACGGCAAGCTCGTCGAACCAAACGCGGGCGTTGGTCGGATCCAGCACCCGGGCCCGTTCCACAATATCGGCGAAGATGCTTTCCACCTCACGGCCGGACAATGCGTTCCTCCTTCACGCGTCTCCATGACGCGCAGCACCGCCGGGGCGAAACGCCGGCCCGCGCAGCCACAAGAAAGACAGTACCGGTCATGGCAAACTCCGATATCACGGGCAGCACCATCCCGTCGTCAGAAAAGCAAACCCGTCAGCATACGACCCCAACGCCTGTCGTTGGGACAACAAACGAGGTTACAACTTTACCGTCCGGGCCACAGACTGTCAAAGAAATCTGCATCACTTTCCAAGCACGTGGCTGTGCGGATTTTCTGGGCGATGCACATTCGGGCCAGACCGGGCCGTGCGCGCCCGTAGGGGCAACCCTCTGCGGTTGCCTTGATGCGCCACGCCCAACACCCGATAGCCTTCAACGAAGTGGGCAGGCGCCCCGGCGCGCCGGGGCCCCCGCGCGGGATCGGGCGAACATGTGCTTGCCAGAATACTCTCACACATCTCCACCCCGGCCTTGCCTGCCCGGGCTGCGAACCGCCGCGTTCCGGTTTTTCCGGGCCGTACTTGCATTTTCGCGGAATGCCGATACCATCGGCACCGGGTCGCGGGCAGCCGCGTTGTCCGGATGGCGGGCGTGCCCGAAGAATGAGAATCTCCGTAGACAGGAACCAACGATGGGAATATTTTCCAAGACCGCCGATTTCTTTAAGGAACGCCTGGGCAAAACGCGCAACAAGATCAGCAGTTCGCTGTCCACGGTCCTGAGCCTCGGCCGCAAGATCGACGACGACCTGCTCGACGAGCTGGAAGAGACTCTGATCAGCGACGACATCGGCGTCGAAACCACCGACAAGCTCGTCTCGGAGCTGCGCGAGGCGTACCAGGCCCGCAAGATCTCCGACTCCGAGCAGGTGGTTCCGTTTCTCAAGGAGCACATCAAGAGCTACTGGCCGCACCGCGACCGGCAACTGCACGTCGCCGAGAGCGGGCCGACCGTCATCCTCGTCGCCGGCGTCAACGGAACGGGCAAGACCACCAGCATCGCCAAGCTGGCCTACATCCTCAACAAAAGCGGCAAGAACGTGATCGTCGCCGCCTGCGATACGTTTCGGGCCGCCGCCGTCGAGCAACTGAGCATCTGGGCCGACCGCATCGGCGTCCAGATCGTCAAGCACCAGTCCGGCAGCGACCCGGCCGCCGTCGCCTTCGACGCCTGCGAGGCCGCCCTGGCCCGTAACGCCGACGTCCTCATCCTCGACACCGCCGGCCGCCTCCACACCAAGAAAGACCTGATGATGCAGCTCACCAAGATACGCGACGTCGTTACGCGCAAGATCCCGGACGCCCCGCACGAGGTGCTGCTCGTTCTCGACGGCACTACCGGGCAAAACGCCATCTCCCAGGCCCAACTGTTCACCGAGGCGATCAATGTCACCGGCATCTTTTTAGCCAAGCTCGACGGCACCGCCCGCGGGGGCATCGTCATCGCCATCAAGGACCAGCTCGACATCCCCGTCAAGTTCGTCGGCCTCGGCGAAAAACCCGAAGACATCGCCGAATTCGACCCCGACACCTTCGTCGAAGCCCTCTTCGCCTGACAAGGACAACCCGCGTGCATCAAGCCGGCCATGTAGGATGGGCAACTTCGTTGCCCATGCCGCCAAGCATCTTGGTCATTCCACGTCAGAAGCACACGTGGGTTGAAAACTGAGAACCCACCCTGCGGGTTTTGGCTTGCCTTTTGCTTTGGCTGGGGCCACACTACTGCGTCTGTGCAGTGTGCGCTTGCGCCGGGTCCGGTCCCGTGACGCTGGTCGAAGCGCTATTCGTGCGGCGTCCTTCGGTGCGGTGGCCTTCGGCCGACGCAACCCCCAGAAGTATGACACGAGGTTGTTGCCATGAGGAATGCGATGAAACGTACGTCCCTGTTGCTGCTCGCGATCTCCCTGCTGACTTTCGTTTGCTGCGTCCCGGCCTGTGGCGCTGAGAGGATTGTGCCCTACCGGCAGGCGCCCGAGCCGCTGCTCTGGCCTTCGGAGCCGCCGGAGGGGGTTCCCTTTACGCAATCGAAAGAGCTGGCCGGCGTTTTGTTTACGGGCGTGCACAGCGATTACCGGGCCGCCGATACGTGGTATCCGTGCTGGGCCGCCGACGGCAACCTCTATTCGCCCTGGACCGACGGCGTCACTGACGGTATGCGCTCCGGCTCCGGCGGCAAGAACGCCACCACCGGGCAGGCGGTCATGATCGGCGACGACCCCTTGAACCTCACGATCAAGGCCCTCGGCACCACCAAAGGCGATCCCTCTCCCTACCAGGGCCGGTATCCCTGCGGCAGCCTCGTGTACGACGGCGTCTGGTACTACAGCACCTACTGCCTCGCTCCGGCCGGCAGCGTCGAGCATGACGGCATGAGATGGAACTGGCCCGTGCTCGGCCCGACCGTCGGCTTTCGCTATTCCACCGATTACGGCAAGACCTGGACCGACACCCCGCACACACCCGCCAACCCGCTGTTTCCCGAGCCGGCCGAGTTCATGGGGCCCGTCAAGATCGGCTCGCCCAAGTTCGTCGACTTCGGCAAGAACATGGAGCACTCCCCCGACGGCAAGGCCTACCTCGTCGGCTACGGCGCGGTCAAGGACGACCCCCAGCCGAGATACGCCAATCTGAGCTGGATCTCCGGCGACCAGATCTACCTGACCCGCGTGGTCCCGAGCATCGACAACATCAACGACGAGTCGAAGTACGAATACTACGCCGGCCGCGACGACAACGGCAATCCCCTCTGGTCCTGGGACTATGAGGATATCGAGCCCCTGCTGGAATGGAACAACAACATGGGCTGTGTCACCGTCACCTACAACGCCCCGCTGAAAAAGTACCTCATGTGCGTCACCGACGGCTGGCCCACCGTCGCGAAGATGAACTCGTACATCCTCGAAGCCGACGCCCTCACCGGCCCCTGGCGGCTGGTCACCTACATGAAGGCCTTCGGCGAACAGGGCTACTTCCTCAACTTCCCCTCCAAGTTCATCAGCGACGACGGCCGGACCCTCTGGCTCTGCTACTCCGGTAACTTCAGCCAGGGCTGGAACAACATCCACTTCAAGGCCCTGCCCAAAGGCAGCCGCTACGGCCTCGTCCTCCAGGAAGTCAAACTCCTAACGCCGGAGCAAGTCCGCCGCTACCGGCAGCCCTCCAAAGAATCGCAGGACGACCCGCTGCGCAGCGAAAAGAACCTGGCGCGAAAAGCCACGGTCACCGTAACCAGCGTCTACGACGGCTATACCGCAGAAGCCGCTATCGACGGCGTCGTCGACGGCTTTCCGCAGGACACCTCCGCCGAATGGGCCGCCCGCGAAGAGACCACCGGCGCGATGATCCGCCTGAGCTGGGACAAGCCGCAGACCGTCCGGCGTATCTGGCTCTTCGACCGCCCCAACACTTCCGTCGACCAGGTCACCGCCGGACGGCTCGTCTTCAGCGACGGAACCACCCTGCCCGTCGGCCCCCTCCCCGACGACGCCACCGCCGCCCGTGAAGTCACCTTCGACCCTAAAACCATCAACTGGCTAACCTTCATCGTAACCGAAGTAAAACCCAAAACCCAAAACGCCGGCCTATCCGAACTCGCCGCCTTCGCGGATTGAAACAGATGGCCGCAGGATACGTATCAACAGTTGACGTACTTAATGGGGTTCTGAGACCCCGGTGCGAAATAATGCCTCACACTCTTACCGAGGTATTTGCGCTGGATATGGTCCGTTGCCAGTTTGCCAACGAATTCAAACCGTTCGGAGAGTTCGTAGTCCTTCTCTGAGTAATCGCGTGCCGTCATCGTCGAGCCAGCCTTTACCCAGGCAGCAATTGAGTACACAGCTCGGACTATACCGGCGTAGACGGAAAACGCATATTCAGCACTTTCCCGGCGTGGGCCAACCTTCCATACACCACGGGTCACGTCGTAAAGCTCCAGTGGTGACATGCCATAGCGATACAGCCGCCTGATGTTAATCAGTATCACCCGGTGCGTGATCTCCACTTCTTGGGCGTCCAACTCGTTGATGATATCTCGGAGGAGACCACGGGCTGCATGATGGCCCTTGACGCGATTCGTAAGTTGATCGATACCGATCAGATCAATCGCGGCCGATTCAACGAGAAACGCCTCATCTTCCTCGAGTCCATATCTCAGGATCTCAATCACTGGCTGAAGGCCAAGCTTGCGCAGTTCGACGATACGTTTGACCTTCTCGGTCTCCGCCTCGTCATTCAGGTGGCTCAGCGCCCGGTTGCTCCGCCCCTTGCCCACGTAGAACGGCTCGCCGTCTCGAGGGTCAACATACATATAGACGTAGTATTTGAGCTCTTCACAGACATGACGTGGTATTCGGTTCATGCGGAGGAGTATAGCAACCAGGAGCCCCGGAGGCAAGGCCTTGCTCGACACCCACCCTGCCTTTTCGACGCTCTGCGCCATCACCGGTACGCCAGATTCCGTCCCGTAGTGCCCGCATGTCGGGGGACGCAACCGTTGTTGACGCATTGCGACTGGAAGCCAACCAGAAACATAGCTCTGCGGACATCATGCGAATTAGGGGCGGGATGGACTGGAGTCTGGGTCGTGGCTCCTGTTTTCCTTGATACTTGACGAAGGGCAAATCCACAGGATATGACGGTTGCCGTGTGGACTGGGAGCGCTACAATACCCATCAGTGTAATGAATGTGGCCCTGTCGTGCTGTCTGCGAAAGAGAACGCCATGGGAATCGTTCTGGAGAAGGAGAAACAGATAAGCGGGCTGTGCCGCAAGCACCGCGTCAAGGAGCTGTACCTTTTCGGTTCGGCGTTGCGCGAGGACTTCGGGGCGGACAGCGATATCGATCTGGGCGTCGTCTTTTCGCGAGACGGCGTCGCGGGCAGCTTCGACCAGTATTTCGATTTCAAAAGCGAGTTGGAGCAATTACTGGGCCGCCCCGTCGATCTGGTTTGCCTCGCGAGCATCCGCAACAGCGTCCTGCAACGTGAACTCGATGAAACCAAGAGGCTCATCTATGCGGCATGATCCCGGCAAGCACCAGGAGGAGACGGAGGAGTTGGAGGCGATTCGCGCTTACGATGCCGCCAGGGCAGCGGACGACGAGGCTGTTCCGTTCGAGCAAGCCATTAGGGAGATCGAGCGGGACCGGCACGGAGGTGCGCGACCACCATCACCATAGACATCGGCCCTCGGCGAGCGCGAGGAACAGATCGCTCCGGCGGGACTGGATTCCTGCCCCCGATCAGGTCGAGGGCAGGCTCTACGCAGGAATGACAGGGTCAAATCCATACTACCATGTCCTAACAACTGGAAATTCTCTCCAGATCATTTGGGGATGGTGACGCAAGCTGCGGTAGCATAAGAGATTCGATATCGCGCGGAGACGCAGAGGCGCTGGGTTTGAAAAGGTGGTGAAGCCTTGGTTCTCTCTGCGTCTCAGCGTCTCTGCGCGCGTACATATTTGGTTCCGCCCGCAGGCCGGCCTGGGTGCATCAGCGTTCATCCGCGTTCATCTGCGGTTTCATTTTGGTTGGGCCGTCGGCGGCCTTCGTGGCGATTGCAAGGGAGGGTGGTGTTGGGGTAGAATGTTTGCGCGTACTTTGCTGGAGCACGTGACGAAAGGACGACAGGCATGAAGAAGCGGATGTTCTTGGGGCTTGTTTTGGCGGCGGTGTGCTTTGCGGGTATCGGCGGCGCCGAGGCGCGGGAGTTGCAGTCGCTGGATGGGACGTGGCAGATCGTCTTCGATCCGAACAATGAGGGGCGGGAGAGGCGATGGGTCCGCAGCGAGCATTTCCCGGAAGCGCAAGCGAGGGATATCACGGTGCCCGGTTGCTGGGAGCTGACGGAGAAGGATTATGAAGGCGTGGCGTTTTACCGCCGCACGTTTCGGGTCCCGGCGAGTTGGAAGGGCAAGGTCGTCCGCCTTCAGTTCGACGCGGTGAACTTCCGGACCGAGGTCTGGCTCAACGACGTAGCCGTGGGCGTTCACGAGGGCGGATTCACGCCGTTCGAGTTTCGCATCGACGGCCTGCTGAGATTCGACGCGGAAAACACGCTGATCCTCCGCGTGGTCGGCCCGATCCTGCTGCAGGACAAGCACGTCGACGGCATGGGGCCGATGGAGACGCCCCAATGGCGAGGCGCCATCACCGGCGGCATCTGGCAGCCGGTCCGACTCATCGCCACCGGCGAGCTGTACGTCAAGGACGCCTTCATCGAGCCGAAGATATCCAACAACACCGCGACGTTCCACCTGGAGCTGGCCCACGCGGGCACACGAAGAACCCCCGCCCGCGTCGAGGTCGCGATCCGCCCCGCCGGCCGGCCCGATCGCGTCGCGGCGACGGCAACGGAAACACTCGACCTGCAACCGGGTTCGAGCAAAACGAGCTGGACGCTGCACATCCCGAACGCGACGTATTGGTCGCCCAAGAATCCGCACCTCTACCGCGCCGAGGTGAGCGTTGCGCACGAGGGCAAGGCCAGCGACCGGTGGCAGACTCGCTTCGGAATGCGTGAATTCACGATCCGCGACAACAAGTTCCATCTCAACGGCAAGCCGCTGTACCTGAAAGCGACCTTCTTCGAAGGGCTGTACCCGGTGAAACTGGCGTACCCCAACAGCCGCGACATGGCGATCCGCGAGATCCGGCTGGCCAAGGAGGCGGGTTTCAACATGATCCGTCCGTGGCGCAAGCCGCCGCCGCCGATGTGGCTCGATTTAGCCGACGAGATGGGCATGCTGACCGTGGGCTCGCTGGCGATCGAGTGCATGGATTTCCCGTTCGAATCGGCCCGCCTGCCGGGGTGGGTGGAAAACGAGGTGCGTCAGAGCATCCTGCGCGACCGCAACCGCGCGTGCGTGGTGCAGTGGGAGCTGTTCAACGAGCTCAAACGCCCCGTTCTCAAACGACTGCTGCACCCCATGTCGATGCTCGCCCGCTCGCTCGATCCCACGCGGATGATCCTGGACGAGTCCGGCGGCTGGGCCCAGGGCGCCAATCTCTATCTGCCCTATGAATCCGAGCCCACCAAGTTCAACGACATTCACTTCTACCCCGGCCCGCAGATCAACGAAGAGATTTACCGAAAGCTGCTCCTGACCGGAGGCAAGACACCGGAACAGATGCGGGCGATGGGAATCAAAGGCGGGTTGCCCGGTAGAAACGTCGTCCCGGGATTGATGACGGTCTTCTCCGAGTTAGGCTACGGAAGCCTGCCCGACCTCGTGGACAACAACGAGCGCTTCGTGAGAATCGGCAACCCGCTCGCGTCGCCGACGATCTACCACCGCCGTCTGGCCGAGGGACACCGGCGCGCGTTGAAAGAAAGCGGGTTCGACGGGATCTATCCCGATCTGAGGCAGTTCTGCCTCGATCAACAGCGAATCCACGGCATCGCGAACAAGCGCATGATCGAAGCGGTTCGCTGCAACCGGCAGGTGATCGGCTACTGCGTTCACGCGCTGGTCGCCGGGGACTGGATCATGGGCGCGGGACTGCTCGATCTGTTTCGCAATCCCAAGACCTATGCGTACGAAGGCACGAAGGCGGCCAGCCGGTCGCGAATCATCGCCATCCGCATGAGTCCGCGCAACGTCTATGCCAGGCGAGGCACGCAGATCGAAATCACCGGTGTTAACGACCGGGATGAGGTCACAGGAGTCCTGAAGGTCGAGATCATATCCGATGACGACGAAACCGTCTTCGCAAAGACAATCGACGTCCGCCTGGCCACGGGTATCACGCAGCTTCTGAAAGAGAAACTCAATACAAAGACGCTCGAAGGGACCTATACCGTACGAGTGCAAATCACGGCCGACGACGGCGTGCCGATTGCCGCTAACGAGTACAGTTTCGATGTCTTCACGCAAGACTGGCTCGCCGTACCCGACGAGCGCATCGCCGTGTTCGATCCGAGCAATTCGCTCAAGCCGTTCCTGAAACGGGCGGGGATCGCGTTCGCGGAATTCGACGCGCGGACCGACACGTCCCTTCCCGTGTTCGTTTCGCGCACCGAAGCGCGTACGCCCGCGCAAAGGAATCTTCTCGCCCAACTGAAAGAATTCATCAAGGCCGGCGGCACCGCTGTCTATTTGCAGGGAGGAGGGACAAGAGCGCCCTGGGCCAAAGCCGGTGAAGCGTCGCCCCTGCTGCCCGTGCGCGTTCGTATCAAGGCCGCCATTGGCCTGTGGTTAGGCATTTCGCACCTGGTACACGATCATCCGCTCTTCGACGGCCTGCCGGTCAATGGCATGATGGGCCCGGTGTACGAGAACGTCTGGGCCCGGCATACGCTGCTGGACGTACGCGGAGAGACGATCGCCGGCGCCATCGGCTTCGACTTTGCCCCTGATTTTGAATTGCGCAAGCGCCATTACTATGGGCCCGGCGACACCTGGTGGGGAAGCGACGTGGCCATCGTTCCCGTCGGCCGCGGACGCTGCATCCTCTCGCAGCTCCGCCTCGTCGACAACCTCGGCAAAGACCCCGTCGCCGACAAGATCCTCTACAACCTCATCGAATTCACGACCCGTCGCTAAGCCGAACCGGCAGCCCGGAGGAATTTGGCTCCGCGGCGGCTCATCGGCGAGCCACAGCGAGAAAGGAGTTGGCATGTACGCAAGATCGTTCATCAGGCCGGTTTTGACGGCAATGCTCTGTGCCTGGATGGCCGGCGGCGCGGCGGCCGGGGAGTTGCCCGAGCCCAAGCCCGTGCCCCGGCTGCAAATCGTTCCGATGCCCTACGATCAGGCGTCGTTCCAGCGGGACGGCGTGGAGATCACGCGGTACCATTTCGGCCCGGGTCTGCACCGCCCGTTCCTATATCCCGTCATCGGGCCGGCCGGCCGCAGCCTCACGCGCATGGGGCATCCGCACGACCCCCAATCGCACAGCCATCACAACTCCGTCTGGATCTCGCATCACGACGTCGGCGGCGCCAGCTTCTGGGCCGACACCGGCGGCGCGACCATCCGGCACAAACGCATCGTCAAATACGAGGACCGTGGCGAGACCTCGCTGCTCGTCGCCGAGAACGAGTGGGTCGACAAGACCGGCAAGGTCCTGCTCGACGAGACCCGCACCGTCAGCGTCACACTCCTGGCCGACAAGGAATGGCTGCTCGTAATCGACCTCCAGTTCGCCGCCAAAGACAAGCCCGTGACGCTGGGAAAGACGCCGTTCGGCATGATCGGCGTCCGCATGGCCAAGACCCTCGGCGTCCACGACGGCGGCGGACGCATCCGCAACTCCGAGGGCGGCGTCAACGAAAAGGCGATCTTCTGGAAGCGGGCCCGCTGGGTCGACTACTGCGGCGCGATCGCCGACGGCGTCCTCGAAGGCGTCACGCTCTTCGACCACCCCGCCAACCCGAACCACCCGTCCCACTTCCACGTCCGCAACGACGGCTGGATGGGCGCCTCGCTGACCTTCGAAGCCCCACGCGAAATCGCCCCGGCCGCCCCGCTCCACCTGCGCTACGGCCTCTACATCCACAGCCAAATGAAATCGGTCTCCGACATCGAAACCCAATGGAAACGCTTCGCTCAAACGGCAGAACCATAAACGCAGCGCCAGGCGTTGGACAATGCCTTGGCGAACGCATCTTCTTTCGGTAGGATGGTCTTATGACTGCGAAACAATTCTTTGACTGGCAGACGTCGGGCGGTACCGACGACGTCATGAGACTCGTCGATTGCCTCGAACGCGCCGACATCACTTGGTGCGCCATCGGCGGCGTCGCGGTGAACCATTGGGCCGCCGAGCCGATGGTGACGCAGGACGTGGATTTCGTCGTCGCCGCCGAGGCCGTTGAACGAGCCGTCTCGCTACTGGAAGAAGCCGGCTTTCGAGCGGAGAGATTCGAGTGGTCGGTCAACTTCAAAGGCCGCTCCCGCGTCAGCATCCAGCTCAGCACGGAGGATTTCTATCGAGACTTTCCGGGCCGGGCCGTCCCCGCTGACGTGCACGGCATCCTTATGCGGGTTTCCTGCCTGGAGGACACGCTGCAGGGCAAGATCAGGGCCTGGAGCGATGCGGATCGACGACAAAGCAAACGCATCAAGGACCTCGCCGACATCGCCCGCCTCGTCGAGGCCCACCCGCACCTCTGGGACGCCCTCACCGACGAACTGAGACAACAACTCCAACCGCCGGAGACAATGCGAACGGAGAGTTGAAACGATGACTGCCAACTCAAAAGACAGTGAACCGATATGGCCGTTTCCCGATCCTCGTGTGGCCGGCGTACGCGAACACTACCAGCGTGTCAAGTTCTTCCATGAACTGGCGGATGCATGTACCGATACCGCTAATACATTCCGCCTTCTCTTGGCCGGACTCTACTCCGCACGCGCTGTGGTGGAGTTAATCTTGGAAGCATCAGACAAGGAACAAATTGAAGAAAAACGCGAGGACGTCAAGGTCCGTCTGTCCTCGCACATCCCCTGGTATAATCTCATAGAAAAGATCAGGATCCACGATTTCCATCGTATCGGCATCGTTCCACCCAATCCCCAAGTCAAATCCACGATGTTGATAGGACCACTACAACTTCGCGCTCGCAAGGGAAGCGCAGTCTATCAAGTACGACCCTGTGGCCCGAAGAAAACGATCACAGGCAACGCAGAGATTAACGAACAGCGCCCGCTGCTGTACAGCGATGGGAGGTTCTTCGATGATAATACCCAGAAGTACGTCTCGCTCGACGAAATTCTGCGAGATTTCGTTGATGGTGCCGCTGAGACCATTGCCGAGTTTCAACGGAATCTGCAACGGACACAGGACTCAAGCCGATGAAATCGCGGCGCGATCTGTGCCCGAGGAGGACCATCTTCGATGGCGCAGAAGAAAAGCCCCGGCCGGGCTTGGGATGGTTGCCCGGGCGGGGCCTGGAAAGTGGTCTTTGACGAGTTTAGATTCTCGGGTAGCCGCCGAGGTATTCGGTCTTCGGCAGTCCGCCGACCAGGGGCATGGCGTACTTGAGGAAGGCGTCGGTCATGCCGTTGCCGTCGGCGTTGATGAACTCGGCCGGCATTTCCTTGGTCTTCTCGGCGACGTTCTTGAGCTCGGTGCGGAACAGCTCGGAGGCGTAATTGTCGCCCTCGGCGGTCCGCTTGATGGCGACCGAACCGTTGTCGTGCTCCATGGCGAACCGAACCGCCTGCCGGCCGCACTCGCGGGCCTCGGTGACATCGACCTCGGACTGCAGACCGGGGAAGCTGCGCTGCAGGTAGCCGAAGGTATCGGCGCGGACGCGCTTGATCTTGAGGTTGGTCTTGATCTGGGCGGCTAAGAAATCGGCCAGCGCCCCGGTGCCGGAGAGCTGGATGTTCCCGTGGGCGTCCTTCTCCTGGGTCTGGGCGAGTTTCTCGGCCCAAGTCACGCCGTCGGCGTCGCACATGCCCTCGCTAACGGCGATGACACAGCGGTTGAGCTTCTTGAACACGGCGTCGACGTCAGCCAGCAACTTGTCCATCGAGACGCCCCTCTCAGGCACGTAGACTAAGTGCGGCCCGTCGTCGTCGCGGGTCTTGCCCAGCGCCGCGGCGCCGGTCAGAAAGCCCGCGTGGCGGCCCATGATCACGTCGATCTTCACGCCCGGCAGCGCCCGGTTGTCCAGGTCGTCGCCGATGAGCGCCGAGGCCACGAACTTGGCCGCGGTGCCGTAGCCCGGGCAGTGGTCGGTCACCAGCAGGTCGTTGTCCACGGTCTTGGGTACGTGGAAGGCCCGCACGTCGAAGTTTTCCTCGTCGGCCACGGTGTTGATGATGTGCGCGGTGTTGGCCGAGTCGTTGCCGCCGATGTAGAAGAAGTAGCGGATGTTCCGCTTCTTGAAAACCTCGAGGATCCTGCGGCAATACTCGGCGTCCGGCTTGTCCCGGCTCGTGCCGATCGCCGAGGACGGCGAGCCCGCCACCACCTCCAGCGTCTCGGGCGACAGAGCGCCCAGGTCGATGAAATCGTCCTTGACCATGCCCGCCACCGCGTGGACCGCGCCGTAGATGTTCTCGATTTCCGGGTGCTTGCGGGCCTCTTCGACCACGCCGACCAGCGAGGCGTTGATCACCCCCGTCGGACCGCCAGACTGACCCACGACTGCATTGGCTTTCGGTGCATCTGCCATCGTCAAACGTTCTCCCATAGGAATTCTATCTTCAGTTCTTAAGCGAACGAGCCATTATACCCCCAAACCCCCACCGCTCAAGACCCCGCCGGAAATTTCCCGCAGACGCCGCCGAAGGCCGCATACGTGAGCTTGAAAGCCCCACGTTGCCACCTCGCAACAACTGGGAATTTGTTCCAGACAATTTCGGGATGGTGATGCAACTTGCGGCCCTAACAAGGATTGGACCTCGCGGAGAGCCGCAAAGGCGCCGGGTTTCAAAGCGCGCTGCCGTCATGACCTTCTCTGCGTCTCAGCGTCTCTGCGCGCGTAAATGTCTTGGTTCCGGCCACGGAGAAATCCGAGACCGACCCGGATTTTTCTTCGGAATCCCCGTTTCTGGACTTGACAACCTCCCTTCCGTCCGGCATCATTACATCCAGGTTTGCCGGAGGTAGTGCAAAAAGGCGTTTCCTGCATGGCGAAAAGGAAAACAGCCAAAAACAAAAAAGGGGAGCACCCCGGCCTGCGCGCCGGCCCACAATTAACCGTCTCCACCGCGAATTTATGCCCGACCAGAGGGCCATCCTGCGCTTGGCTTAAAGTTCTTAGATTCTGGCAGAAATCATGACCGAAGAAATAGTCAAATTCGTTCGGCGCAAAGACCTTGAATTCATCCGTGAACTAGGTCAGGGCGCATGCGGACGCACGGTTCTGCTGTACGATGGTGAGATCGATGAATACTTCGTCTGCAAGAAATACTCACCTCTGAGCGAAACGATGAGAACTGAACTCTTTGACAATTTCGTTCAAGAAATAAAACTGCTGCATTTGCTGAACCATCCAAATGTAGTCAGAGTGTTCAACTACTACCTGTACCGTCAAGATTTCGCCGGATACATACTGATGGAATACGTACGCGGATCAGACGTCGAGGACTATCTATCGAAGAACCCTGAACAGATAAATCAAGTTTTTCTGCAAACAATTGAGGGCTTTGCTCATCTGGAGAAGAATAAAATTCTCCACCGAGACATCCGGCCAATGAATCTCCTGATTTCAGATGATGGACTTGTAAAAATAATTGACTTTGGATTCGGCAAGCAAGCCTTTGCCCAGGAAGATTACGACAAGAGTATCACGTTAAACTGGTGGTGTGATCCTCCCTCGGAATTTGCTCGTGACATATACGATTACTGCACCGAGGTCTATTTCGTCGGCAAACTGTTCGAGAAGATCGTGATGGACAATGCAATCGAACAGTTTGCATACAAAGCCTTGCTTGCCCGAATGTGCAAAACTGAACCGTCCGACCGTATAGAGTCATTTTCAATCGCAAGAAACGAGATACTCGCAGGCAAGTTCGTAGAAATCGAATTCACTCAACCTGAGATGGACGCGTATAGAACATTTGCTGACCAACTGTCCGAGGTGACATCTAAAATCGAACAATCTACGAAGTATGTAGACAATCCAGATGATATCCAGCGGCGGCTAAGTAGATTCGAGTAAATTGGTCCGCGTTGCCGATATTTGTCCTGGAGCGGA
>CAYPZL010000141.1:0-15162 GCA_964415045.1 uncultured Pirellulales bacterium | reverse complement strand
GGCCCCTTTTAGGGGCCTTCCTCATACCACCGGCTATGCCGGTGGTCTTGATTGTTCGACCTCAATCACGTTGTCCGGCATACTACCTCTCCTTCTTCGCCGCCAGGTTGAACTTTGCCACCGTACTCTCGAACCAGCCCGCCAGCGTTTCCTTGTCGATCTGCATGTGGAACGCCTCGACCACGATACGCTCCAGCTCGTCGCAGATGAGCTTGCGCCGCACCGCCTTGCTCAGCGTGCTGTCCAAATTGGCGATAAACGCTCCGGCCCCGGCCCGCGTGACGATGATCCCCTCCTGCTCGAGCTGGCGGTAGGCCTTGGCGATGGTGTTCGGATTGATGGCGAGGTGCTGGGCGAGCTGTCGCACGGTGGGAAGCCTCTCGGCCCGAGCCAACCGCCCTAAGGCGACGTCCCGCTTGACCTGATCGATGATCTGCAGGTACACGGGCCTGTCCGACGCGTTGTCAATGCGAAACTGCATCCGCCCACCCTGTCATTTGTACTATGCCAACTATTACAAGTATGACAGGGGCGACGCATTGGTTCAAGGAAAAAATGAAAAAGTCGCAAAAAACCTTCGCCGCCCTTTGACGAGGCTCGACCGGGAGCACGTCGTCGGTGTGCCACTCGTAGGCGCCGATGTCGATCCCGTCGCCCTGGGGCCGGGGGCGGAAATCCGGGGACACCATACTCATTTCCAACCGCGAGATACGCGGACTGCTCGAAAAGGATGTTCTGCCACAGAAGTCTCAGAGAACACCGAGGGAATCGGCAATGAGCCATGCAAACCCGTGGAGTGTGCCCTGCACGCCATCCAACTCCATTCGGGCGCGGCGGGGCAATTTCGCTCATTGCACTTTGATCGTTGATTTGAAGCCCGTGCGGCCGGTGCTGCCCAGGGTCCAAAACGAGGATGCCCGAGAGATTGCACAGACACGGAGTCGATGGCTCGGGCAATACCGTTGACAGCGAGGAGCCCTTCGCATAACCTCGGGGCAACGTCGCCCGACGACGGGTCGAATTCCTGCAACAAGCGGGACGGCTTCTCGTCGGATGCTGTACGCAAAGAAGGAAAAATGGCTGCCGGAGGTTCGCGTATGTTGAAACAGAGGTTTTCAGAACTGTTTGGATTCTTCCTGGGTCTGGCGTTCATCTTGCCCCCGGTGGCGCTGAGCGGCGCGCCGAATGAGA
The DNA here is from genome assembly GCA_964415045.1 of uncultured Pirellulales bacterium. Classification (GTDB taxonomy): domain Bacteria; phylum Planctomycetota; class Phycisphaerae; order Sedimentisphaerales; family Anaerobacaceae; genus CAYPZL01. The sequence goes on along the minus strand of CAYPZL010000141.1, from coordinate 13,971 downwards.
TTGAGAGAGGCGAGATGGCCGGCTATCTGCTCGTCCCCAACGACCGGGTTCCCGAGACGTATAACGCCGGGTTCTCCATGTACGTGGCGGCCTGGCCCTTGGTGCAGGAATATCCGGGGAATCGCTTTCAGACCGGGCTGTTCGGGACCTGGATGCACGCTCAGAACGACCGTCCCAAGCCCATCGAGAGAATGTATTCCGATATCGAGGGCGGCCTGGGCTGGTGGCGTGACACGCGGTTCGCCACGGAAACGCCGAAGTTCATCATGGGCGGGGTGGCCCTGAATTTCGTCGCCTGGGCCAACGGACCCGGGGCCGGCAAAGGAAGGAGCTGGGAGGAGCCGAAAGGCAAGTATGGCGTGGCACAACTGAGTCCCTGGGTGCTGTGGCCCCCCGACGGGCTGAATCTGAAACAAGGCACCTGCGGTCAGCTTTGGGGCTATGGCTACCTGCCGCTGCCGCTGATCGACGCCAAGTCCACCACCGCCGGCAAGAACGTTCCCACCGGCAATCACTGTTGGACCCTGTTTTTGAACACGGGAAATTTCAAAGGCCCGGTGACTTTCTTCACTCCCTACTTCTTTTCGCGGGCATCCGTGGACGACCCTCGGCTGGCGGGCATGTTCCTGGACAGCCGCCCGTCCAACCCCAACCGGGCGTTGCAGATGGAGACGCAGTACGTCCCGAGCGCCCAGGCGACCGACAGCAAGGGCCAGACCTACGCGCGGATCGCTCCCACCCGGTTCCCGCGCGGGCCGCAGGGCAATTCGGCGGTCGTGCACCGCGTCACCGCCTATACCAAGAAGGCGCTCTGGGACGCCGTCAAGGCCTGGTTTGAAGGCGGCCCCCCGGCCAGCGGCACCATCGACCCCGCCGCGGCGGTGGTCCATCGCTTTCCCGGACGAGGGGGTGCGACTTGGCGGATCTACGGACCCTCAACGCCAAGGGAAGAAAGGGTGCGCATCGCCTGGGATTCTTTCGCCACCCCCTTCGCGCCTGATCCGAGCACGTTTGGATACCAGTGGAACGACGAGCTGCTGACGAAGACGGACACCAGGGACGGCCCGCTGCTGACGCTGCCGGAATACTATCGCCTGGTCAAAGACGATAACAAGAAGGCCAAGTGGGTCCCGGTATCGGCCGAAGACGTTCCGGCTGAAACAGGACTGTCCAAGGTTCGCTTCGGTCGGCCTGACCGCAAACCCTTGCCTCCCTACGTTACTCCCGACGACCCGGAAAGCTGCTGGAAGAAGCCGGGCCCCGTGGCCGGACCGTTCGAGGCGCATCCCGGGGACGGCAGCACCGTGACGTACTACTGGTATCGATTCGCCGACCAGCCGGCCTTGCTCAACGCCGATTTGACCGATGCAGAGCGGGAGACCCTCCAGAAGCGCGTGGAAAAGCTCCACAGACACTGGAAAAAGGACGGCGACTACCTCGCGCCGCCGGCGTTTGGAAAACTGGCGGAGATCGACCCGGCGCTGATTGTCACCCCGCCGGCGGGCCTGGAAGTGGGCTACGTCCCCATCGCCACGCGACAGGGAATAGAATGACAGGTTGGCTTCGGCGTGATGCCGTTTACGGCGTCGGCCAGGTGTATTTAGCCGTGAGGTCTTCTGACTACACCGGTACGAACACTGTGCCCTTTTTGTTGAGGATTCGAGCTCAATGTATCCTATCGCACATCGCGCGGTTGTTTTGACGGCGTTGGTCGCGGCCTGGGCGGGCGCTGCGGAGCTGCCCAACATCGTCATCGTCTATACCGATGATCTGGGCTTCGGGGACATCTCGGCCTACAACCCGAAGGCCGCGTATAAGACGCCTCGCATCGACAGGATGGCGGCAGAAGGCATCAGGTTCACGGATGCGCACAGTGCGTCCACGATCTGTTCGCCTTCGCGTTACGCCCTTTACTCCGGCCAGCAGATCTACCGGTCCACCGGCCGGGGCGGCGGCGCCTTCGAGGGCCCCGGCGGCCCCAGCTACCTCAAGCCGGGCACGCTGACCCTGGGAGACATGTTGCGATCCAGGGGCTACCGCACCGGCGTATTCGGGAAGTGGCACGTGGGTCTGACCTGGTACGACGACAACGGCAAACGGCTCGGGGGCGGCTTCGCCAACGCCAAGCTCATCAACTATGAAAAGAGCACGCCGCTGATCGACGGCCCCAACAAGAGGGGGTTCGACGAGTCGTTCGTCACGCCGAACTGTCCCAACACCGATCCGCTTTACGTCTACATCGAAAATGGCATGGTGGAAGTGCCGGCGACAGTCACGCACAGGCGCAGCAACCTGCCCAACCTGGACGGCTGGTTGTGGGACAATGACGAGGGATTCATGTCGGTGGGGTACGATTTCGAGAATGCCGACAAGATCTTTTACCAAAAGACCGTGGATTTCATCACCGATCACCTCAAGAACCACAAGGACAGGCCCTTTCTGGCGGTCTTGTGCACACAGATTGCCCACGCTCCCGTCCTGCCGGCGGAAGAGTTCCGGGGCAAGACCGATGGCGGCCCCAGAGGAGACTTCGTCTGGGAACTGGATGTACTGGTCGGGCGGCTGCTCGACAAGCTGGATGAGCTGGGAATCGACGACAACACGCTGGTGCTGTTCAATTCGGACAACGGCCCCGAGACGGTCCACTGTCACCGCATGAGGCAGGAATACGATCACGACCCCGCCGGCGGCTGGCGCGGCATGAAGCGTGACGGCTGGGAAGGAGGCCACCGCGTTCCCTTTATCGCTCGCTGGCCGCGAGCCATTCCCGCCGGCCAGGTGTCAAAGCAAATGACCAACACCACGGATATCTTCGCCACCCTGGCATCCATCGTGGGCTATGAACTCAAAGACGAAGACGCCACCGACAGCTTTGACATGCTGCCCGTCATGCTGGGAATCCGGGATGAAAACGATCCCGTCCGGCCCCACATGTTGACCCAGAGTTTCAGAGGAGAGTTTCAAATTCGACAGGGTCAGTGGAAGTACCTCGATCACATGGGGTCGGGAGGCAACAGCTACGCGAAGGGCATCATGGCGCAATACGCGCGGCCCGAAACCGCGCCCCATGCGACCGGGCAATTGTTCCACCTGGGCAGAGATCCCGGCGAAACCACCAACCTGTTTTTCAAGGAAGCCGAGAAGCGCCGGGAGCTTCAGGCCTTGTTGAGCGAGTTGAAGACCTGCGGGCGCAGCGCACCGAAAGGCAGAAAACCGATTGGCATTGAGAACATCCCCGTGCTGACCTCAAAGCGCAAGCGTACGAAAGGGTAATGCGAATTGTGTTAAATTCGTGGGCGGTCTTGTCATCCCTTCGCTCGCGCTCAGGGCAGGCTCCGAACGCAATGAAGGATCTGGCCTGCGGCCGGCAGCAACCTCCTGTTCGGTAGCCGTCCCGGCGCGCCGGGATTCGGCTTCGCCTCAGGATGACATCGACGCTGCCGCCCAACAGATTTTCCGAATCGGTATAACACGGTAGCGTCTCCGGCTGTGAATGTCCCCTTCCGGGGCGACGGGAAAGGGCTGGTCGAATAGTCGTTGATGGTCACGCCGCCGGGTCTGGAGGCGGGCGGCGGTCCCGTCGCCGCGCGACAGGTAGCCGGAGAATGGATTGGCTTCGACCCGGCAGGATGGAAACCGGAGAAATCGCACGGTCCCGGATCCATCCTGCAAAAATGCAGAGCCATTACTGTCGAGGAGGCACCAATGAGCCAAAGTGAAATGGGACGTCGCAGTTTCCTCAAAACCGTGGGCTTAGGTTGTGCCGCTGCGGCCTTCGCCGAGCAGCGACTCGCGGCGCAGGGCAACAGCGCGCAGGCAGAGGGCCGGCTGGCGGTCAAGCAAGTATCACCATGGTGCTCCATCGTGAGCTGGAATCCTCTGCCATGCCTCTGCTCGATGGCAGGAACGACATCCTCTGGAGGTATAAGGTCGCTATGCTAAAGCACTGTGTTTTTCTGACGTTCGTACTGGCAGGTGCGTCCGCCGCCGGTGCCGGAGATTGGCCGCACTGGAGAGGCCCTCACTTCAACGGCTCCACCGACGAGAGGAATTTGCCTTCGGTCTGGAGCCAAACCGAAGGAATCGCCTGGAGTGTCGAGCTGGCCGGCTGTTCGGCGGCTACACCGATAATCTGGAAAGATCGCGTCTTTCTGTCAGGGGTCGATGCCGGCCGGGACATGCTGCTGGCGATGTGTTTCGACCGGCTCAGCGGAAAACTCCTCTGGCAGCATGACATCGCGAAGGACATCGGCCGGGACCGACGCAGCACGTACGCGGCCTCTTCTCCCGTCACCGACGGCAAGATCGCGGTGTTCTTCTACGGCAACGGCGAGCTCGTATGCTTCGACATGAACGGCAGTCGTCAATGGAGACGCAATCTTCAGGATGAGTACGGACCGTTCGCCTTTCTGTGGACCTTTGCCAGCAGCCCCACGCTGTTCGGCGGCAAACTGTACGTTCAGGTATTGCAACGGGATGTGCCCGTGCACGGCCGCGGTCTGGCGGACCGCGAGAACGAATCGTACCTCCTGGCCATCGATCCGGGGACGGGCAAGACACTCTGGCGTCAGATTCGTCCCAGCAAGGCCCGGGCCGAGGCGCGGGAAGCATTCAGCACGCCCATTCCCGGTGTGTTCGACGGGCGTCCGCAGTTGCTGCTGGCCGGGGGGGACGTACTGACAGGCCATGACCCGGAGACCGGCGAAGAACTGTGGCGCTGGGGCACCTGGAATCCCAGGCGTATCGGCCATTGGCGACTGGTCCCCTCTCCGGTAGCCGGCGCAAACGTCGTCCTCGTCTGTGCACCCAAGAACGCCCCGGTCTACGCGATACGGCCGAAGGGCGCCGGGGTGCTGGACGACGGCGCCATCGCCTGGGACAGTCGGGATGTTCGTGAGGTCTCTTCCGACGTTCCCACGCCGGCCTTCTACGACGACGATTTCTTCGTGCTAAGCGATCTGAGAAAATGCCTGTCCCGCGTCGAGCCTCGAACCGGCAAGGTCAAGTGGACCATCGAGACGCCCGGTCGCGCCAAGTACGAAGCCTCGCCGCTTGCCGCGGACGGCAAGATCTATCTCATCAACCACACCGGCGACGTGGCGGTGATCGACGCGACGAACGGCGATGTCATCCGTGTGATTCCCATGGACCCAACCAGCGGTCAAGGAGCCGTTCGCGCATCCATCAGCGCCGCGCACGGTCAACTGTTCATCCGTACCACGCGCCGGTTGTTCTGTGTGGGAAAGTAGCACTCGCTCGGCAACTCTGAGGGCAGAGAGCGGAGGATTCGCCCGTGGGGCGTGACCGGGAGCGGGTCAGCCCTGGAAGATTTCGTCGGCGAGGTCCTGGCCGGCCTGGGTGGCGTAGTATTGCTTCATGGCCTGGTGGCCTTCCGTGCGTGCCCTGGCGAAGGATGAGAAGAGCCCCGCTTTCGTCAGGAACAGGATGGCGATGCAGGCGGCGACGTTGACGGCGACGTTCTCGTATTTGCGGCACCGTTCGATCAGAGCGGGCTCGGGACCGGCCTCGTCGAGACGGCGCTGCCGGGCCCCGTCGCGTAATTTGTGATTGAGCATTCTGACGGCGCAGGAGTTGGCGCGTTTGAGCAAATCGAGGCTGTGGGGCTGCGACTTGATGATGCGCAGGGCCCAGTCCACCCGGCCCAGATCGGCCAGGCGCTTGCGGCAGCGGGGGCAATGGGCGACGTGCCGTTGGACCCAGGGCGCGTCGGGGCCAAGGCTGCGCGACAACGACGCCTCCAGTCGCCGCCGCAGCTTCCGGCACAGATTCCGTTCGGCTTCCTGCCTAACCAACGAACGTCGTTTCTCTCCACGTTTCAGGAGTCTCATCATTCTTCCCCAGTCTTCATCCACGCGGCCAGCAGTTGGACCGCTTTGCAGCGATACACCCGCGCGGTCCCCACCGAAATGCCCAAAGCGCGGGCGACCTCGGCGTACGACAACTCGCCCAGGTCGCGTAACATGATCACGTCCTGCAAATGCGCGGGCAGTTGCGCGAGGTGGCGTCGCAACGATTCGGCCAGATACTTCGTGTCGAAATCCCGGCCCGGGTCCGCCGCCTCGGGCGGCGCCTCGGCCATGTTCGACAACACTTTTTTCTCGGCCATCCGGCGGCGCAGGATGGAAATGGCCGTATTGCTTGCGGTGCGAAACAGATACGCTTTCAACCGGCGGGGCTTGTGCCCTCCGTCACGATGCGCTAAATGCACGAACGTGGTCTGGTACGCATCGCACACGTCCTGATCGTTGCCCAGGATGCGCCAGAGCATGGTCACCAGCTCGTGGCCGTACCGCTGCATGGCGGTGAGAATCCACCGCTGGCTCTCCTCCACGGCCTCGCACGCCGCGGAATCCCAGAACAAGTCGTACGTGGCGGCCTTATCGAACATGGCACCCTACTCGGTTTGCATCCATTTCCTACTGTACGACGCGCTGCACGCGTGTATGTTAACACAAAATGGCGGAAATGTGAAATAAAACCGCCGCACATTAACACGCGTACCGCCCGTGCGTCCTAAATAAGGAACACGGTTTGATGGCAATCGCAGGACTGAGATCACGAGCCAAACGGAATGATCGAAAATACACGCAAAACCCCTGATTCCAGGCCGCAGGCCCAGGACGTGGTCGAGATCGTGGATGAGCTGCTCGACCAGGCCGTGGCCGCCGGCGCCAGCGACGTCCATTTCGAGCCCACCGACTCGGAATTGCAGGTGAAGTTCCGCCTGGACGGCGTTTTGAACCTCTTTGAGAAGCTCCCAGGGGCGGTGGCGGACAACGTGATCGCCCGGCTCAAGGTCCTGGGCGGCCTTCTGACCTACCGCAACGACATCCCGCAGGAGGGACGTCTGGAGATTTCCAGCAACGGCTCGGGCAAGATCACGGACGTGCGGCTGGCGGTCTTTCCCACGATCTACGGGCAACGGGCGGTGGTCCGCCTTTTCTACCGGCAGCCGGAGCTGCTGGCCCTGGATCAGCTTGGCTTCGCACCGGCAATCGAATCGCGGCTGCGGTCGATTGCCGCCGAGAACCAGGGCGTGATGCTGCTGACGGGCCCGGCCGGCAGCGGCAAGAGCACGACCCTGGCCGCCCTGCTGCGACACATCGTCCAGACCTCACCGGGCAAAAGCATCGTGACGCTGGAGGACCCGGTGGAGATCCGCATCGACGGGGTGACCCAGGTCCCCATCACGCCGCACGGCCAGATGACGTTCCCTACGGCCTTGCGCTCGCTGCTGAGGCAGGACCCGCAGGTCCTGATGATCGGCGAGATTCGCGATGCCGAGACGGTCCGCATCGTTATCGAGGCCGGCCTGGCGGGCCACCTGCTGATGAGCACGATGCACAGCGGCACGCCCGCCGGCGCCCTGCTGCGGTTGCTGGAAATGGGCGTCGAGCCCTATCAGGTCACTTCAAGCATCGCGGCCGTCGTCAATCAAAGACTGGTCCGAAGGCTCTGCACACAGTGCAAAAAAGCGGCCCCGGACGGAACGTTCGAGCCGGTCGGCTGCGACGCGTGCTTCGGCACCGGCTTTCACGGTCGGGCCCTGATCGCCGAGATCGTCGAGCTGGGCGCCGAGCTGCGAAGAGCCGTCCTGGCCAAGGCCGATCTCGACGAATTGCAGACGCTGCTCCGACAGGAGGGACACGTGAGCCTCTTCCAGGACGGCATGCGCCTCGTCGAAACCGGTGTCACCACGCCGGCGGAACTGCGAAAGGCATGTGGTGCGGACCCCAATTTCGAGAGGTCCAATCCCGGACAACCGTGCGACGGCTAACGGAAGGAGCAAGAAGATATGCACGCAAAGGATAGAGTCTGGGGATCGGTATCGGCCACATCGATCCTTCTTTGCGCGCCGGCCGGGGACGCCCGGGATGAGATTCGATACCAACTGAATCTGGTGAAGGAATAAGCTATGGCGACATTCCGCTACAATGCGCTGACGGCAGCGGGCAGGCTGATGAAGGGAACCATCGAGGCCGGTTCCGCCGAAGAGGCGACCGAGCAGCTCAAGGGCATGGAGCTCAGCGTCAACTCGCTGGACAAGGCCGAGCCGGAACGACCCAAAACAGCAATCGGACGAAACGAGTTTCTGCTGTTCAACCAGCAGCTCGCCTCCATCACCCGCGCGGGCATCCCGCTGGAAAAAGGCCTGCGCGAGCTGGCCGAAGATGTCTCTTCGCGTTCGATGCGAAAGCTCGTCGAGGACATCGCGGCGGACCTGGAGGCCGGCGTTCCCATCGAGGAGGCCTTCCAGAAACGGGAAAAGCACTTCCCTCCGCTCTACGGGCGAATTTTGAAGGCAGGTGTCACAACCGGACGGCTCAGCGAGATGCTCACCAGTCTGAACCGGCATCTCGAATTGGCCGGGCAAACCCGGCGCATCGTCTTCGAGGCCCTGAGCTACCCGATCGTGGTCCTGATTCTGGGCACGATCATCGTATCATTCGCCTTCGGGTACATCGTCCCGCAGTTTCGCGAGGTCTTGCAGGACATTGCCGGAAGCAACCTCCCGGGCGTGACCAACGCGGTGCTTGCGCTGGGCGAAAATACGGCGGTGATCTGGCTTGGTTTGCTCGTTCTGGCGGTGGTCCTGATCGGGGTGTTCCTGGCGCTGTCGCGGTCGCCGGCCGGACGTCGAAGCAAGGAAGCCATGCTCCTGCGCGTCCCCATCATCGGCAACCTGTACCGCAACAGCGTGCTCAGCCGCATGGCCGAGGCGATGGCGGTGCTCGTCGGCGCCGGCTGCGATACGCCCGAGTGCCTGCGTTTGGGCGCGGTCGCTTCGGGCAGTGAAAGACTGGCCCGTGAAAGCGAAGAGCTCGCCGGGCGAATCGAACAAGGGGCGAACCTCCTCGAAGCCGGCCAGAATCTCAGCCTGCTGCCCCGGCTCTTCTTCTATTCGGTCCAGCTCGGCTCCCAGAGGAATGAGTTGCAGGACAACCTGCACAGTCTGGGCGACATGTACGCCGACCAGGCGCGCGTCAGCCAGTCCCGCCTGCAGGCCGTCCTGCTGCCCGTGCTGATCATGGCCGTCGGGTGTATCCTGGCCCTGGCCATTTTGTCGCTGTTTTTGCCCATGATTCAGGTCGTGACGAGTTTGTCCGCAGCCTAACAGGGGAAGATATGTTTAACTTCACAGCCATCGTGGTCGTCCTCTTCCTGGTCTACGTCATTCTCGGCTATAAGAAGCCGGGCGTGGCGCTGATAACGGTGCCGTTCGTCGCCTTTGCGGTGGGATTCGCGGCGGCGACGGCGGGAACGGAAGAGAAGATTCTCTATGCCCCCGTGCTGTTCATCGTCACACAGATCGTTATCGCGGTATCGACGCACAGGCGCGAGTCGCTGGCCTGGTGTCATCAGTTCGCCACATGGACGTTGCTCGCGGTGACGCTGGTGCTCCTGCTCAGCGCCGTCCTCACAGTGTGCGTGCTGCTCAGGGCCGGTCCGGCAGTTCCGCTCTTGTTCTTTCTCGGAACCGCTGTCATCGTTGGGGGGTTCATCGGATACAACCTTACCGCCCGGCGGGTATCGGAAGCGCACGTCTTCTCGGTCCTGGGTTCGAGCATCCGGCAGAACCTGCCGCTGCCGATGGCCCTGGATTGCGCCGCCGCCGGGCGGGCGGACGCTTCAGGCCGGCTTCTGCGCCGAATCAAGACCTGGCTCGTGAAAGGCTATCCGCTGCCGGAGGCGGTGCGGCGCGGCTATCCGCAGTGCCACCGGTGGGCGTTGGCCATGCTCGCCGCCGGACAGCGCGTCCACCAGCTCCCGGCCGCCGTCCAGGCCGTCGAGAGCGAGATCCGCACGCGCGCCTACGAACGCCACCGCGTGCGACCGGTCCATCCGTTCTATCCGGTCGTGGTGTTCACCGCCATGATCTTTCTCGCGGGCGGGTACGTCACCTTCGTGCTCCCGCAATTCGTCCAGGTGTGGGAGGAGATGACCTCACGCGAGCTTATGCCCCGCTCCACGCGGGCGCTCATCCGGATCACGGAAGGCTTCTCCTCAGAAGTCCTGGTTCCATTGTTGATCGTCCTTTTCGTCCTGTTCTGGATCGTTGTCGGGGTGCGGCGCGTGCGGCGGAGGCAGGGACGTCTGAAGCCCACGATGTTCTCGCGGCTGATCGATTCGTTGCGCTGGTATCTGCCCATCTTGCACTGGTTTGAGAAGAACCGCTCGACGCTGCGCGTCGTCGAGCTGCTGCGCATGTCCCTGCGGGCCGGGATCCCCGTCAACGACGCCATACGGGGCGCTCTCGATCTCGAGCTCAATTGCTGCTTCCGGAAGTGCCTGCGGCGCTGGCTGGAACGGGTCGAGCGGGGCGACGACATCGCCACCTCGGCGCGGGCGTGCGGGCTGGGACCGGCGCTGGCCTGGGCCTTCGACAACAAGGACAGCGGTGTCGGCACACCAGCGGTGCTGGATATGCTGCAATCCTATTATCGCTCCAACTATAGTTACCGCGTGAATCTCGCGCGGTTTATCCTGTGGCCTTGCGGAATCATTCTGCTCGGCCTGGTGGTCGGATTTGTCGTTCACGCGAGCTTCACTCCGGGCGTGGTCATTCTTGAGATCATGACCGGGGCGATCTATCCCTGATGTTTGGAACAGGTGTCAACGTGACTGAAAAAAGAAGAAACCGCCCGGGCTTCCTCACGGTTGAGGTGATCACCGCTACGGCCATCCTGGGCATCATCATCGTCGGGCTGACGGCCTCCATGAGCGCATTTTCCTCCTTCAACAAGTACCAATGGATGCGGCAGCGCTGTATCGCCGCGGCCCAGGCTCAGCTCGACAGCATCACGGCCACGGGCCGGCCCGTGGAGCCGCAGGAGATGGCCCGCTTGTGGGGCGCGGTGAAGGTCTCGGTCAGCAGAGAGCCCGGCGCCGCCCAGTGGGAAGGCCTGGAGCTGATCCGGGTCACGGCAGCCGGCCAGGCCGGCCCGCGACGGGTCACGGTCCATCTGTCGCGATATATCCGGCCCGACGCAGCGGTCGCAAGAGGAGAATAGCCCCATGCGAAAGGGATTTACACTAATCGAAGTGCTGATTGTTGTCGCTATCACGCCCATTCTGGCAGTGGCCCTGAGCGACGTATTCGCGGTATTCGCGCGCGACATCCCCCAGAGCGTGCGGCTGCTCCAGCAAAACACCAGCGTTCTCGACATGCTCCAGAACGTTCGCCGCGACGTGGACCGGGCCGTCGCCCTGCCCGAGCGATTCCAGGATGTGCAGACGGACGAGCACAGGCTCCTGGTCGAACTGCCCGAGGGCACCGTCAGTTATCAGTTCCGCAGCGGCGAAATTGTGCGCACCGCGTTGAACCGGGACGGCGCCGCCGCATCCGAACAGCAACGCCTGTGGCGCGTGCCCAAGGCGGTGGTGACCTGGAAGCCGTGGAAGCAGGGGGACACCGTGTACGCGGTCGAGGTATACACGGCCATACAGCAACGCATCCGCGCCAAGCTTCACAACAAATTCGCCAATTCGCACGTTTTCTTCCTCCAGGGGCTCGGAAAGGACCAGGCGATCAAATGAAGAGACGAAGGAAAAACGGATCCGTTCTGTCGCTGGTCATTATCCTGCTGGGACTGGTGGTGATGGCCCTGCTCGTGCTGACCGAGAGCTCCAACACGATGCTCTTCCAGGCGGACAAGGCTTATCTGCGCGCCGTCGAGCGCAACCTGACCGCCAGCGGTCTGGCCTGGGTCCGGCACCGCGCCGTCGACACCAACGAGCCGCTCGGCCGGGACCCGCTGCCGCTCGACGTCACGTCTCTGACGACGCGCCCCGCCGGCCTGACCGTCCGCGTCGCAGAAACGGACGACCGCCGGGCCACAGTTCACATCACAACCTCCTGCACCAAGGCCAGACAAACACTCGAGGCAGAAAGAGACTACGTCATCTCTCTGCCGTAATGCGGACAACAAGAATTCACACGCAGACTCCCGTCGTCCCCAGCAGTGGTTCCAGCCCAAGAACAGGCACGTCCCCACCGGCGGCGTGCACAGCCCGATGCACAGGTTCATAATCATGAAGATGCCGAAATGAAGCGGATGCAGGCCGAGCTTCTGCACGATGGGCAGAAAGATGGGCGTGAAGATCAGAATCGCCGGCGTCGCGCTGCCGGCCCAAAAGACCGCCAGCCCCAGGCCCCACAGAAGATATCTGCAACCAATCGTCTTCAGTTGCCGTACGTTTCTCCTCTCCGAATCACCGGTGTCGGCAGACCCGCGGGCAGCGCAGCCCTACTTGCCGCCCTTCGGCGCCGGCGCGCCCCACAGGATCACGTCGTCGATATTGCCCGTATCGTCGAACGAGCCGAACCCGACGCCGCCGGAAAGGAACGTCTTGTCCACCGTCCGCATGATGGGTTTGTCCATGTCGTCGTAGTAGACCTCGATCGCGCCGGTTGACGTGTTGCGCACGAGACGGACGTCGTGGTAGCCGGTGGCCCAGTCGGTGCCGTCGGTCCGCTCCCGGGCGATGGAGACACGCGGCTCGCCGTTGACCAGGAAGATGGAATTGGCGTGCGCGTCGGCTTTGGTGGCGATATGAACGTAATAGAAATGCGACGGGTCCTGATACCCGAAGAACACGCACATGTCGCGATGCCCGTACTCCTTGCCCGTCTGCTTCATCCGCGCCTGGAGCACGAAATCGCTCACGTTCGAATCCGTCACGCGCGCGATATTGAGCGGCGACCGCACGGGCGGGCTGTACTTGCTCCGCTGGAACAGGGAATAGACCTGGTTGCCACCCTCGGCGACGATCTTCCAGGCGTCCGCATCCGTCTGGGTCCAGCGCGTCGCCTGGCTCTCGAAGTCCTCGAAGAACACCAGCGGCAGATCCTTCATCGTCGCGGCCATCGCCTTCGGAGCCTTCAGCTCCCGGATACGAATGTTGCGGAACCGATAGATCTTGCCCTTTTCCCCGTGATGCTGAACGGCGATATAGCCCTCGCGGTCCATGGTATCGACGTAATCGGTCGTCAGAACACCATTGACGTAGATGCGCAGGCTCGGACCGACGCAATGGATGCGGTAGCGGTTCCAGCCGTCCCGCTTGAACGCCCCTTTCGTTGCGGCCACAAAGGCTTTCGCGGAGGCCGCATCGCCCCTGGCCGGATGCAGCCACCCGCGCCGGCCCTCGTCGTACAGGCCACCCGACCATTGCCGCTCGGACGGATCGACCTCCGCCTGGTACCCCCAGACCCTGTTCGGCTTCTGGTGGCAGCGAAACATGAAACCGGAGTTGGACTTGCCCTCCGGCATCTTCACTTCCGCCTCGAAGATGAAGTCACGATACGTCTTGGCCGTCAGCAGAAAGAACTTCTTATCGGCCTGGAGCCGGATCTCGCGGTCCTCGACCCACGCCTTGCCCCAATCGTAGGGATTCGTCCATCCGCTGAGGCTCTCGCCGTCGAAAAGCTTCGTCCACTGTCCGGCCGCCGCCCTGGCGCACAACCCCAGCGACACCAGCACGCAGACGCCAACAACAAAGGAATCTTTCAGAAAACCACGCCGGTTCAATACAGCCATCTTGCTTCTCCTTTGCACCTGATACACGGTTCTGCCCAATGACCCGCCCCCAGAATAGCCGCACCAGGGCAATTTGTACACCCTTCGGTCAATCCGCGTGTCAAAGCCTCGGCCGGCATCTCCGTCACAGGCCCCGGCCAGCAGTTCTTCGAGGCGACTCCGGGCGCGGCCACCGACGCCGGCAATACCCATGTCATAAATCACATCCGACCTCTTCTCCCCTTTTTTCTTGCAGACGACCGCGCCGAACGGTATTATTGATAGCGGTTACCGACGGTGTGGCGCAAATGATGTCACTTGTGCAAACGGCGCAAATGACGGGCGTTTCGATAGGTACGGGAATAACCCTGGTAAATCCCAGCGCGGCCTCGCTTCGCTCGGCCGCAACCAAAAGAGTGAAGGTATCCTC
>CAYPZL010000140.1:0-15201 GCA_964415045.1 uncultured Pirellulales bacterium | reverse complement strand
TGTCCTCAACCATACCAGAGAACGCGACCGGAGGCAGCCTTTCATGGGATTACGCTTGCCCGCCGAGGGACCAGCAAAAGGCGGTATCCTGATGCTGGAGGACTTTCAGAGACGCCACGGGTGGGCCGGCGGCGTTTCGGCTTGACCGACGGCGCGTCATGGCGTAAAAGAATTTCCAGAAACGGTCCGCCCCGGTGGCCCGACGCGCGCTGTCGGCCCGTCCCGGCGGTTCGATACGGATGGTATGTGCGTGCCGGCGGCACGCTTTGGCAAGGAACTCTTGAAGACCGTGGATTTTGACCTCGAATATGCCCGCAACGTCATTCGGGCGGAAGCCGAGGCGATCGCGTCGATGACGCCGATCGTGGACGCGCCCTTCGCCCAGGCGGCGGAGATGCTCTACGAATGCCGCGGCTCCTGTATCGTCACAGGCATCGGGAAAGCCGGCATCATCGGGCGCAAGATCAGCGCCACGCTGGCCTCGACCGGGACGCCCAGTCATTTTCTGCATCCGGCCGAGGCGGTGCACGGCGACCTGGGCCGGCTGAGAAAGAGCGACATCGTCATCGTGCTCAGTTACGGGGGGGAAACCGACGAGGTGACTCGGCTGATCAACCTCGTCAAGCATCTCCAGATCCGCCTGATCGCCATCACCGGGGAGTCCGACTCGACCCTGAGCCGGTACAGCGACGTGGTTCTGTGCATGGGCAAGGTCAGCGAGGCGTGCCCCCTCGGCGTGGCGCCGAGTGTCTCGACGGCCTGCATGCTCGCCATCGGCGACGCCCTGGCCTTTACCGTGATGAAAGCCCGCCACTTCAGCGTGGAGGATTACGTTCGGTTTCATCCGGGCGGCTCGCTGGGGGCCCAGCTCATGACCGTCGAGCAGTCCATGATGTTCCGGCCCGGGGAGAAACTGCCGCTGGTCGGTCTTGATGAGACGGTCCGTGACATGCTGGCGGCGACGAGCGAGCTGAAGCGCCACGGGGCGGTCATGGTCGTCGATTCCGAGGGCAAGCTCGCCGGCATCATCACCGACGGCGATCTGAGGCGGCTGCTGACGCGGGAGGCCGCGGCGGTTCTCGATCTCAAGGCCGGTGACATCATGACGCCCGGCTGCAAGCGCATTCGCGCCGATGCCCTGGCCTCGGAGGCGACCGCGCTCTTTCACAAGTATCGGATTGACGAGCTGCCCGTGGTGGACGCGCAGGATCGGCCCGTCGGGCTGATCGACGTGCAGGATATCGTGACGATCAAGGTGGTGGGATAGGGTCCTCGGCCGTCCGCCGGGGGCGAACGAAGACGAAAAGGGCCGAAGAACGCAGGGATGAGCGACGAATCGAACATGGATTGGGCCGGCATCGAGCTGCTGGTGCTGGACGTCGATGGCGTGCTGACCGACGGGCGGTTGATCGTGCACGCCGACGGCAGCGAGAGCAAGTGCTTCCACACGCACGACGGGCACGGCATTCGTCTCTGGCAGCGCGCCGGGCTGCGGGTGGCGTTGCTGAGCGGTCGGGCCTGCGCGCCCGTGCAACGCCGGGCCGAGCAACTGCAAATCGCGCACGTGCTCCAGGATTGTCATTTCAAGCGGCCGGCTCTCGAAGAGCTGCTCGGCGAGTTGGATCTGGCACCCGGGAACGTCGCTTATATCGGCGACGACCTGCCCGATGTGCCGGTCATTCAGTACGTCGGCTTCGGCGTCGCCGTGGCCAACGCCGTCGTGGAGGTTAAGGAGGCCGCCGACTATGTCACGACCTGTCCCGGCGGCGGCGGCGCCGTGCGCGAGGTCATCGAGTACCTCCTGAAAAAATCCGGCCGGTGGCAGGATCTGATGAAACGCTACACGGGGTAACCGCGTCAAATCGAAGGTGCGAATGTGGGCCTGCGCAAATTCTTAGTGGGACTGGTGGTGCTGGCGGCGTTGCTCGTCGGCTACCTGGTGTACGCACAGCTCGGGGGAACACCCCCGGTCGAGCTGGACCTGCCGGTGCCGTTGCCCGGGCCGACCGAGTCGGGCACCGATGCCGGGGACGACGCGATCGGCACCGTCGACGGCGTCGGGATCGGCCCGCTCAAGCAGACGCGCCTCTTTCATACGAATGAGAATCAGCAGGTGGACCGCGAGCTGGGCTTCGAGGAGCTTCACCACGAGGAGGGGGAGCAGTGGCAGATGACGTACCCCTTCATGAAGCTCTATCTGCCGGAGTTTCGCTGCGACGTGACGGCCGACCGCGGCACGTTCCAGCTCGAGACGGCCTTCGGCAAGCTGATGCCCAACGACGCGGTCTTTCAGGGCAACGTGGTCATTCACATCGTTCCGCCCGAGCCCAACGACCCCATGGAGTGCTTCATCTACCTGGACGACGTGGCGTTCGTGGCGGACCAGTCGCTGTTCTCCAGCAACGGGGCGGTGAAGTTCGTCTCGCGTAGTGCTGCGCTGGAGGGGACCGGGCTGGAGCTGATCTATGACGGGGCCCGCAGGCGGCTCGAGTTGTTTCGCGTGACGGACCTGGACAGTTTGCGTCTGCGCAGCGCCGAGATCGGCTCGCTTTCCAGTGTGACCGGGCCGGACGAGGGCGCCGCCTCGCCGGACGCACGCGTCGCCGTCGAGCCCGCGGCAGCCGAGCCCGCAGCGTCGCAGAGCCGCCCGCCCGCCGCCGATGACCGCGCCGACGGCGACGACCCCAACGCCGCGCCGGGCCGATATTACCGGTGTGTCTTCCGGCGGAACGTTAGGATTGACACGCCCGAGCAGCTCGTCCTGGCCCGTGACGGGCTTTCCATCAACAACATTCTCTGGGAGGAGTCGGAGCGCGAGACCGACCCGCCCGAGCCGCCCGCCGAGTCGGCCGATCCGAACGCACGCGAGGTGGTGCCGATTCCGGGCCCCGATGCGCTGGACACCACCGCCTCGACGCAGATCGCTTTCGACGCCATACCGGAGGAGTTCTACGACATCGTCGTGACCTGTGACGGGGGGTTCGTCGTGGCGCCGACCGACTCGGCCCGCGCGTTCGGCGAACCGGGCGCTGTGGCGCCGACGGAAGAGGCCGCCGATGTGCCTGCGCCGGAGGCGACGGATTCGCCCGGCCGCCAGCGGGCCCTGGCCCGGCGCATCGACTACGACGTCCCCACCGGCGACACCACGCTCGCCGGCCCGGTGGACTTGACGTTCTACGTCGATCCCAACGGCCTGGGCGGTCAGTCGCCGGCCGGAGAGCTTGTCCCGATGCAGGTCACCGCCCGCCGGGACGTCCGCTTCCTCGCGGCCTCGCGGCAGGTCCTGTTCGAGGGCGAGTGCGTCGCCCGCGTCGAGCAGGCCGACGCCGAGGCCCGCTACGAGTACACGCTGATGGCGCCGAGGTTCACTCTCGGTCTGGGCGTCAAGCCCGCCGCGGCCGGCGACAAGACGAACGTGACTGTCACGCGGTTTGCGGCCCACGGCGGGGCGGTCTCGCTGGTCGTTCTCAAACGCGTCGAGCAGGAGCTGGCCGGCTGGACGGGCTTCGAGGCGTCGCGCATGGACTACGAGGCCGACCGCCAGTTCTTTACCGCCTACGGCCCGGGCGTGGTGACGCTTCACAACGCTCGCGCCGCCGATCCACCGCCGGAGCCCAACGAGATCAGCCTCAAACGGCCGTGCTACGCCCGCCTGCGAGACTTCGATTTGCTGACGTTCTCAGGCCGGACCAACAAGATCGTCGTCGAGGCCGGCGCCCGGCCGATCCGCATCGACTACGTGCCCGTCGAGGAAGGCCAGACCGGCGAGGCCATGCACGCCGACGCCGGCTACTTCGAGGTCACGCTGCGTCCAGGCGCCGACGACCGCCTGGAACTGGACTGGCTCATGGCCGCCGACGGCATCACCTACTGGGACGACACCAACCGCTTCGCCGGCGGCCGGCTTACCTACGACCACGACGACGCCCGCATGACCATCGTCGGCGACAGCGTCCAGCCCTGCTACCTCAACGGCGCCCTCGTCGACGAAATCGAGTGGAACCTCAAGACCGGCCAGCTCAAGGGCGAAATCCCCGACAGCAGCACCGTCCACATCGGCCGCTAATACGGCGTTTCTTACATCGTGCGATCATAGATTGCTTCGCTTCGCTCGCAATGACATGGGGAACTCGTATATGTCATTGCGAGGAGCGTAGTGACGAAGCAAGCTCCTCCCGTGTCGTCGCGGAGCTTGCGAAATGCGGTACTAATGAGCGCCCGGCTCGTACTTCCCGGGCCATCGGTTCGAAGCGAGTTTATGGGCGAGCTGGACCACATTTTTGACGCCGGCTTTGCGCATGAGGTGGCGGCGATGGACTTCGATGGTCCGGCGGGAGCGTTTCAGCAGGGCGGCGATGTCCCTGTTGGTGAAGCCCCGCAAGACCAGGTCGAGCACCCGCCTTTCCGTGGGTGACAACGGCGCGTTGAGCAGCGGTTCCTGCGGTTCGTATGCCTGCAGCACGCGATCGATCGCGGCGCGCAGTTGCATCGGCGCGGGAGGCCTTTCCAGGCAATCGCAGGCGCCCGCCTTCATCGCCGCGACG
Source organism: uncultured Pirellulales bacterium (assembly GCA_964415045.1). GTDB lineage: Bacteria > Planctomycetota > Phycisphaerae > Sedimentisphaerales > Anaerobacaceae > CAYPZL01. Next base: position 10,657 of record CAYPZL010000140.1, on the reverse strand, counting down.
GTGGTGGCCACGTCGTTACGCTCCACCAGCATGATGACGGGCAGGTCGGCATGTAGGGCTCCGGCCTTCACCAACAACGTCATCCCCTCCACCGCCGGGCGTGCGGCATTGGCGATCAGCAGGTCGCACCGTTGCGATTTCAGCGCACGCAGGCAGTCGCGCACGCCCTCGAAACGTCTCCCCTCGAAGCCCGCCTCCGCGATGACTGCTGCGATGCAGTGATCGTTTGCAGCTCCGTCGCCCCCGTAAAGAATCCGCTTCTTTTGCAATCCAAACATGTCTATCCACTACCGGCCGGAGGACGACAACCGCCTCGCCCCCCCGGCTCAATCCTGATCTCCTGTTTCCTTACACAGATATATACCGCTCAAAGGGCCGAATCTTGCGCGCGAACACCAAAAAAAGTTCGCGCAGAGCCGCGACGCGGGCGCAGCCCTGCGCAATCGGGAGCCCCATCCTCACCGCTCGGCTGCCATATTTACTCGCCGGGCATGGGGGTCGGCACACATCCCGGCATCACGCGCAGACGCTTGCTCGTGAACGTGAACGGCATGCAGGAGACCGGTTCTTCTCCCTCGTCGGGGAATCCGTCGCCGTCGGCGTCCTGACCGGCCAGATACGTGGCCATGGTGGCTTGCCCTTCATTCGCGTCCGGACCCGTGATCTTCCACGTCGCGGTGACGATACTGATATACGCAAGTTCGTGCAGCGCGTTCTCACGGCTCTTCGTGCCGTAGGCCACCATGGTTGTTGCGAGCGTGTCCGGGCCCGTGCGCACCGTCTGGGTTACCCACATAGAGTCCCCGTCGACATCAGGGAACATGCCGAAATTGGTGGGATTGTCGTTGACTTGACAGATCGTCCCGCCGTAGCGCGTCCCGGTCAAGTCCTGGGCGTGCATGGTATGGAGCATCAGCATGGTACCCATGGGGGTGGGAATGGATATCACCCACACGCCCTCCGCCGACCATGCCAGATCGTCTCCCCACTGGATGCTCTTTTCGTACTCATCCCCGTTGCCGGCAAACGTGCTCCAAACCACGGTGGACAGCAACACGACCAATGCGATGGCAACGACGCTGACAATGTTCCTCTTGGCGTTCATGACAATTCCTCCCTTTCCGAAACAGCGCAAACAAGTGGATTTCAACACGCGCGACGCCGATGCCGGCATCACGGATACGGCGGATCTGTTTGAGAGATCATTCGGTCTGCCTCCTATTTAGTTTTTCCACAGTGGGGCGTTGCCTTTACAGATGCGAGCGTTCTCGATCGCGATCGAGTTCCGGGGGACCGATCCATCCGTTACGGTTGCAGAGGCTCATCGTCTGTCCAGTGTAGTGCCATGATTTCGAGGTCCGTCCGATCGACCTGACAGTCGCCGTTGATGTCTCCGGCCATGACCGTTTCGCAAACCGGTCCGCCGAAATACGATTGGCTGGCTTGGGCCGTACCACCATAGGCGCCCAGGTTGACAAAGCCGCCATTCGGGAAAGGTTCGGCGCCAATCGGACTCATGGGATCGCCGGCATCGATGCAGGGGCTGGTGACATCGTCCTGAACCCAACTCCCGGTGTTTGAATCCCAGCGGCCCGCCTGGGACTTGAGATGATAGTCTGCCTCCACCCAGAAGTCGTCTGATTCATCGCGCAGCGTGCCGTTCCGATCCCAGTAGCCGCTGCTGACGAAACCGGGATCAACGTCGATGTTGCCCTCGCCCCAGTTGGCGGTGCTTCCGCCTCCCACATGCAGTCCGGCTACGCCGCCGGCCAGGACACTGTACGTGATGTTGAGTGTGGAGGGACTCTTCTGCAAATATACTTCCCGCCCGTTGGGAGCGGTGTTTCCCCAGAAGATGCTGTTCGTGATCGTAAGAGAAGCGCCGTCCCAGCAGTATACTGCACCGCCGTCCTGCCCCGCGCTGTTCCCGGTGACGGTGCAGTTGTTGATATTCAAAGATGAGTCGGTGTATGCAGCCTCTATCGCTCCGCAGAAGAGAGCCGCGGTATTGCGGGCAATCAGGCAGCGGGTCAAACTCAGGGAGCAGCGTTCGGATCCAATGCCGCCGCTCCATCTTCCGGAGGCGTTGTCGAGCACCTCGCAGTCGATCATCGTCAGGGCCGAGTCGTCCCAGCACATCACCGCGCCACCATTGATTCCTGCCGAGTTTTCTACCATTTTGCAACGGGTCAGCACCAGCTCCGATCGTCTCCCGCAGAATATCCCCCCTCCGTTTCCATTTACACCCCTTATAGTGCCCGATGTCGAATTGCCGCAGATGAGGCAGTCGGTCATGGTCAGAGAGGAGTCCTCCCAGCACGATATTCCGCCGCCGGAGCCGGGGACGGAGTTTTCACTAATCGTACAGCCGATCAGCGTCGGCGAAGCTCCGGAGGTGGGATTCAATCCGCCGCCACTTTCTGCCGTGTTTCGAGTGATCGTGCAGGCGATAACCGTGGGCGAGGCGCCCACGCACAAAATGCCTCCGCCCCCCATTCCACTGGCAGCAGGCAGGGGATCCGTGAGCCAGGTGCCTTTGCCCCCGGTGAGCGTGAATCCTTCCAGGACAGACGCGGCGGTCTCGTTACTCTCGAAGACCACGACACTGGCACGTTTGGAATCGGTCGGCGTCCCCATCCGAATGACCGTCTCATCGGCACCGGCCTCCGCACGAACCGTGATGGCTTTGCCTCGAAACGTGATGGGTTCCGTGACGACGTACTCGCCCGTCGCCACCAGCACGATCGCTCCCTCGTCAGCGGCATCGATGCCCGCCTGGATCGTGCTGAAATCATAGTCCGCTCCCGGTCCCACGGTGATGGTTGGATGACTCGCGGTCATCAGGTTGCTGAGAGTTGCCGCCGTTCCGAGAGAACGAAAGGCGATGTCGGCCGTCGCAGTCTGAGCACAAACAAGCACGCACAGCGCGACTCCGGCAAACGGCACGATGATCTGGTGATGACGTGTCATGTTCATTTTGCACCCGCCTTTCTGGTTGTTGTATTAACAACATATCTACGAGGGCGACGGAACGACTCCCTCCCGGCAGCCTGCCGTTTCCGCGTTGGGCAACTCCGTCCTCCTCTTGCTACTTCACTTGTTGAGGTTTCCTATTGTCACCTGCAAGGAAGCGATCCACCTTTTCGATATAGACGGGATCGTAGTCTGCTTCCGTTTGCTCGTGGGGACGACGCAACTGGCGCAGGGCCTCGACCGCTTCATCCCGGCGGCCCGTCTGCTGCAAGGCCATCACGATATAAGCGTCTGTTTCGGCGTCGGCGCGGACGTTTCGAGCTCGACGAAGTTCTGCCACATGCCGCAGGGTCCATAAAGCGTCCTCGTATTGGCCATAGTCATACTGATTGACGCCGACCGCCGTGAGATTTCTGAGGACGTCTTCCTTCTCGTTGGACCAGGCGCGAGCGTAGGATGCCACGTACTTGTCCCAATGCGTGCGCATATACTGGCCCCGGGTCTGCAGCGGTGCCAGCGATTTCCACGTCGGCAGATCCGGGTCAATCTCCGCCGTCCAGATCTCACTCACAGGGAAGAACATATCGAAGGCGACGCGCGACCGGTCACTTGACCAGTTGCAGGAGACGGCTTCGGCGTCGAGGAGGTGCCACCCTCTTCTGCGCTCGAAGTCGAAGATCCACAGACCCGAACAGAGATTTCGCATCCCGAGGACGCCCATACTGATTTCCTTGCCATCCGGCGACCAACGCACGCAACAGTATTTTTCCGGGCCGGGCACGACCCACGTAACCACCACCTCGCCGGAGGAGAGTTCAACCACGGTCAGTTCTCCGTTTTTGGCATAGGCCAGGTAGCGCTCATCGGGCGAGACCTCCGGATACCATCCGGGACAGGCGGCGACTCGACGCGGTTGGGCCCCGGGGTGCGCAACATCAATACAGCACAGTGCCTCCTGAATGCGCGAATGGAAGTAGAGGCGTGTGGGGTGGTTCGTCCAGCAGGGGGACGCTCCTGGTGCCAGTCGTCTCGGCTCGCCCCCGTCGGCCGCTATCACCCACATCTCTGCGTCGGCCCCGGTAGCCATCCAGGAGGCACGAACAAACGCGATGTATCGGCCATCCCTCGACCAATTCGGCGTACCGCCGGAGGTCACCAAAACCCGGGTGTGACCGGACTCAAGATCCAGGATCTCGATGCCTCTGGCTACCACGGGGCCGGAAGAGCCCCCCATCTTCAACCGATTCTCGCCCCACTCGCAGAATTCCGACCGCGTATACGCAAGCTGTCTGCCATCGGGCGACCAGGATGAGACATCAAGCGCGCCCCGGACCAGACATGTACCTTTCTCTTCCAACTGCGCATTGAGGTCGGCGTACCTCGGCAAGAACCGGAAAGGCCAGACCGTGGCCAGACCGTCGGGGATATCCAGGGGCCTGCCTGCTCGGGTCATCTCAAGGGCATACTGGGCCATGGTCTTCACACCCTGCCACAGGGCCCCTGAATCGGCTCGCACGCGCGCGAATTCCTCTTTGGCTTTTTCGTATTGTCCCAGCGTGAATAGGAGTTTTCCCAGTTGCGCCCGGTAGGCGACGGTCTCGGGGGCAAGCGCGACGCACTGCCGGGCATCCTCGAGCGCCGCCTCGTAGTTGCCCAGACGCCAGAGGGTCTCTCGCCGCTGCTCGTACAGGTTCAGAAGCTCGCTCTGAGCCTGACAGAGTTCCAGAGCGCGGTCTTGGTCGCAGAGGGCCTCTTCCAATTCTCCCAGCTCGCGCCGGGCCAGGGCCCGCAGCGCATAGCCGAGAGAATCGTTCGGTCGCAAGGCGATGATCGCTTCCACGTCACGCAACATGCGCGCGTAGTCTCTCTGTCCGTAGCGAACCAGCGCGCGGGCTTTGCGTGAGGCGAAGTGGCTCGGATCTACGCTGAGCGCCTGGTTCAGCCACGTCACCGCCTCGTCCGGTGTCGGCGCCGTCAGGGCCCGCAGGGCGTATCCATCGGCAGTGCTGGGCAGGATGGCCTCGGCCTGCTGACGATGTTCCCTGGATTTCTTGGGTGCGTTGCTCGAATGAAGGCGAGCCAGCAGGTAGTGTGCCGCTCCGGCAATCTCGGCGTCCGCCTCAGCCAGATTATGCAGCTGTGCCATCGCCTCATCACCCTGACCCAGGTCCACCAGAATCTGCGCGTACAGCAGGCGGGCCCTGGCATCCGTCGCTTTGTTGAGGTGCTGGTTTTCCATTTCCGCCAAGGCGGCCTGATACCGTCCCTCGGCATACAGTTGCTGTGTCACCGAGAGCCGGCGGTCGAAGTCCACTCGCTCGACACGCTTGTAGAGCGATGCAGTTACGGCAAGACTCGCAGAGATGACGACCGTCACCGCAGCGACTGTCGTGAGCCATGCGCGGTGTCGCAGCACGAATTTCTTCGTTCGATACCAGGCGCCGGGCGGTCCGGCGGAGACGGGGTCGTGGTTGAGGTGCCGCTTGATGTCTTCCAGGAGGGTGCTGGTCGAGTCGTACCGCCGCGTGCGGTCCTTCTCCAGCGATTTCATCACGATCCAGTCGAGGTCGCCGCGAAGGTGCTTTCGCAACAGCTCGGGACTGCAACTGCGCCGCCTGGCGACGTCCGTCAGGCTGTCACCGAGCGTGCTCAATTTGGTGGAGGGCTTCGTGGGCTCTTCCTCCCGGATGACGCGCTGCATCTCCACGTAGCCGGCCTGGCGCAGCTCTTCTTCGCTGAACGGCGTGGCCCCGGTAAGCAGTTCGTAGAGCAGGACGCCAAGCGAGTAGATGTCGGAGCGGGTGTCAATGTCCACGTCGCTGAGCTCCGCCTGCTCGGGGCTCATGTAGGCGGGGGTGCCGATGATGTGGGCGTAGCGCGTGAAGAGCGTCTTTTCGGTGAGCTTCTGGTTGGTGGCCTTGGCGATGCCGAAGTCGATGACCTTGGGGACGGGCTTGCCGTCGCGCTGCGTGACCATCACGTTGGACGGCTTGATGTCACGGTGGATGATGCCCTTCTGGTGGGCGTGCTGTACGGCGTTACAAACCTGGACAAAGAGGGCCAGCCGGTCTTTGGTGCTCAGGTTGTTCGCATCACAGTATTCGGTGATCGAGACGCCGGTGACCATCTCCATGACAAAGTAAGGCCGGCCCGTCTCGGTGGCGCCGGCGTCGAAGACCCGGGCGATATTGGGATGGTCCATCAGCGCCAACGCCTGCCGCTCGGCCTCAAAACGCGCGATCACGCTCTTGGTGTCCATTCCGAGCTTGATGATCTTCAGGGCCACTTTGCGGCGGATCGGCTGCTCCTGCTCGGCCATGTAGACGACCGCCATGCCGCCCTCGCCGATCCTCTCCAGGAGTTTGTAGCGACCAATGATCGTGCCGGGGCCCTCGCATACCGGCGGGCTCTCCAGCGCCGCATCGAGATCGAACGGCGGCGCCTCCAGGAAATTGCCCGCCTCGTCGTGCGCCTGGAGCAGGACGTCCAGACGGGCGCGCAACGCCTCGTTCGATCCACAGGCCTGCCTGACGTAGGCCATTCGCTCGGCGGGCGATTCGAGCTTGATCGCCGCTTTGAAAATGGCCTCTTCCGTTTGCTCCCCGACGTTCACGGCTGTTGTCCTCCAAACGCATGCCACTTGACAATGCGAGATCCAATGACGAATCGTCCGAAGAAAAGTCAGAAAATGTGAAAATATTTCCGTTCGGCCGCCACACACTTCTCTGCGTGAAGCGTATCTCGCAGCAACCGTTGCATCACGCTTCTTTCGGTGGCTTCTTGTCACCCTTGCTGATCTCGGCGCGGAGCCAGGCGCGGGCGTACGCCCAGTTTTCATAGGCGTTGGAACGGGAAATCCCCAGGACCTGGGCGGCTTGCTCCAGGGTCAGGCCGGCGAAATAACGCAGCTTCACCAGTTCCGCCTTCGCGGCGTCCGTGGCCGCCAGTTTCGCCAGGGCCTCATCCAGGTCCAACAGGTCGTCCAGGGCCTGCTCGGCGGCGGGCTCGACGCCGGCCAGGTCCAGCCGGTGCCGGTGGCCGCCGTGTTTGGCGCTTCTCTTGCGGCGGGCGTTGTCGATCAGGATGCGCCGCATCGCCTCGGCGGCGGCGGCGAAGAAATGGCCTCGATTGTCCCAGCTCCGCGGCTCGTCGCCCACCAGCCGCAGGTACGCTTCGTGAACCAGGGCGGTCGCTTGCAGTGTCTGGCCCGGAGTCTCCTTCGACAGCTTCCGGGCCGCCAGGACGCGCAACTCCTCGTACACCAGCGGCAGAAGCTCGTCGGTCGCCTTCTCGTCCCCCCGCTCGATAGCATTCAAGATGCGCGTTACGTCACTCATATCGACTCCCCGTTGCTCTGCATTTCCAATGGTCCTATTCTCCGAAAAACAGGGGCGGTTTGCAAGTGACAATCTGACGCCACAGTTCCGGTTCTATCCGGCGTGCCGGCCTATTGATCTCCAAGGTCGGTTTGTGCTACAATCATGGAGACGTGGACTCTGGTTTGGGTCCGTTTCCAGGTGTAGGATGGTTCCGTGCACTGTCGCGGCGGAGTGAGGAACGGCAGCGATGTCCAACCCGAAGAAGGTCGTGACTCTCCTTTTGTGTGCCGTTTGCCTGGCGCGCCCGACGCGCGCCGCCGGCCCCGTGGTGATCAACGAGTTCATGGCGGCCAACAACGCCTTCGTGGCCGATCCGCAGGGCCAGTTCGAGGACTGGATCGAGCTGCACAACGTCGGTGACACACCCGTCGACGTGGGCGGGATGTACCTGACCGACGATCCGGAGGATCCGACCCGGTGGCGCATCCCCTCCAACGATGCCACGGCCACGACCATCGCCCCGGGCGGTTTCCTGGTGATCTGGGCCGACAACGACGTCGCCGACGGCGTTCTGCACGCGGCGTTCGCGCTCAGCGCCGGCGGCGAGGAGCTCGCACTGTTCGACGAAGACGGACGGTCTCTGATCGACAGCATCACGTTCGGCGAGCAGGTCGCCGACACGTCCTACGGCCGCTTCCCCGACGCCACCGACAACTGGCGCTTCCTGCTCTTCCCCACGCCCGGCGGGCCCAACGTCGGCGCCTACGAAGGCGTGGTGGCCGATACGAAGTTCAGCCGCAACCGCGGCTTCTACGACGAACCCTTCGATGTCACGATCTCCTGCGCGACGCCGGGAGCCGCGATCTACTATTCCACGGACGGCAGCGAGCCGTACGTCTCGGGAGGCCGCGTTTCCGTCGGTAAGGCGTATACCGGGCCCGTTCGCATCGCCAGGACCACGTGCCTGCGCGCCGTTGCGGTCAAGCCGGGATGGATGTCCAGCAACACCGACACGCAAACCTACATCTTCCCGGAGCAGGTGGCGGAGCAGTCGGCGGCGCCCGTGGGTTTTCCCACGAACTGGGGCGGGACGACCGCCGATTACGGAATGGACCCCGACGTCGTCAACGACCCCCGTTATCGCGACCAGATCAGGGACGCACTGCTGTCGCTTCCGTCGATGTCCCTGGTCATGACGAATCGCGACCTGTTCGACTCGTCCACGGGAATCTACGCCAACCCGACGCGCGAGGGCGTTTCCTGGGAGCGGCCGTGTTCCATGGAGGTGATCTACCCGGACGGCACGAAGGGGATGCAGATCGATTGCGGCGTTCGCATTCAGGGCGGCTACTTCCGCTCGAACTCGGCCTGCCGGAAGCACTCGTTTCGCCTGCTGTTCAAAGCCGTGTACGGACCGACCAAGCTGCGGTATCCCCTGTTCGGAGCCGATGCCGCCGAGGAGTTCGACACCATCACCCTGCGCGCCGGCGCTAACGACGGGTACACCTGGAACGCCGCCTATGAGACCGAGCAGTACATCCGCGACGAGTTCGGCCGCAGGCTCCAGGTCGCTACCGGCAACGCCGGCTCCCACGGCACGTTCGTCCATCTCTACGTCAACGGCTTGTACTGGGGACTCTACAACCCCTGCGAGCGCCCGGACGCCTCCTTCTCCGCCACCTACTACGGCGGCGACAAGGACAACTGGGATTCCATTCACGATCTCTCCGCCAGCAGCGGAAACATGACCGCCTGGAACCGGATGATCGCTCTGTGCCGGACCGCGGCCGCCTCCAACGAGGCCTACCAGCAGCTCCAGGGCAACCGCTCCGACGGCACCCCTCATCCGGACTACCCCCACCTGCTGGACGTACCCAACTACATCGACTACCTGATCGTGAATCTCTGGGGCGGCAACTGGGACTGGCCCTGGAAAAACTGGTGGGCCGCCCGCGACCGCTCACCCGGCAGCACGGGCTTCAAGTTCTACTGCTGGGACTATGAGAACACCATGGGCAACAACCGCGGCCGCTCCCCGCTGAACAAGAACGCCTTGAACAACAACTTCTCGTCGGCGGGCCAGCCGCATCAGAATCTCAAGAATAACCCCGAGTACCGCATGCTCTTTGCCGACCGCGTCCATCGCCTGTTCTTCAACGAAGGACCCCTGACGACGGCGTCGCTGATCGCCCGCTACGACGACATGGCGGCCACGGTCGAGAAAGCGATCATTACCGAGTCGGCCCGCTGGGGAGACCAGCACCATCATCCGCCGCTGACGCAGCAGCAGTGGTATAACGAGCGCGACTGGATCCTCAATACGTACCTGCCCCGGCGCACCGACATTGTCTTACAGCAGTTCCGCAGCGCCGGACTCTACCCCTACGTCAACGCGCCCGCATTCAACGTCAACGGGAGCTACCGGCACGGCGGACACGTCACGACCTCCGATCAGATCACGCTGACCGGCGCCGGCGGGGCGGTATGGTTTACCGTCGATGGCACCGATCCGCGCATGCCGGCGCTGGCGCCGCCGGGGGACGACGGCGATGACGACGACGGTGTGCTCGTGGCGGAGAATGCCCCGAAACGGGTGCTCGTTCCGACCGGACCGGTCGGTGACACCTGGAAAACCGATCCCGCTTTCGACGACACGGCCTGGCAGGGCGGCACGGGCGGCGTCGGCTACGAGCGAAGCGCCGGATATGAGTCGTATTTCGACATCGACCTCCGGGACCCGCTGTATGGCCGGCAGACGACCTGTTACATCCGTATCCCCTTCACGCTCGACCGCGACCCCGGGGAGCTGGACGCCGTGCAGCTTCGGGTGCGCTACGACGACGGCTTCATCGCCTATCTCAACGGTACCGAAATCGCCCGGCGCAACTTCGCCGGCGAGCCGGACTGGAACTCCTTTGCCGACGCTCAGAATTCCGACGTGGACGCCGTAAACTGGGAAGACATCCCCCTTGTCGGTGCCGCCGACAAACTGAGACAAGGCCAGAACCTTCTCGCCATTCACGGACTCAATATATCGACAACCAGCTCGGACTTCCTCATCTCCGTGATGCTCGCCACGGGAGGCGCCGGCTCCCCCCAGGGTGGCACGCTCTCTCCCACGGTAGCCAGATACGCCGGCCCGCTGACGCTCACCAGGAGCGTTCGCGTCAAGGCCCGCGCGCTCAGCGGCGATACCTGGAGTGCGTTGAATGAGGCAGTGTTTGCGGTGGGGCCGGTGGTTGAGAGCTTGCGGATCAGCGAGATTATGTATCATCCGGCCGATACCGGCAGTCCCGACGATCCGAATACGGAGTACGTCGAGCTGACCAACATCGGCGTCGAGACGATCGATCTCAATCTCGTCT
>CAYPZL010000139.1:0-15451 GCA_964415045.1 uncultured Pirellulales bacterium | reverse complement strand
AGTTTAGCAGCAAAACTAAGCATTTGGAGTGTCCGGCAATTCGGCGCCACCTCCCGTTCGCCCAGTATGAAGCACAATCCAAGCAGAAACGTCTTTCTGATTCCAGTGTACCTGTTCATGCCCTTGTCCTTTCATGTAGGGTGCAAAATGGTCTTTGATGTTTCGACGACGCGCCAGGCGGGCACCTACTTGGCGGTGTTGCCTTCTACGAGGTTATCCGACTCAGCCACGATGATCCCGCCCTCGACAACGTTCCCGATGATCTTGTTTCGCAAGCACCTCTTTCCCAGCCGGATCCCCGCCTTTTTCGGCGAGCAGATCACGTTGTTCCTGATCACATTCTCAACGTTGAGGTTTTCCTGCGGGCACTGGTACCACCACCACATGGTCACGCCTACCCCACAGTCCTCGAAGCGATTGTCCTGGATCGTGCAGTAAGATCCGTCGTTGATGGTCACGCCCGTTCCGCTCCGTTTGACCATGTTGCCCGTCACTTGGCAATGATAGCAGAAGTGATCGAGATCGATCCCCTCATCATCGATGTTTTCGATCAAGCAGTGTTCCACTTTGCCCCGCACGACCGAGTACATGGCCACCGCCCGCCCGTAGCAATTGCGAATGTGGCAGCCGATGACCTGCACGTTCTCGATAGGCGGCGCGGTAGGACCCTCGCGATATGACCAGATCCCGTGCGCCAGCAGGGCGCAGCGGTTGCAATGTCCAGGCATGGGGATGCCTTTCTTCAGGCCTCCGTCCAGGATGAGGTTCTCCAGGCGGATGTTTTTCTCCGATCCGCCGACAAAGAACATATTGCTCCGATAGCCGACTCTGCTGTTTTCGGGAATGACGTGGGGAATCTGCCCGGACAGGATGAGCTTTCCTTGTTCGATTTCCCGTATCTCGGCCCTGTATTCATTCTTATCCGTATCCGGAAAGGCCTTCATTGTCGGCGGGGGGTAGATGTCGATGCACGTGTCGGCGGCCAACTCGGAAGTATCGTCCACCAGAATATAGTCTTGCCCCTGCTTGGCGACCTGGGTGACGATTACGGGAGACGCCAGTTTCAAGACAGTCTGCTTTGTTCCCCGAATGGTGATTCCGCTGGTGAGCTTCAATCCCCGACGGATCAGGTACTCCCCTGGTTCGATCTGAATGGTTCCTCCTCCATCCTGCCGTGCTTTCTTGATCGCGGCGAGGATGGGCCTCTCATCGTTTCCGTTGAAATCACCCCGGCCGTCCTGGCTGACAACGATGGCTGAGCCGGCGTCGTCGGCCAGCACTTGTTGATCGGCCAAGAGAATCAGCACGACGATTACACTCTCCAACACAAAGGCGATGTTGCGTTGCATGACGGACCTCCGTTTGTTCAGACTATCTGGTCTTGGAATCTGGGTTTGCCTTCGAAATGGTCCTACAGAATGCTTTGCAGGAGTCGTCCGCCGAGCGGGGCGGGGTCGAGCGCCCTGTAGGCTTCGGCAAATCGCAGTCCGCACTGGTTTCCCCTGAACATCGCCGTGGATAGTTTCATCTCCGCGTAATGCCCCATGGCCAAACCCTGGCCGGTAAAGTGGATCTTGAGCGTCGAGTCGACTCTCATTTTGCCTTTTGCGTACAAGGCGCCGAAGAAGTTGATCGACTCGACGACTTCCTTGATCACGTCACTGATGTCGATGAAGATGTCCGGCCGGAAGTCCCTTTGGGGGTAGACCTCGTAGGCGTACATTTCACGTCCGTACGCAGTGGATATCCCGCCCAGAATGGTATCCGCGTTCCGCACGGCGTGTTCCGCAATGGCCCCGACCGTTCCGTGGTCGGACGGGGCCCGGTCGCGCTCGTTTCGGTCGTGCAGCACCGTGATGTCGGGCTTGACGTCCACGACCACTTCGGCGACGCGGCGCATGGCTTCAACGTCCAGTGCGATTTGCTGGTAGCCGTAGCCGAGAAAGCGTTTCTCGACGCCTATCCGGCGCGCCTCGGCCTCCAGCATTTCTTTGATCTCCTTTTCCCTTCCCTTGGTTACTCGCCAGGTGGAATAATCGCTGACCACGTTGAGTACCACAACGCGATGTCCCTTGCGGACCGCCTTGGCGATCAAGCCGCCGGCGCCGATCTCGCAGTCGTCCATGTGCGCGCCGATGGCAAGAATCGTCTTGCGCGGCGGTTTCTCGGGTTCACCTTCACTCGGGGCGCCGGCAGCCAAGCCCCCGGCCAGCGCGGCTGCCCCGGCCGCTCCGGCTACGAACTGGCGTCTGTTGATATCGTTTTGCATGGGATCTCATCTCCTATCTGATAACCCTGCCAAAAAAGCAGAACATTGACACTTTAGCTCCATGCCGATGTTCCGATCACCCCAGCTTCCGCGGCTTGCGATACTCATAGTGACGCAGTTCGTGGGCCTCTTCGTTGTTGGTGTCCTCTTAGACCGTCTACCAATCCAGCACTTGTCCGTCTTTCAGCAATCGGGTACGCAACCGGGCGTACTCAATCGACTGGGCGTCGCTGTCCTCCTCGATTGCGTGCACGGCGGCCGTGGCGGCCGACTGGCCCAACAGCATGAAGGTCGGCTCCAGGCGGAGTGAACAGAAGCCGACGTGCGAGGCCGAGAGGCAGACCGGCACGAGCAAGTTAGTGCATTCCTCTGTCTTCGGAACGATCGAGCGGTAGCTGATCGGATACGGCGGGAACGTGAAATTGCCTTGGCATTGAACGCCTTGCGACTGAACATTGCCCTCGTTGCGGGCGTGGCCTTGTTTGTCCACGTATCGCTGCACGTTGTGTGAATCTATGGGGAACGTGCCCAACCCGATCGAGTCCGGCGCGATGCGCAGGCCGCAGCAGTTGTTTTCGGTCATCACGTAATCGCTTATCATCCGACGCGCTTCGCGGATGTAGAGCTGATGGGGCCAGTTGTCGTTGTCGGTGAACTCGTCTTTTGCCAGGCCCCACCTGCTGACCTGCCTGCGAATCTTCTCGGGGATGCGAGGATGGTTGGCCAGTGTCCACAGCAGGCCCTTCTGGTAGCTGGCGTGCTCGCGAATGATCCTCTCACGGGTGGCGTAGTCGCCATCGGGATAATCGTAATTCATCCCGATGTTATCCGTGGAGAACGCGTGGACGTTGTTGACATCGTGTTTCCGGTTCGGGTGGGCCGGCCGTCTGCCCAGCGACAAGGGAAGCCTGTCGAACCCCGCTTCGTAGTATCGGAACAATAGCTCATACCGTAGCGGGTTGTAGTCTTCCGGTTTCGGGAACGGGACACTGTTCTCCGGCACGTCTGTGAAGCACATGCGGAAGCAGTAAGCCTGCACGCGCCGGTCGCCAGCCCCTTCCTCGCCCGGCGGCTCGCCGTGCACGCCGGGCAGCAGTCCGCTGGACGGATCGCCGGGCTTCACGTAGGCATCGACCTCCTCTGTGAACTGATGATAAGGATAGAAGAGCTTTGCCTGAACGCCGTTGAGCGTTTCGCCGTACTTGGAATTGGGCTCGCGGCCGATGGTATAGGAAACGCCGGCCTTGGCCATCAGGTCTCCCTCGTAGGTAGCGTCGATATAAACTCTGCCGCGGAACACCCGGCCAGACTCCATCGTGATGGCAACGATGCGCGATCCCTTTTTGCGCACGCCGCCGTCCAGATCGAGTCGCTGGCCATAGGCGACCGACACTCCCGCTTCGCGGATCATATCGCTAAAGACCTTTTCCGCTCCGTGGGGCTCGAACATCCACCAGGCTTCTTCCTCGTTCCAGCTTTTCGCGCCGCCCCTGTACTGTTGGCGCTGTTGATACACCCAAGCATCGTCCTTAGCGTAGTGCAGGTAGATGCGGTGGTTGAACTCCCTGGCGATGCCGCCGAGTGCTTTCTTGCCCGGCTCCAGCATGGGCCCTTCGCCGATCTCGGTTGTGCTCAGTCCGCCGGACAACATCCCACCAAGGTGACGCCCTGGCTCGATCAGAACCACGGATTGGCCCATCCGCGCCGCCTGCACCGCGGCGACCACTCCGCTGGACGTGCCGCCGTAGACGACCACGTCGTAGTTCTCTTCAGCTACGGTAGCGAGATCAGCGCAGGCCACGCGCCAAAGCGCTCCAGTGCATGCGGCCGCACCGGCGGAACATCGCAAGAACTCGCGGCGGTCGAGACTATTCACGGCATTCATTCCTGCTTCAAATCCTGGCTAGAGAGCCGGTCAGATAGGTCCTGCTGGCCTCGATCAGGCGTTGACCTTCCTCGGGACCAAATCCGCCCTCGGTTTCCAGCGAGAGGACTCCTCTGTATCCGTGCTGCTTCAAGACCCGAAGGCAACCGATGATGTCTACCTTGCCCTCTCCGAGCACCACGGACTTCGCACCGACAACATCTTTCACATGGACATGGACCACCCGATGAACCACGGCCTTCAGGGTTGTCACCTCATCTTGCGGTTGCCCATAAGGCGTCCAGGAGTAGGCGCCGGCGGCCGTCTTCGCATAGGTGACTCGATGAACGTTGGCAGTGTCGTAGTTGATGCCGAGCCACTTTGAACTGGACAACTCCATGATCTTGTTCAGCCCATCCGCCGTCATCGAGAAGGTCCCGTGAGGCTCAATCGCCAGATACACCTGACACTTCGCCGCCACTTCCAGGATCTCCGCCAGGCGGTCGCGCAGCAGTTTCAGGGCATCCGCGTCGGACATCCCGTTGGGTTTCCTTCCGTCGCCCGCATTGACCACGGGAATGCCCGCTTCCTTGGCCCACCGGATGGCCTGGGAAATGCCGTAGACGCTCTTCTCATCCGGAATGATCGCTCCGTGGGGCGACCACAGTCCGGAGACGCCCTGGAAGCCAAACTCCCGGACGAGCTGGCGAAACTCGTGCGGATCATCCTTCCAAAGGTCGATGTGTGGGCACCAACGTGGGATGGCCTGCGGCTCGACATACTCGTATCCGGCGCGGCGGATACGCTCCAATGCCTCCTTCAGCGGCAGCTTCCGGAAACAAACCGTCCCACAACCTATTCTCATCGTCGTGTTCCCGGTCGCTGGGGGTGCCGCTACTGCCTGCTTGCCGCCGAGTGCTGTTAGTCCCGCGGCCGCAAGCGAAGCGGCCAACACTTCACGCCGCGTGATTGTCTTCGATGCGCGTTCGGACATGGCGTACTCCTCGTTGTTGTGATGTTAAGGGAAATGGGGATATTGAAAACTCCGCAAACAATCTTGATGTTCAGAGGACTTTGGTGACCCCCGGCATGGCGACCGGGTAGAGGCCGTTTTTGTCGGCTACCACGGGAGGCGTGGCGTCCAAGGCGTACTTTTCGGGTGCGTGGCTCACCGTGGAGTTGATCGCGTTTTCCCAGCGGATCATCTGGCCGGAGTAGCTGGCCATGCGGCCTAGGATGGCGGTCATTGTGCTGATCGCAGCGTACTCGGTTTCGTTGTGCGGCTTGTCGTTGCGGATGGCGTCCATCAGCACGTCGTGCTCCACCTGATATGGGTTGGGGTAACGGCCGCGGAAACGCCACGGTTCGCCGCCTTCGATTTGCCCGCGGCCCATGTCGGCGTAGCCGTCGGTGCCGTGGGCGTGCGACGTGGAGTGGTTCCAGCAGCCGGAGATCTGCCGGCTTTGAGCGAACATCTTGGTGTCGTCGTCGAAAGTGAATTCCACGAAGTGGTGATCGAACGTGTCGCCGCGCTGAGTCTCCAGGCGAAACTGCCGGCCGCCGCTGCCCTGTGCGGTAACCGGGTGGGCGTCCTTTAGCCAGAGGCACACATCGATGTTGTGGATCAGCGCATCGACGAAGTAATCGCCGCTGAGCCAGAGGAAGTGATACGGGTTGCGTAACTGGTAATACATCTCCGTTACATCAGACGGGCGGGGCGGCGTGTCGCGCAAGAAGCCCGTGTTCCAGTAGCAACGCATCAGGGCGATCCGCCCAATGGCTCCGCCCTTCAAGCGTTTGATGGTTTGCTGGTACCGCAGGTTGTGGCGGGACATCAGACCCACGACGACCTTGAGGTTCTTCCGGTTCGCCTCTTCATTTGCAGCCAGGATACGGCGGACGCCCGGTGCGTCGACCGCAAGCGGCTTTTCCATAAACACATGCTTGCCCTGCCGGACCACGTATTCATAATGCTCCGGTCGGAAATGTTGTGTCGTGGCGAGGATCACCACATCCACGCCACTGTCGATCGCATGCCTGTAGGCGTCGAAGCCAATAAAGCGTCGTTCGGGCGGCACGTCGATCCTGCCGCGCAATCCTTCATACGCATCTCGATCATAAGCGGCTTGCTCGCCCTTGGTGAGATGACCTAGGCTGGTCTGGAGCCGATCCTCAAACAGATCGGCCATCGCCCAGAGTTTCACGGGCCCCTTGGTCTTCAGCGCCTGGGAGGCGGCCCCCGTGCCGCGGGCGCCGCAGCCGATCAAGGCCACCTTGATCGTCTCATCGCCGGCCGCATGGGCGTTGCGGGCGATGCCGGGGTTGCCGACCAGCGCCGCAGTGCCGCCGCCCGCGATACCAGCCGACGTTCTCAGGAAATTGCGGCGAGTGAGTTTCCTGGATTCGTGTTCGGACATTGTACGTTCCTGTTGGTTGGTGATACTGCAAATCTCCCTGCCGCTTGCCGCCGAACATTGCCTCTTGGGCATGGCTTTTCTCCGTCTGCTTCGAACGATGTAGGCTCCTAAACCCTGACCAGAACGAAGGCCAGGATGATCAACACTAGGCAAAGAGGGACCAACAGCTTCAGGCTTTTCTGGACGGATGACCCTTTGGCCAGAGAGCCGATCATTCTGGGAGCAATCGAGGCGCCTAGGAAACCCAACGTGAACATGATTCCAATGATGCTGCCGTAGACTTCGGGAGTGAACTTGGAGAACGTCACTCCGGCCATGGTCGGGAAGACGGGCGCCAGGGCCAGTCCGCCCACAATCGCCGCCACCTGGGCATGAAGAGGACTCTTGGAGACGGTCATCCCCAGAAGCGTCAGCGCGGCTACCAGGGCGCAGAGGGCAATGAACCAGCTTCCATACTCCGTGATCACCGGGATTTGGCTCGCCGCCAATCGCCCGGCCATCATGGCGATGGCGAACAGCGAGAGCAGGCGCTGCGCGGAAGCGTCCACGACGTTACTATCCGTCTCCGGGCGGGCGCGTCCGATGACTTCCTTGCCGAACGGCGGGAGCCAGTTGCAGAACGACGTCTCCAGGCTGGTGTAGCAGAAGAGCATCAGGGCGGCGACCAGAACCACCGGCTTGCCGAGCAACGCCACGGCATCGGTCACCGCGAAGCCGGCTTCGCTTTCGGGGTAGGTTGCCAGAGCCGCGAAGACCACGGGAGCGAACAAGATCAGGGCGACCACCGAAACGGCCTTCTCATATGAAATCTTCTGGAAGAGGAAGCTGACGATCAACGGCGTCAAGAGCAACCCCAGGCCGAAGAATACGTTGCCCAGGTTACTGGCGGCCGCCGGGTTCCGGCCCTCGAACAAGACCACCGGCAAAAGCGTGTTGCCGGCCGTGTTCAGCGCAATGGCGCCGAAGCCCAACAGGATACAAGGCGCGAGCATCATGCCGTAGCTCCTGGCCCGGGCGACCACGAGCGTGCACAGCGCCGTCAGCACGAACCCAGAGACGGCCACGGGCCGATAGCCTACCAGATCGGTGACGACGCCCACGATCAGAGAGGCCACCAGACAAGAAAACATGAACGCCGAGACCAGCGAGCCGAACTTCCCTTCATTGATCTCCAGCCGCGGCATCAGCTTGACGCTGATCGACCCGAGCAGCGAAAAACACGTGCCCAAGCCGAAGACGCACAATAGAGCTACGATCTTCACCATGTCTCGCTTTCCTTTCGCCGAATTTGGCGCTCTATGGGCCGCACGTCACAATCGCTCCACTTGCGTCCCTCGCAACACTCGGTCTTTCTGGCCTTCAAGAAGCGCCTGCACGTTGGCTTCGGTCACTCCCGCCACGCAACCGACCTCGGTGGCTGCCGAAGCCCCCAAGGCCTGGCCCCATATTAGCAAGTCGGTCAGGTCATCCTCGTCCATCGTCTCAATGCTACCTTCTGCCTGCATCAGCGAATAGATCACACCGGCGCAGAAGGCGTCGCCGCAGCCGGAAGGCTCCACAAACCGTATCTGGAAAGACGGTTGCGAGATTCGGTAACGACGAGTCGCGATCTCCGCCCCTTCTTCCTCCTTCGTAAGCAACACGGCATCGGCTCCGAGAGCGAGGATCTTCTCGCTTGCCTTCTGGAAGCTGTTCTCACCGGCGGCACGGGTGATCTCTTTGCTGTTGCCATGGACGGCATCGACGTGACGAAGCAACGGGAGATAATAGCTCCACGGTTTCTTGTAAGGCGCACACAAATCAAGCAACAAGAACGAATCTCGAAGCGGCCCGCTTCTCAGCCGTTCAAGCAGCGAGGCCATCTTGGTGTCGAGGTTGGTATAGCCGGGCCGGAAGGTGAGGAACTCAGGCGTTGTCTGTTCTAATATCTCTTCAAGATGACGGATTGACATCTTCATACATGCGGCCGGGTCGAGATGGGCCAAGCGATCCCGACCCTTCACGGCAAGAACCATATTCTTTCCGGTACCACCTTCCACCCGCTCGACAAACGGCTGGAACTCATAGCGGTCTAGTTCCCGCAGGAGGAAGTCGCCGAACACGTCGGTTCCCACGGTGCTGACAAAACCGATCTCGCCCGGATCGACGCCGATCTGCTCCAGATCGATGACCAGGTCGACAGGGTGTCCTCCCAGACGCAGCTCGATCGGTTGAGTGAGGTACTCGATCACCCCAGGCTCGGCCACCTTGTCCAGCCCCGAGGCGATGATGTCGCACATGAACGTTCCCCACGACAACACGCACTTTCTCATTTGCTTCTCCTCACACGGATTTCCCTCTTGACTTCCAGCGCCAGGTTTCCAGCTTCGTCCATGGTCTTTCCCAGGGACAGGAACCCGTGGTTCTTCATCACCAGAAAGTCCCCGGCGTCGATGATCTTCATCACCTCGGCGAGCAACTGCGGCGTGCCCGGGGGCTCCTCCTTGGTCGTCACCGGCAGATCAAGCAGAGACGCGTAAGCGGTAACCTCCCGGTCATGTCCGTGAAAGATGGCGCCGATGTCCTCCCGCTGCTTATAGATCTCGTAGTGCATCATGCTTTCGCTGGAGGGATCCCTGGTGCCGGACGCCACGACGACTGCTCGTAGTCGGTCGGATCGCAGCACTCTGACGAAGTCACCCGGCACGAGTTCCTCTTTGGACGACAAGGTGGAAGCCGTGATCACGAAAGCCGGGCGATCCGGCTGGAGCCTGAAACTCAGGTTCCCCAACGAGCGGCCGGTATCCTCGAGCTTCGGCGTCAGGCCGCTCTGGTTGAAACGAACGCACCAGGCACGCAACTGGCCGACGCGATCATCGTCGGGCACATCCCGGGAGACGAACTCGACCTTGAACTTCACGATCGAAGGGGCACGCATGACTTGCATCAGACTCCAGTTGTTGTGGCGACCAGGTTCCTTATCCACGTGCCCTCACGGCACGAACACCACCTTGAGGCACTCGGGGTCAAACGACCTTTCCATCGCTTCTTTGCCGCCATCCAGTCGGAACTTGTGGGTAATCAGCTTGTCAAACGGGTATTCTTCCCGGTACTTCATCATCATGTGCATGGCTTGGTAGTAGCCGGTATGCGGATGGTTGGAATTGCCGATGATCAGAACGTTCTTCGCGGCGATATGGCGATGCACGTTGACGGCAACTTCGCCGGTGTCGACAAAGCTGCCCGTTTCGATGCAGGTGCCGCCCCGTCGGGTGTAGTCCAGCCCTTCGACGAACGCCTGGGCGGTGCCGGCCGTTTCCACCACAACGTCGGCGCCTCGGCCTTCGGTCAAGTCTTTGATGATGGTGATCCTGTCTTGATGGGGAACGTCCTTGACGTTGATCGTGACGTCGGCCCCGAACTCCTTGGCCAGCTTCATCTTCTGGTCCGATTCATCGATCACGACGATCCGGCCCGCGCCCAGCATTCTCGCCTTGGCAACGTGCACGCAGCCCACCGCACCGGCTCCCTGGACGACCACGGTGTCGGCGAAACCGAAACCCCGGGCCTCCAGGCGTGAGAATTCCTTTGCCCGATCCAAAGTGGCAGCAACCACGAAGATCTCGGTCAGAGCGGCCAACTCGTCGGGCATCTCCTCCGGCACCTTGTAGACCCACGCTTTGGGAGGAACGAACATGTACTCCGCCCAGCCGCCCACGACGTAAGGCGGCTTGTCGCTGGGAAAGGACAGGCCGATCGTCGTGTTCTTGGCGCAGAAGGGATAGGCGAAGATGTGTCGGCAGTACCAGCAGCGCCCGCAGATGACATTGGGACACATGGTCACGCGATCGCCCTCTTTGAGCTCCTGCCCGTGATACTCGATCAGGTCCTTGTCTTCCGGACATATCTCCACCACGGTGCCCACATTCTCGTGGCCGTGGACGGTCGGATAGACGATCTCCTGTTCGGCTTCGGTCCCGCCGTAAAGGACCTTCTCGCCTCGGTAGGCGTGCTTGTCCGTACCGCAGATGCCCGACATTCGCATCTTCAGGATCAAAGCGCCTCGCTCTAATTTTGGGTAAGGAAGCTCCTGAACTTCGATTTCTCCCGGCGCGGTCATCACCACGGCCTTGACTTTGTCCACCACGTTCATTTCCTTTCTCAGTTCTGAATCTGTTGCTGATGTAAACTGCGTAAGCGCCTACTTTTCTCTCCAGTATCTTTCCGTTACTGTTTTTCGTTCCGTAAAGAAGTTGATCACGTCCTTGCCCTGGGCCTTGATGTCGGCTTGCAGGCTGGCTCTCATGCCCCCGAAAGGCAAACAGGCCACCGGGGCAGGGATGCCAATATTGATGCCGATCATGCCGGCCTTCGTTTCCAGTTTGAACTTTCTGGCATAGTAACCGTTTTGCGTGTAGATCGAGGCCCCGTTTCCATACGGGTGGCTGTTGATGGCCTCGATGGCTTCGTCGAGCGACTCGAACTTCATGATAATGACGACGGGCCCGAAAATTTCGGTTTGCTCGACCGTCATTCCGGGCTTCACATCCGCCAGGACAGTCGGTCCGATAAAATGCCCGGCGTTGCCGCCCGGGACGCTGACGCCGCGGCCGTCCATGACCAATCTGGCCCCTTCGTCTACGCCTGTCTGAATGAGACCCTCGATTCGCTCTTTGGCCGCGGCGGAAATCACCGGACCGACAACCAGGGCTTCTTCCGTCAGTTTCGGGTCAAGCGGGCTGCCCACCTTGGCCTGCCGGGCTGCCTCAACGAAGTCTCTGACAACTCTCTCGTACACCTCGTCACCCACGCAGGCAATAGCCGAGGCGGCCATGCAACGCTGGCCGGCACAGCCCAGGCAGGAGGTGAGCATATTGCGAATCACCTCGTCCAGCTTGGCGTCGGGCATGACCACCAGGTAGTTCTTCGCCGAGCCGAGGGCCTGAAACCGCTTGCCGGTTCTGGCGCAGGTTTCCGCCACAATGCGGCACACTTTGGAAGAACCGACAAAGGAAATGCCCGCGATGTCCGGGTGTTCCAACATCGCCCGGCTGAGGTGCTTGTCGCCGTTGACCAGGCTCACCACGCCGCGCGGGAAGCCGCACTTGTTGATGAACTCGAACAGCCGCTCCATCGTCAACGGCACTTGTTCAGAAGGTTTTACGATGAACGTGTTTCCCGCGGCCAGCGCGTACGGCATGAACCAGAAGGGGACCATGGCGGGAAAATTGAAGGGGGCGATCACCCCGAACACGCCGACCGGTACCCTGATGACTTCGCCGTCGATCCCGGCGGCCACGTCCATGACGTTGTCGCCCTGGATCAACGACGGCATACCGCAGGCCACCCGGCAGTTCTCCAGACACCGCTTGACCTCGGCTCCGGCATCCGGCAGGGATTTTCCCATCTCCTCCGAAACGATTCGTGCGACGTCCTCACCGTTGTCGCGGATCATCTCCGCCAGTCTGTAAAGCGGCTCACAGCGGCGGGCCACCGGCGTAGTGCTCCACTGCGGGAAGGCCGCTCTGGCTGCGGCTACGGCGTTGTCCAGCTCCGAAGCCACGGAAAGCGGCACCCGCGCAAGGATGTCGCCGGTACTCGGGTTCTCCACGTCGAGACAACCGCTGCTTTCGGCCTGTGCCCACTGGCCGTCGATGTAGTTTCTCACTGTATGCTTCATCGCTGTATTGAGATCTCCTCAGAACGGTCGCCACAGGCGGTACGGATTCAGATGACCCGGCTCACCCGGTTTCTTCAAGTAACCCTCGACCTCCTCTTGCTGGAACAGCGTCACTTCTTCAATCGGAGGAAGAACCCCGGGCGGAAACGTTTGCAGGATATCGTCGTGCAAAAGGGTCAGATACGACAAGGCCGCGGCAACCGGGCGTTTTGCTTTTTCCGCTGTGGCGATGGTTGCCCTGCCTACCACTCCTTCGGGAGTTCCCACGAACTCGACCGGGCCGTTGTTCCTCACGCTCCACCACAGGTTCGGTCGCGACGCCCGTTGATTGGCCGACTTGTTGAAATGCCCGTCGGGAAGATAGCCGCGGGCCTGCGTGTCGACGGCATGTTTCATGTCGACCATCTCCGGCGCCAAGAGCAGCACCAACGATGTCTCCGGCTCGTCGGCATGGATGAAATCGTCTTCAAATGAAGGTCCTCCGTTATCCTTGGTCTGGAAGAACTCCCAGACGGCCGAGCACCAGTCAAAGGCCACCGCATAGAAGGGAAGCTGCGGATAACGTAGGCCAAACGAATCGATGGCCGCGGTAATGATCCAGTGTTGTGCGTGGTTGTTGACGAAGATGAATTTCCGGTAGCCGTCGGCCCAAAGCCCGAATATCACATCCACCAGCAGCCTCTCCAGCACGGAAGGGCTTATGGGAATGGTGCCCAACATGCCGACGTGGTGCTTGGGGTGGTTCCCGTACATCCAGGGAGACATTGCCAGGTTCACTTCTCTTCCCTGCTTGGCCGTGTACCTTCGCACGGCCTCGCAGATCCGGGCCGCCTGGAGCGTGTCCTGGCTGCTTGCGCAGTGGAGTCCATGCACTTCGGTTGAACCGAGGGGAATCAAGACGATATCGTTCTTCTGTTTCTTCTCTTCCTGGGCAGCCCTCACCGTGTTCTGGATGTAGCAGCCCGGCTTGTCCATCTCGCCAGGGGACGGGACTTCGTAGTCCTTCAAGATGGCGTCGATCTCCTCATCAGCGGCCTCCCAGAACGTCTTCTTCAATTGGCCGACGTCGTTATCTTCGAAACATCCTTTCATTTTCGTTCCTCGTTTTCTTCTGGTAACTTCTCCAGCACGTTCAACAGATACTCGCGGCTGCGCTCGATCAGCCGTTGCCCTTCTTCGGGGCTGGTTTCTCCTTCGGTCTCCAGCGACAACACCCCCTCGTAACCGTGCTCCCGGAGGACCTCAAGGCAGCCTTGGTTGTCCACGTCGCCCTCGCCCAGGGCGACGCACTCTGCGCCCCGCAGGTCCTTCACGTGGAAGTGCACCACGCGGTCGACGACCGCGCGGAGCGTCGCCACCTCGTCCTGCCGCCGCCCATGGGGTGTCCAGGAGTACGCCCCGGCGACGGTCTCGACGTAGGTGGCACGGCGGACGTTGGCCGCATCGTAGTTGATGCCCAGCCATTTGGAGTCGCTCAGGGCCATGATCTTCTTCAGCCCGTCGGCGGTGAGCGAGAACGTCCCGTGCGGCTCGATGGCCAGATAGACCTGGCAGGATTCGGCCACTTCGAGGATTTGGGCAAGCCGATCGCCCATCTGTTTCAAGGCATCCTCCTCCGACATGTCGTCCGGCTTGTTGCCGTCGCCCGCGTTGACTACCGGAATGCCCGCCGCGCTCGCCCAACGGATAGCCTGCGAAACGCCCTTTACGCTCTCCGAGTCGCGGATGATCGCGCCGTTTGGGGACCACAGCGCGGACGCCCCTTTGAAGCCAAGCTCCTCGACGCGGCGCTTGAACTGTTCCGGATTGTCTTTCCAGGGATCGACGTGCGGACAAAACGGCGCGGTGGCCTGCGGCTCGACGTACTCGTAGCCTGCCCCCGCGATCCGCTCCATCGCCTCCTCCAGCGGCAGCTTCCGAAAGCAAACCGTTCCACAACCGATCTTCATCATCGCTTGTCTCCTCTCGCTCGAGTGTATGATTGAGCACCGCCTGCGCCCGCTGCGTCATCACTGGATCAGCAGTTCGTCAACCCCGTTGGCCGTTGTGCGCCACACGAACCACGAATGATCAGCTCCGCAGGCAGAACGACCTGCCGAAACTTCCCGTCGGAGCCGTCGCGGTTCTCCCTCTGTTCGATCCTGCGAATCAAAATCTCCGTAGCTTTCTTGCCGGTTTCAAACGCCGGTTGTGCGACCGTGGTCAGATCAAGGTCGGCGGCGTAGTGCACGTCGTCAAAGCCGACCAAGGCCACATCGTCGGGAATACGCAGTCCCGCTTCTGTGATCGCCCGCATGGCACCCACGGCCAGCCGATCGCTGACCGCGAAGACCGCGGTGGGGCGTGGCTCCAGCCGCAAGAGATTCTTCATCTCCTGGTAGCCCCCACTGGCTGGTTCGACTCCGACGTACCTGTCCCTCGATTCGTCCAAAATGCTTCTGACCAGCTTCTCGTCGCACGCGATTCCGTGTCGCCCCAGCGCGAGGCGGTATCCGGCCAAACGGTTCTCCACCGCGGTGCAGTCCACCCAGCCGATGCATCCAATCCGCCGATGCCCAAGCCGAATCAGATGCTCCACCGCTTCGCAAGCGCCCGCGCGATTGTCCACCACGACGTAATCGGTCTGAATGTCCCTGAAGTACCGGTTCACCAACACAAAGGGATACTTGTTTCGCTTCAACTCGAATACCTGTTCCGCGTTTGCCCTGCCCCAGTTCGGGAAGATCACGGCTCCGTCCTCCCCCCGCCGGCCCAGATCGCGGATGTTCTCGGCCTCTTTTCGAACCTCGCGATCGGAGCTGACGATGGAGACCCGGTAGCCGCCTCGACGCGCCGCGTCCGCCACGCCGCGATAGATCTCCGAAATGAACAGATCCTCGATGTCCGGAATGATCAGCGCCAGCGTCTTTGTGCGCGGCCCGGAACCCCCGGAACCCGAGAGGCCACTCGTGCGCGGTGAGACGAAGGTGCCCTTTCTCTTAATCCGGACCAGGAGCCCCTCGTTGGCCAGATCTCGCAGGGCGTGTTTGACCGTCACCGAGCTGACCCCGTATTGGCTGACCAACTCCCGCTCAAAGGGCAGCCGATGCCCCGGCGGCAGCACGCCGCTTTCGATCTGCCCGCGGATGTCCTCTCGTACTTGGATGTAAAGGGGCAAAGGATTCTCTCTATCGGCTTGCGCCATTCACTACTCCTCGCTTGCCAGTGGCTGAAGCACTCGTGCATCGATAGATTTTCAATGC
>CAYPZL010000138.1:0-15490 GCA_964415045.1 uncultured Pirellulales bacterium | reverse complement strand
GTCCAGAACCGGTGCACGAACGAGAGAAAATGAAGTGCGGTTCAAGGGGAGGACGTAGTATGGGCAACTCGTTCCCCATACGGCTCCTTTGTCCTGGCGGTGTGATTTCCATTTGGCCTATTTGCGAACACGTTGGCACCTGAACATCCGCACACAAGATCTGCCAGAACTTCCTGAGAGTATTATGGCGGCATCCGGGCGAAACAACAAGCGAAAACCGGTCGCTTAAAAGAGAGCTTCCGCATGAAGGCCACGGCGTTGAATGTCTTCTTCTGTCTCATACAGCAGCTCTTTGGGCGTGCGTATCTCGGTCAAGCCATCGCGGGCATTGACATCATGTCTCTCGCAGAGACGCAAGGATCGCCAAGGTTGGAGAGTGTTTTCATTGAGGCCTTCTTTGCGCTCTTGGCGCTCCTGGCGAGAGGATATTTGGTTGCGGCCGGAGGCCGGGGCGTGCTACTAACTCGCAACAACTGGAAATCCTTTCCAGATAATCTCGGCATAGTGATGTAAACTCCCGTAAGAAAAGAGATTAGATTTCGCGCGGAGGCGCAGAGACGCTGAGCTTAAAAAGACGGTCAAGATTTGCGGTTCTCTGCGTCTCGGCGTCTCTGCGCGCGTACATATTTGGTTCCGGCCGCAGGCTAGGTCGGGTTCATCGGCGTTCATCCGCGGTTCCTCTCATGCTCCAAAGCTTTGGTCTCGGCACCTGGGCGGGTTTTTGTTGCCGGGGGCTCTGGTGAAATCCGTCCGCTTTCGCTGCAAATGCGCTTCCTCACAACAACAGCGATTGCCTTCAAGGACGTGGATTCAGGCGAAGGCGGTTTTGGGGCCGCCTTCGCCTGTCCGTATATCTATCACAACGCCGGTTGTTTCGCTTCGAACCCGGCGTTGATTGCGTCGTCGCCGCGCTATTCGTCCTTGGCTTCGAACTCGGCGTCGATGACGTCGTCTCCGCCTTTGCGTTTGACCTCGCCTTCGGGGGGCGGGCCCTGTTGGGACTGCTCGGCGGCGCCGGGTGCCGCACCGGCGGCCGCTTGTTTCTTGGCCGCCTCTTCGTAGAGGACCTTGCCCAGTTCCTGGCCGGCCTCGCTGAGGTTCTCGACGGCCTTCTTGATCGCCTCGGGGTCCTCGCCCTTGGCAGCCTCCTTCAGGTTGGTCACCGCGTTCTCGATGTTCCCGCGCGTGTCGGCGGAGACTTTGTCGCCATGCTCTTTCAGCGTCTTTTCCGTGGAGTAGATCAATTGATCCGCCTGGTTCTTCAGATCGACGACCTCGCGGCGTTTCTTGTCTTCCTCGGCGTGGGCCTCGGCCTCGTGCGTCATACGGTCGATCTCCTCATCGCTGAGCCCGGAGCTCGACTTGATCACGATCGACTGCTGCTTGCCGGTGCCCAGGTCCTTGGCCGAGACGTTCAGGATGCCGTTGGCGTCGATGTCGAAGGCGACCTCGATCTGCGGAATCCCGCGCGGCGCCGGCGGAATGTCCGTAAGCTGGAACCGGCCCAGCGTGCGGTTGTCCTTGGCGAATTCGCGCTCGCCCTGCAGGACGTGGATGTCCACGGTGGTCTGACTGTCGGCGGCGGTCGAGAAGACTTCCTTCTTGCTGGTCGGGATCGTGGTGTTGCGCTCGATGAGCCGGGTCATGACGCCGCCGAGAGTCTCGACGCCGAGCGACAGGGGCGTAACGTCGAGCAGCAGGATATCCTTGACGCCGGCGTCGCCGGAAAGAACCGCGCCCTGTACGGCCGCACCCAGGGCCACCACCTCGTCCGGATTGATGCTCTTGTTCGGCTCCTTCCCGAAAATCTCCTTGGCCATCTCCTGGACCTTCGGGATTCGCGTCGAGCCGCCGACGAGCAGGATCTCGGCGATCTCGTTGGGCTGGAGCTTGGCGTCCTGGAGGGCCTTGAGACAGGGCTGGCGGAGCCGCTCGAGGACGGGCTCGGCCAGGGACTCGAACTTGCTGCGGCTCAGGGTGATCTGCAGGTGCTTCGGCCCCGATTGGTCGGCGGTGATGAACGGCAGGTTCACCGTCGTCTCCAGCTGGGTGCTCAGCTCGCATTTGGCCTTTTCGGCCCCTTCCTTGAGGCGCTGATGGGCCATGGCGTCCTGGCGCAGGTCGATTCCTTCGGTCTTCTTGAACTCATCGGCCAGGTAGTTGATCAACAGGGCGTCGAGATCGTCGCCGCCCAAGTGGGTGTCGCCGTTGGTGCTGAGGACCTCGAAGACGTTGTCGCCGATGTCGAGAATGGAGATATCGAAGGTGCCACCGCCGAAGTCGAAGACGGCGACCTTCTCGTTCTTCTTTTTCTCGACGCCGTAGGCTAAGGCCGCGGCGGTCGGCTCGTTGATGATGCGCTCGACCTCGAGCCCGGCGATCTTTCCGGCGTCCTTGGTCGCCTGCCGCTGCGAGTCGTTGAAATACGCCGGCACGGTGATGACCGCTTTCGTCACGGTTTCGCCCAGGTAGTCTTCCGCCGTCTTCTTCAGGTCCTGGAGAATCATCGCCGAAATCTCCGGCGGGGTGTACTCCTTGCCCCGAACGGCCACCTTGACCAGCTCGCTGGGGCCCCCGGTGATCTTATACGGGACGATCTTCTCCTCGGAAGCGACTTCGTTGTGCCTTCTGCCCATGAAACGCTTTATCGAAAAGACCGTATTCTCGGGGTTGGTCACCTGCTGGTGCTTGGCGATCTGGCCGACGAGCCTCTCGCCTTTGTCGGTAAAGCCCACCACCGAGGGGGTCAGCCGCGACCCGGAGGCGTTCACCAGCACCTTCGGCGCCGAGCCCTCCATCACCGCGACTACAGAGTTAGTCGTTCCTAAATCGATTCCAATGATCTTAGCCATGATGCATGTCCTTTCCTTACTCCCACGTTGGCACTGGCTGATCTATACCTAAGCGCACGACCGCAACCATGGCGCATAGCGTTGCTGGCGCCAACATAAGATGTGCAAAACCCGTGCCAGCGGCCCGGGCCAGACGGCGACCCAACCTTAACCTCGTGTCACTAAAGGATTTAGACGAAATTCGACCTCTCACGACGCACACGCCGCAGACGGAAAAAGACCGCGGTTTGTCACGTCGCCGTGCCATTTTGGCAGGACGCCCCGAAGCGCGTCATCAACGCGCCGGCGGCACACTCTTCCAGGAAGGCTCCTGGGTTCGCCGGCGGGAGACTCCACGCCATGCACCGGCGCCGGCGGGGATCACAGGGCTGTCACCGATGAGCCAATTGCTACCTCGATCCCGGGCTGGGCCCGGTCGTTGTAGCGAGCGGGTGGGTGGTGGTCAGGTTCTCCGTGGGGCGGACGTAGAGATTCGTCCATTTGATTTCGACGGTATCCGGCGCTCGCCTGACGCTGACGAGAATCTGCTGGTACGGCTCAAGGGTGACCGGGCCGAGGGGCATGCCCGTGATCTGGGCGGTCAGTTCGACCGGCCCGTAGTTTTGCAGGCACAGAAAAGTCCTGCCGCCCTCGATCTGGGCGAGGCGCACATCGACCAGGCTTGCCATCAACAGTTCCAGCACCCACTGGTGGCCGCAGAGCATGTTGTTGAAGTACGCCACGGTCCGGCGGCCGCCAAGGGCCTCCATCACGCCTTGCCTCGACCGATCCCTGGCAAGGACCAGTGTGACCGTCTGATCGACACTGCTGCGGGCGCCGTGCACGTCGGAGTTGGCGAAGATGGTGAGATTGTGCTCGATTGCCCAGTCGAACGCGAAAGGATACCAATAGGTGCCGTGGCTCTCGACGGTGTTCCAGCCGGAGCCGACGACGCCATTCTTGAGCTCGATCCCCTGAAGCAATCCCTGGCGGATGCCCCAGAGCATCGTCTCTCTCAACCCCACGTGCGGGTGGGCGTAGATCGCGTAGCCGCCGGCCGAGGCCAGGCGGGTCCACTGCTCCTGATAGAACACTGTCGCCTGCCCCGGGACCTCGGCCCACTGGTGCGGGTTGCGGGGCTCGTAGTCGGCCGAGAAATCGAGGGCGACAACGTGTTCCTTTCCGTTGAGGCCCGTCTCCATGCCGCGCAGCAGGACAATGTCGAGCGCCTCGGCGGTGGGCAGAGCGTGCTCGTAAGCGTTGAAATTGCGGTGATCGGTAATGGCGATCACGTCGAAGCCGTACTGCCAGGCCTCCATGACGCGGTCGGCCGGCGACAGTGAGCCGTCGGAATAGACCGTATGCATGTGAAAGTCGCCGCGGAGCACTTCATAGCACACCGGCTCGGCGGAACCCGTAGCCTCCGGGTCGACGATCACGGGGAAAGGAGCTTCCTCGCGGACCACCTGGTCGGCTGCCCGAGCGGCCGGCACTGCAAAGGCCACCACGCACAAGAGCAGGACCCAAGCGGCAAACCGTGCATGAGACATGAGAAATTCGTTGTTCTGCCGGCGATCTCGGTCGCCAGGAGCATCAGCGTTTCGTGCGCGCATAGTCAACTTCCTTTGTGACGGTTGGCATTTTGATTTTCATTTTCCCAACGACCGCGACCGGCTCTGCCGCCGGGGCCTCATGGGCCTGGGTGCTATACCAGACGGGCAGGACGCTGTTGAGGGCGTCCTGCCCGCTGCTCGTCTGCGTTCGGTTCTGAACAGGCGCTCGAAAATCAGTTGCCGGCGAGCCAGGCAACCTCCCGGTCGGACAGCGCTATGTTGTAGAAACGCACTTCGTCAATCGCGCCATGGAACCAGTAGTTGTTCGGCCCGATGTCAAATCCGATCCCGAGGTCCTGGGCCGGCGCGACAGAGCCGGACGGAGGCGTGGCGGTGATCCAGTTGTGACCGCCGTCGACGGAAATCTTATGCACATCCTGCTCTCGATCCAGAACGGCGGTGACAAACACCCATTCGCCGAGCGACACCAGCCCATAGGGCGTGTCTACTCTTCTGGAACTGGTGTTGCCCAGCATGAACTTGAAGCCGGCTTGGTCTTCCGTCCCCTGGTTTCTGTCGGCTCCGACGTAATATCCGCGACTGCCTGCTTCGCGCTTGCCCACGGCGATGTCCCAGTTGCCGGTGCCACTGGTCCCCTGCATCGGATCGAGCTGCGCCCAGAAAGAGATCGTGAAGCTGCCTTCCAGCGGATTCAAGCTGTCGTGGTCGGCGATTTGGACGTGGTCGTCAACTCCATCAAACTCCAAGGCCTGACCGCGCACACCGGCAACGTACACGGGGTCGCCAATTAGCTCGCCGTGATGGCCGTTGCCGGAACTGTCGGTGACGTCGCCATCGAGAGCGTAGTACGCGATCAGGTTGGCGCGATTGGGCTCGACCGGTATGGTCGATTCCGGCGGTTCGGGATACAGCCGGATATCATCGATGTAGAGTTTGCCCGCCGCGTCGGCGTCGTCAACACCGATCGCCAGGGTCCGGATGCTCTCCAGGTTGGTATTCACGGTTGAGAGGTCGATGTTCCACGGCTGCCAGATCATCTTGGTGATGTCGGCGGCGTCGCCGTTATAGGGCACCTTCACGCCGTTGATTTTGGCATACAGGTGCCCCGTGTTGTCCAGCGCGCCGCGGAAGTGCACGGTAAGGGTCCCGGCGCCGTACAACGTCCAGTTCTGAGGCTCGTCGAAGGACCGTTGCGTCTCGGAATAGAACAGGGGGGCGACGTTGTTGTAGGTCAGCGGCATCGACTGGTTGCCGGTGTAGACAATCGTCTGCTCCGCCCACGGCGGGTCCATGTTGCCGACCTGGGCGCCGGTGCCGTTGCCGTCGTGTCCATCGGGGAAGAAATCATCTTCCGAGAAGCCCCACCCGTCTATCCACGTCTGGAAAATCCGATTGGGAGAGTAATCCGTGTAGCTCTCGAAGTCGTCCACGACGAGGAATTCCTGCGTCGAGAAGCTCCAGAGATCGCCTTCCCAGACGCCGATGGCGTCGGCTTCGTTGACCTCATCGACCCTCCAGTAATACGTCTGGCCCAGGTCGAGCATGCCGGGATCAAAGGCGGCCTCGGTAACCGAGACGACGGGGGCCGTTCCATTGATGACGGCCTGCTCGTCGGTGTCCATATACACGTCGTGCTGAGCGGCGTGTCTACCGGGACGCCAGCTCAGAATGAGCTCGGGCGGCAGATCGTTCGCCTCCGATGCCGGCTCCGGCTGGCGGGCCCGCAGCGGGGTATACAGGAAACGCACCTCGCTGAGACCATGCTGCATCGGTGAGATCCAACTGCTGTTGATGGTCAGGCGAACGTACTGGGCGATCACGCCGTCGAACGGGACGGTCGTGTTGGCCGTATAGGTGTCCGCCCCGGCCCCCTGGGCAAATTCCTCCTCACCAAGAAGAATCCAGTCGGTGCCGTCGAGGGAATACTCGACGGTGACGTCTTTGAGGCTGAAGCCGATCGCGGGCTCGCCCTCGATGTTGCTGTTCCAGACCCACATCTCATACAGGCTGTAAGGCCTGTCGAACTCATAAACGAGCTGGTCCGGTCCGGCTCCGGGCAAGCTGAGCCACATATCCTCGAGTTCCATGGAATGCTGGTCGTCGTCGTTGAGGCCGGAGCCGTTGATGGTGTTTTCCGGACCCGACCCGGGCAGGCTGATGCCGGAGTATGTCACGGTGACGCCTTCAACGGCATACGCAACCGGCTCGACGGTGAAACTCCATATCTCGCCCTTGAAGGTCCCGGGCTCCGACGGGGCGTTGACTTCGTCGACGCGCCAGTAGTACGTCTGTCCAAGTGTCAGCGGGCCGGGATCGTATACCGACGCACTCTGATCCGGACTGACCAGCACGCCGAGCGGATCGGTCTTC
The DNA here is from genome assembly GCA_964415045.1 of uncultured Pirellulales bacterium. Taxonomy (GTDB): domain Bacteria; phylum Planctomycetota; class Phycisphaerae; order Sedimentisphaerales; family Anaerobacaceae; genus CAYPZL01. The sequence goes on along the minus strand of CAYPZL010000138.1, from coordinate 8,715 downwards.
GTGGCCGCTTCGACATCGGTGGCACTCGTCCCGAAGTACACGTCGTGCGTCGAGGCGTACAGCCCCGGAGACCAGCTCAGAAGAGCGTCGAACGGCACGTCCGTGGCGCCGTCTTTCGGATACGCGTCTTTGGCCAGCGCCGGAGTCATGCCCTCCTGCATGATCAGGTTGATCTGGCCGTTCGACAACGCCCGGTTGAAGAAGGCCACGTCATCGATCCTCCCATGGTACCAGTAGTTGTTCTGTCCGATGTCCCAGCCGATCCCAAGGTCCTGGACGGGCTCGATGGGCCCGGCCGGAGGGGTGGTGCTCTCCCAGGTCTGCCCGCCGTCAACGGAGATTTTCTGGGTGTTCTGGGCTCTGTCCAGAACCGACGCTACAAAGACCCATTCTCCCAGGGGCACCGTCACAAAAGGCGTATCCTTGCGATTCGCGCCGTTGTCTCCCAGCATGAATCGATATCCCGTCTCGTCGCCGCCTCCCTGGTTCCTGTCCGCTCCGATGTAGTACCCGATGCTGGCGGTGTCTCTCTTGGCCACCGCCAGGTCCCAATTTGTGGTGCCGCTGGTCCCGGCGGCCGCCTCCACGAACCCCCAGAACAACATCGTGAAACTGCCGTCCGACGGATTCAGGGCATCCTGTTGCGCGACCCATACGTACGCATCGGCCCCATCGAAGAACAAACATCCGTCGCGCGGGCCGTCTTCGCGCCACAGCGGGTCGTTGACCAGTGTGCCGTGCAGGTCGTTCCCGCTGGAATCGGCCGCGACGGTGCCCGAGCCCTCGTCGAACCTCCACCAGCCGACAAGATTCGGGTCGAGCACGTTGCCCAGGCCTGGTTGAACAAGCCCGACCACCACGGTAACAATGATCGAGTAAAGCAGTTGTTTAGACATGAGTGTCCTCCTTCAAAGAGCATATCGTTAGCGTTGGCTTGATCCTGCTCCGGTCTGCGTACGACGAGCGCCTGTCCCTCCGAAGCGGCGCCCTGCCCATTTGCCCTTCTCCGATGCAGGAAACAACACTCCGCACTCACCGGGCGTATGGACCGGTCGGCACCCGTACGCATCCGGTATTCTACCGCGTTCGCCCCGCCACTGTCAAGCTCTTATCCGGGGGACAAGGGCCGTGGTGTCGGTGCCGATTTTCGGGCGGCGTTGTTTTGGACCCTGGACAGCTACGGGTGGCAGGATGTTTTCACACACACAGGGCCGTGTGTTGCTAATACACGCCGACGCAGCCGAAGGTGAAATAGAAGAAGTAGCTGTGGCCGAATTCGATGATGAGGCGTTGGAGTACGGCCTGGCGGTTGTGGGGCTGCACGCTGTTTCTAAGCTGGACAAATTTCACGTAGCGCTGGATGGTTTCCGGCCTCAGGTTCAGCGTGCTCAGGTCGACTTTCCGCTTCTGCGAATCGAGATAGATCAGCAGGGCCTCCTCGTAAAGGACGGGGATTTCCTGATACCCGAGCTCACCGAGCCGTTCCATGTTCGCGACGACCTTGTCAGCCTGCCCGCTCAGCAGGTAGCACGCCATGAGATACTCGAACGCCATCTTGTTGCGCCGATTGCGTTGGAGCAATCCCGTCAGCATCACCTCAATGGAATCTTTTCCGGTCCCCGGGTCTCCGGCCTGATGCATGCAGGAACGGATTCGGTCCACGTAGGCCCTCTGCGCCGGCGAGAACCCGCCGTCCAACGCGCCGAGCAGCGCCTCGGCGGTCTTGCGATACACCAGGTCTTTCCGCAGAACGTTGAGATAGACCCGGGCGGTGTCATTTTGTCCCTTGATGATGCTGATCCAGGCCATCTTTTCGAGGGCCGGCGCCCAATGATTCTTGGCAGCCAGGATCTCCGACGCCAGCTTCTGGGCCAGGTTGACCTGCCCCAGCTCCAAAAAGGTGTCGCACAATCTCGCCTGGGTCAGATACGACACTTTCTTCTCATGCGTGAGCATAAGCCCGTGCGGTGTCTGCGGGAAGTCGAACATGGCCTCGGGCAACCGGCCCGCATGGTACAGCGCCCGGATGATGTCATGGTTGAAGAAGGGATTGCTTCTGCCCTTGGGCAGACGGCCGGCGAGCTCGAGGGTCTTGTCCCATTGTTTGCGAAGAGCATAGTCGTGTGCCAGGACGAAGGGTTTGCTCATGGGGTCGTAGCTGAAGAAGAGCCCCGCGGCAGTCAGGGCGATGGGCAGAGCTGTCAGCGCGGCTCTCCGGATGAGAGCCAGAGACAACCTCCGGCGTTCGGCTGCGGCAGGCGCCTTCTTTCGTTTCGTCGGCCTGGGACGTTTCTTCGGGCGGAGCCCGCTCCTGTGGAAAACCGCCTTGCCCAGGAACAGCAGCAGTACGCTCGAAGGCACGAAGGCGTACAGGATGATGACCAGGACCCGGGAGAACGTTTTCATGCCTCCCGTCACTGCCGAAGCAGCCGGCGTCATGGTCAGAAGGGCCTGGTGAGGCGGCAGAAGGAACACGTACTGGGTGAGAGCCCAGGCGATGGCGGCGCTTGCCGGCAAGGCCAGGGCGGCAAGCCGCCAGTTGCGCCGGAGAAAAACCGCGTGGATCACGGTCATAGCAGCAAAAAGGAACAGTCCTCCCGCGCCGGCCCACCAGAAGACCAGGGCCGCCATGCCGCAATAGACCAGCGCACGCACCGCCGGGCGGGGCGGAGGTACTCTTTCAAAAACAAGGGAACACAGCAGCCCCACGAACAGGGTCAGGCAGGCGGGCAGGGGATGTTTATACCGGCTGCAGATCAAGAAGACCGCGATCGCGGGAACCGAGCTCAGGATGGCGGTCCGTGCACCGCCGGCGGCGGCAGCGAGATGACGCCGGGCCACTTCGCACAGCAACAGCATGCACAGCACGATGATCGCGCTTCCGAGCCACGAATGGTAGAACCCCTGAGAAAGGAACCCGGCTGCGTACATCACCAGCCCGCCGGGCAGGCTCAGAGCGTCTTGCAAAAACGGCCATCCGGTCAGAAATGCCGGTGCGTCCGGGAGAATGGTGCCGAAAGACTGGTAGATCAGGTGCGGCTCGATCACCAGCCACAGGTAGACCGTCGCCAACACCAGGAACGGGAGATTGTGTGGAACCTGTCTTATCCTCTTGAGCACGCTTGTCATTCTCCTGCACTCGGACGGGCAGCCGTCGGGTCAGTCACTCGCGCTCCTGCCACGGATCGGACGGGCGGGCCTGCGGCGTCGCCCCGGTCAGGGGCAGCTCCACCGCCACGGAAGGCGCCGAACGCGCCGCCCGCGCGAGCTGGAATCGGCTCACCTTGATGCGACGCTCGATCAATTCGGGAACGCTGTAGGTCTCCAGTAGCGAATCGTAGTACGCCGGGTCCTTCTGCGGCAAAATGAAGGGTTTGTACGCCCGTCCGTCCCGGTCCACGTAGCTGAAATACGTCCGGGTCAGGCTGCCCCCCCGCCGCTTGCTGCTGAAGGCAATCCACCGGCTGTTGGCCGACCAACTGTGCCACGATTCGGAATACGGGCTGTTGGTCTCCAGCTTGCGATAGTCTCCGGTCGTCAAGTCCATAAGGTAGAGATCGCTGCTGGGCTGATAGACGGGAAAGCATCCGTACCGGCACATGCAGAACAGAAGGAATCGTCCGTCGGGGGAGATCCTCGGCAGCAGGATGCTCAGCCCCGTTTCCTCGGCGGCCAGGACCGTCTCGCCCTGGCCCCACTGGTCCGTCTCGACGTCGTAGGCGATGCGGCGGAGATCGTACCTCAGCTTGTCGTAGTTCTCCGGAGGAACCGTGTCGCGATCGGACCACAGGACCGGGGCGCTGCAATAATACAGAAAGCGTCCGTCGGGCGACCAGGCCGGATAGGTTTCCAGCCGGTCTTTCTCCGCCAGCGGCGCCGGAGACACAGCCTTATTGCTTTCGACGTGATAACAGACCAGGGCCGAATCGAGGTCCACCACATCGCGGACCTCCAGGCCGCCGGTATGAAAGAACTGCCGCACCTTGTTGATCGAGTACACCGCCAGCCGGCCGCTCGGATGCCAGCTTGTATAGCCCCACTTGGCCCCGATCTTGCGAACAACACCGTTACGGGCCAGGAGCGTATGGCTACCGTAGGTCGCGCTGCGCAATCCAATCGTCATGGTATCGGCCTTGTTGTCCACAAAGCTGTGGCAGTTGAGACAGCCCTGGCCGAAGGAGCGTCCGTGCAGGACCGGCGACGTATCGAAATCGGCCAGGCTGCGCTGGTAAATCCCGATGTCCTGCCACGCATTGTAAATGGGCTTCATGAACCGGTATACCAGCGTTCCGTCGATCTCTTCTTCGGCGACGGTATTGGTGATCCGCTGAAACTGCCGCCATCCGTGACCTGCGGTCTTGACGTAGACGTCCACGAAGACGTGCCCGCCCCGGTTGGCTTCCAGCAGGGCACGCCATTTTCGCGCCGGGATGCGGATCGAGCCGGTTCTGTCGGCGATGTCGATGGCCGGGCCTCGATCGGCATGGATTTTGACGCAATAAGCCCGCCCCTTTTCGAGAATGCGGAAGTTCAGCGGCGCAATGTTCGGCGGGATGGTCACGCCGCCGTAGTCCGGCGCGATGTTCGGCTCGCGCGCCACGGGCGTGCAGTTGGCCACCGCCTCGGGCACGTAGCGGACGCGCCAGAGGCCCAAAAGGACAAGTACGGCAACCAGGATGCCTGGGACAACGAATCGTCTCTTCATGGCTCTCCACAAAGGTCGCCGACTCGAGTGCTACCGGAGGGCGAGCATGGGGAGGTTGACTCGGATTTTCACGGTGGCGACATCGTCCCGGACGAGCATCTGGATGTGGCCGGTGTCGAGGCTGACGTGCGGGAACGCCACGCCCCGGGGCTCACCGAGACTGCGGGTCAGGCCGGGTGATTTGTCCAGCTCGATCAGGATGCCGCGAAACACCTGGTTCATCATCATGCCCGCCAGCGCGACCAGCTCGTTGGCGTGGGCCGGCTTCTCGTCGCTGCCGGTCAGGGCCCGGACGTCGGCGTTGACCTGTTCGGCCAGCCAGCGAATGACGGCGAGCTGCCGGGTCTCCTCCGTGGCGTACGGGGTGGTGCGGAGCTGTGGATCGAGGACGAGCTCGGCGTCGAAGAGCAGTCCCTTTCGCGGCGGGATCAGGTAGTGCTTCGGATCGGTCGCCGAGACGGTGGCCCGCTCGTCGCTGCAGAAGAAATACTTGCGCCGGGCCGTGAGGCGATACTCGTCGAAGACGATGATGTTGACCCAGCTTTTGAGGCCGTTCTTGCTCTGGCCCGTCAGGGCCGCCGCGGTGTCGCTCTGGCTCAGCAGCAGCTTGCCGACCGAGTCCGGGTCGAACTGATAGCTCGGGGCCTGCGCCAGGCTCAGCACGTCCAGCGTGGTGCTGGTCTTGAGCTGCGTGCGGGTGTAGGGGTCGGCGAGTTTTGCGTAGGGGAGCTGCTCCGGCGGGATGTACGACAGCGCCGCGCAGCCGCACAAGCCCGAGAAGAACCAGAGAGCCGCCAAACGCAGAGCCGCATGGGCCAGGCCCGTTCGGTTCCGCCTGCGCGATGCGTCCGCTCTCATTGGTTCTCCTCTGGCTTGCTTAATCGAGGCAAAGGGGATCAGACCTCCTTCGCGTCGATCCAGTTCATCATCTTCCGCAGCGTCCTGCCCACGGTCTCCAACTGGCTCTTGTGGTCTTTGTCGTACAATTCGTTGAACTTCTTGAGTCCGCCCTGGTATTCACTCACCCATTCTCTCGCGAATTCGCCGCTGGTGATCTCGCCGAGAATCTTCTTCATCTCGGCCCGCGTCTCGTCGGTGATGATCCGCGACCCGCGGCTCAAATCGCCGTACTCGGCCGTGTTGCTGATGCTGTACCGCATGTAGCTCAGGCCCCCCTGGTACATGAGATCGACGATCAGCTTGACCTCGTGCATGCACTCAAAATAGGCGATTTCGGGCTGGTAGCCGGCGGCCACGAGGGTCTCGAAGCCCGCCTTGATCAGGGCCGAGAGGCCGCCGCACAGAACCACCTGCTCGCCGAACAGATCGGTCTCGGTCTCTTCCTTATAGGTCGTTTCGATGACGCCCGCGCGGGCCCCGCCGATGCCGTTGGCCCAGGCCAGGGCGATCTGCTTGGCGTCGCCGGTGGCGTCCCGCTCGACGGCCACGAGACAGGGAACGCCGCCGCCCTTGACGTACTCGCTGCGGACCAGGTGGCCCGGGCCCTTCGGAGCGATCATGACGATGTTGACGTCCTCGGGCGGCACGATGTATTTGAAGTGGATGTTGAACCCGTGGCAGAAGCCCAGCGTCTGGCCCGCCTTGAGATTCGGGGCGATCTGGCTCTCGTAGACCTTGGCCTGGATCTCGTCGGGCAACGTGATGATGATCAGGGCCGCACCGTCCATGGCGGTCGCGATGTCGCTCGGCGCGAAGCCGTGCTCCGTGGCGAGCTTGAAGTTGTCCGTCCCCTCCAGCTCGGCCACGACCACCTCGATCCCGCTGTCGCGCAGGTTCTGGCTGTGGGCGTGTCCCTGGCTGCCGTAACCGATGACCGCCACCTTCTTGCCCTGAAGCGGTGCGATCGGAGCATCTTTCTCGTAGTAAATTGTCGCTGCCATTTCGTTGTTCTCCTTTCTATTTCAGATAGGCATCGAATAAGAATGCCGGATTTCCACCGACCCAAACCCGACGATTATACCCCCCACCCCCCAATCAGTAAATCCCTACTTTCCCCCGGCGCCAGCTTTCTCCCCACCCCACGACTCGCTTCTACAAAGCGAAAACCCGAGGCCCGAAATCCGAAACAACGCCCGAATCACCAATCATCAATAGCCCGTCCTCAATTCCCCCCCCCCCGCCTCACGAAGCCCGCAATCCGGCCCTTGACAGCCCGCCCCAACCGGTACTAACACCACAGCGCGAGACAGGCTCAAGGGGGCCGGGGTTGGATGTCGAGAACTTCTCATGAACCGTTGGTTTATAAGGAGAATCGACATGGGTGTGCAAGAGATCAAAGGGATGGATCGGCTCATCGACCACGATTACTTGGACTTTTCACACACCCTCTAAACCATGAATCCTAAACAAGCGCGAAGGGCCAGAATCTCGATGCTCGAAACGGCGGGCGGGAGGGCCTTGTCTGGGGTTTCTGTCATTTGAGGTTTGGATTTGTTTCGGGTTTCGTGCTACGGACTTCGCGGATCAGGGGAGGGTTGGCGTTTGTCTGGGCTATTGAACGAGGCGCGTTGCATGTCACGGAGGCGAACGGCGCAGGAAAGCCGAAGAAAAAACGCCGGGTCCGCGTGCGTCGTCCGATACAAATGCGTTCGGCGCGTGCGTGGCTTTGGGGGTGTTTCACCGGGTGTCGCGGGGGGTGAGATTATCTAAATTACCCTTGACGGCCCGGCGCAAATCCGTTCTATTACCATCGCGGTGGTCGGGTCGGGTATGTGTGGCCCGGCCGCACGACGTTCTGAACCATCCGCTTGTCCCGCAGGGGACGGGAGAAAAACGTAGGATAGCCTGATCGTTGGAAAGGATTGACTGATGCGGAGTGTGAAATTTTCGACCGTTTTGATCGCGCTGGTGGTATGCCTGGGCATGGCCTTCGTCAACGGTTGCAGCTCGGAATTGCAGGATTTGCGGCTTCAGAACCGGACGCAGCAGGATCGGATCGACCAGTTGGAAAGCGAGCTTCAGGCCGCCCGTTTGCAGCTCGACCAGCTCAAGCGGCGTCTGACCGCCGCCGAGCAGACCGGAGACGTCGAGGTCGATACGCTGCGTCAGAAGATCGCGGCCCTGGAAGAGGACCTGACCAAGAAGGAAGAGCTGATCAAGTCGATGCAGGAGAAGCTTCTGGGGATTTCGCCGCTGCCGGTCGAGCTGAGCACGGCCCTGGAGGATTTCGCCAACCAGAACGAGATGGTCGAGTACGATTCGGAACGAGGGCTGGTCAAGTTCAAGAGCGACCTGCTGTTTGAACGGGGCAGCGACCAGGTGACGACCAGTGCGGCCGAGGCGGTGCGGACGCTGTGCGGGATCCTCAACAGCGACGCGGCCAAGGAGTTCGGCATCATCGTGGCCGGACATACCGACGACATGCGCATCGCCCGGCCCGCCACGAAGGCGGCACATCCGACCAACCGGCATCTCTCCTCGCACCGCGCCATCTCCGTGGTGACCTTGATGGAGAGCAGCGGCGTCGATCCCAAGCGGCTGAGCACACGCGGCTTCGGCGAGTATCGTCCCGTCGCCCCGAACGCTCCCGGCAAGAAGGGCAATCCCAAGAACCGCCGCGTCGAAATCTTCATCGTCCCCTCCGGCGTGTAGGCACACTTGGGACGGAGGGTCGCCTCAGGCCGCGACGCAAAGCGGTCGAACCGGCGGCACGACGGATTAACAAATCACGGGCTGCGACCTCGCGCGCAGCCCTTTGTTATTGCGCCTGCTGCATTTGGCCGGGGCGGCGTTACAATCTCTCGAACGCAGTGACACCATGAATGGGGCCCCGTGATAGATACAAGCAGCGCAATCAGGAATATTACCGTCATCGTTGTAGCGGCACTCCTTCTCGGCGCCGGCTCGGTGGCTTTGGCCAGCGACGGGGACTTTCACTATTGGAGCGAGGCCTCGTTCCTGGTTCCGATCCGGGACGACTGGCAGTTCAAATACGAGCCTAAACATAAATCTGTAATCCACCGGCTATGCCGGTGAGAATTGAAAAGGCT
>CAYPZL010000137.1:0-15515 GCA_964415045.1 uncultured Pirellulales bacterium | reverse complement strand
GCTACATTCTATCCCTCTTTGGTTGCGGCCGAGCGCAGCGAGGCCGCGCTGGGCTATCCCCGGGCACAGCACATGACGGGAGATACCAACACCCCTCGGCGAAAACATGTTCTTGTCGCTCACCTCCTTTCTGTAATAGGCCCGAAGGTGTCCACTAACACCCGGTGCCGTTTCATAAAAGTGGGATTCCCTCTCCGCGAGACGAGAGCTTTGGCCGGATTTCGTGGAACACACTGCCCATTCTCTGGCCCTCCGAGACCTCTCACACAGGCGCGGCTCGAAGCCAACAGAAGCACAAAGATGCAAAGCTACGCCCGGTACTGAATGTGCGTGGGGCGCACGTCAAGCGTGGCGGGATGATTCAAAGAAGCTTCTCAACGGTGTCTGTTCCCGCGTTTGTTCAGGAACTACTCATCAAAGGTGCGTAACTCACGCCAACGCGCGCATTTTAAGACGCCGACTTCAGAAGTCAAGGGAAAAGTTGAGAATTTTGCGACATAGTCAGTCTCGCTACCAGACAACGCAATACTGATTCTCACATCGTCTTCGGCTCGTAGGCGGCGCATCTGAATTCGGCTTCGCCCTGCTGGTCGAGGCGGTTGAGGTTGCAGAGCATTTCTTCGTTGGGGTCGGCGTCTTTGGCGCAGGAGACGCAGAGGGCAGGCTTGGGGACCAGGTCCGGATTCAATTCGGTTCCGTCGTCGTCGAAGAAGTGCGGCCTGTCGTCGTTGATCTCAGCCATGGATCGTTCCTCATTTTTCGCACGTTCGGTTTTGCGCTTCGGGCGTACCACGCCTTGACGAAAACCGCATGGGCAACGAGTTGCCCATCCTCCTCTTTTGCCCGGCTCTCGCGGTTTGGCCGGAGCGTTGCGGCTATCTCAAGAAACAGCACGTCAAAGCATGTCCGCTGGGACAAATCTATGCCATAAACGGCAAATTTCAAGCAAAAAAACCCGCCCGGGGACGTGATTTTCTTCGTCGGCCCGGAGCGAGCCTGGGTGGGCGGCGGTGTAGAGCCGGCCCGAACCGTACAGCCGGGAAAATGGCAATCCCTTTGAGGGCAACGGGGTACTCTTCAGGAGTGTCAGGAGAACCGAGAATGTCAGAGACATGCCGGGGGTGCCAATCGAGCGGACGTCCCAATTTCATGGGCCGGGAATGGACTGGGAACACACACCCCGGCCCGCCCCGTATTGGGGCAAGCCGGGGTGGTATCTGGCAGCGGTATCGAGCGCCCGGTCGACGCGTACCGCTCAATCCAACACAACCGTCGAAGCTTATCCGTCGAGGGGCCAGCCGGAACGGTACTTGCGGCTGAGGTATTCGTTGGCCTTGGCGTTGTTGGTGACGCGGCCGGTGGCGCCGTCGTATTCGATCTTCTCGCCGGCGCGGTAGGCGACCAGGCCCAACAACATCGTCTCAATGAGGTCGCCACTGTATTTGAAATCGCACGAAGTCTTCAGATCACCCTTGCAGGCATCGGTCCATTCCTTCTGGAAATGGCCCAGGTCGGGGATCATCTCGTCCTTGTCGCGGCGATTATAGTAGCTCATATCGGCATCGTTGCCCCAGGGGATGATCAGACGCGAACCGAAATCGGAGATGAGGAAGCCCTTGCTGCCCTTGAACATCGCGCCGTGACCGATCTTGTTCAGGTCCACCCAGTTTTTCGGCGTGCGGGGCATGGCGCCGCCCTGGTACCAGCCCAGGCGAATAGCGGGGCGCCAGTCATTGGCGGGGATGTCGAAGTGCGACTCCATTTCGACGGGCGTCACTTCAGGGTTGTAGGGCTCGCCCTTGGCCTCGGCGGTGGTGGGCAGCTCCGCATCGATGGCGTTCCAGGCGAGGTCCATCGTATGGCTGCCCATGTCGCCGATCTGGCCGACACCGAAGTCCCAGTACATGTTCCAGCTCAGGCAGTTGGCGCCGGGGCCGCGGGAGAAGTACTCGGGGTTGTACGGATGCCACGGCGACGGGCCAATCCACAGATCGTAGTGCAGGTGCGCCGGCGGCTCGCCCTTGGCCGGCGGATAGCCGTCACGGCGGAGCTGGCGATTGCCCCAGGCGTAGACGTTCTGCAGCTCGCCGATCGCGCCGTCCCTGATCAGCTCGCGGACGCGGTTGAAATTGGGTTGGGCGTGACGCTGTGTGCCGACCTGAGTAGCCAGCTTGTGCTTCTTTTCCAGATACTTCGCCCGGGCGATACGGGCCTCTTCGACCGTGATGCCCAGGGGCTTTTCCATGTAGCAGTGCAGATCGCGGTTCAGCGCCCAGGTGGCGATGTGGCCGTGCGTGTGGTCCGTAGTGCAGCAAATCACGGCGTCCAGCCCCTTCTGGTCGAGGCATTTGCGCCAGTCCACGTAGGTCTTGGCCTTGGGGAACCGCTTGGCGGCGTGGGCGATGTGGTTCTCGTCCACGTCACACAACGCCACGACGTTCTCGCTGGAGATGGCGTTGAAATGGGCGTCGGCCCGGCCCCACGTACCGATCATGGCGACGTTGAGCTTGTTACTCGGGGCGTTGGCGCCGGAGAGCACGCCGCTGGGCAAAATGACCAGCCCCGCCCCCGCCGCTGCGGATTTGAGAAACGTACGTCGATTCATGGTGTCTGTCTCCTTTCACCTGTTCGGGTTTCGTTTCGTCCGGGAGTTGCCGTCTCGTAGGGAATCGAATCCCTCCGACCCGCTACGATCTTCGGCGACCCTTGCGAAATTTCTCCCGTATGCTATCCTTTGAACCGTTGGCTGGCAAGTCCGAATCCGATGGCCGGGGGCAGGAGAAAACGGACGCGACAAAGCCCCTCTGCAAGGAAGCACCTGACATGAAAAAGAACATCATCACGCGCTATGAAGGCAATCCGATCCTGACGAAGGACGACGTCCCGTACCCGGTGGAGACCGTGCACAACGCCGGTGTCACGAAATACAACGGGCGGTATATCATGCTGTTTCGCTCGCACTTAGATACGGGGCGGTCGATCATCGGCCTGGCCGAGAGCGCCGACGGATTTCATTTCACCGCCCGGGGCGAGCCTTTCATGACGCCGGGGACCGAGGCGCCCTTCTCGCAGTACGAGGCCTTCGGCGTGGAAGACCCGCGCATTACGTTTCTCGAAGGAGCGTACTACATCACCTACAGCGCCTACTCGCAATACGGCGTCCGCATCGGCCTGGCCCGCACGACCGATTTCCAGAGTGTCGAACGTATCTCGCTGATTACGCAGGCGGACTATCGCAACACCGTGATCTTTCCGGAAAAGATCGGCGGCAAGTACGTTCGTCTGGACCGGCCCCACTCGGAGATCAGTCCCTGGTCGATCTGGATCAGCTATTCGCGCGATCTGGTCCACTGGGGCGATTCGCAGGTTATCCTGAAGCCGGTGACGTACCACTGGGACGAAATGAAGATCGGCCCCGGCGCCCCGCCGATCAAGACGAGCAGAGGCTGGCTCAACATCTATCACGGCGTCTTTCCCACCATGGACGGGTGCGTCTATCGCCTCGGCGTCGCGATGCACGATCTCGACGATCCGGCCCGCATCATCGCCGTCGGCGACCGCTGGATCCTCCAGCCCGAGGACCCGTGGGAAATCGTCGGCTACGTCCACAACGTCGTCTTCACCTGCGCCGCCGTCCCCGAAAACGACGGCACCCTCAAACTCTACTGGGGCGGCGCCGACAAAGTCATGTGCGCCGGCACCGCCGTCATCGACGAACTCGTAGACTTCTGCCTGACCCACCCCCGCCCCGCCATGTGAAGCTTTCCGCGTACGCGACGCGCGAGACAGTCAAGGCCGCAGGCCCTGGTGGTGGGCGCGCCGTGCGAGAGAGACCAGCGGCAGTTGTCACCATCAGTGGGGTGGGGCTTGCCCCACCATCCTCTTTTCGGTGGGGCAAGCCCCACCCTACAACTCTCGGCACAAACCATGTTCTCAGGAGCGATAACGAAGGATCCGGGTTCCGCACGTGTTTTATCGAGAAATGCCGACCTGCCCTCCTCAGGCCGGTTGCTTCACTTCGTTCAGCATGACAGGGGCGACGGGGTTGCGCCCACACATTGCGCCTCGCGAAAAATTTTTTCTGATTTTTCGAATTTTTGTTCTTGACGTCCCGCATACATAGCACTACTATGCATATAGCTTTGAGGCAAAGAACAGGAGGTATGCATATGGCGGTATCGAAAGACTTGGTGGCGGCTTCTGCGGCGCCGATGATTTTGTCCATTTTAGCCGAGGGCGACAGTTACGGGTACGCCATCATCAAGCGCGTGCGTGAGCTTTCCGGCGGGCAGATGGCGTGGACCGATGGGATGCTCTACCCCGTTCTGCACCGCCTCGAACGGCAAGGGTTGGTGGAATCGTACGCCCAGACCAGCGAGGCCGGCCGCAAGCGAAAGTACTATCGACTCCGCAAGCAAGGCACCAAGGCCCTCGCCAAACACAGAGACCAGTGGATGCTGGTGCACAACGCCTTACAGCAATTGTGGGAGAGAACACCATGTCTGAGTTAGACAAGCGAATTGAGCAGTGGCGCACCGACCTGACAACCTCGGAAACATTGGGCAACTCGGACATCCACGAGTTAGAGACCCACTTGCGCGAAGAGATCGCGAAACTGACAACGTCCGGCCTATCCGACGATGAAGCGTTTGTTGTCGCGTCGCGGCGGCTCGGGAACAAGCCGGCTCTGGAGGCGGAATTCGCAAAAGCCCACCCGCACCGGCGTCTGGCCCATCGGCTCTATTGGATGGTCATCGGCGTCCTGGGTTACTATCTCCTCCTGCACGTCACCTCAATTGCAGCGTGGGGAACGGCATGGCTGGGCTATGCCGCCGGCGTGCGAACCTGGCAGCACCTTGCCGTTGTCACAGCCATCGTGCGGTTGGCGCTATTCGCCGCCGGTTCCTGGTTTGCCCTGCGCTGCTATACCTCCTACGCACAGACGACGGCGCGGAATGTTCCTATCTCGATACGTGCGAGCATCTTCCTGGCCTGCGCCGTCTTAGCTTCGTGGTGGATCGGCCTATTGCCAAATGTCGCCTTGGACCGGATAGTACCACACGAGTGCTACACCTGTGTATACAGCGCCCAGTGCTGGGCGGGATTCGGTTGGGGCTTCATGATGCCGTTCCTACTGGTGGCCGCATTGGTTGTCCTTTCCGTACGGCTCAAGCGGGCCACAGGACAGACCTCTGTCGTCTCAGACGGCAAAGACCGAACACGGGTAACAGGCGAAATGCAGAGCCGCCTGCGCGAGGAAATCAAGCATCTGACCGCTTCGGGGCTGTCCGCCGACGAGGCTTCCCTTATCGCGTATCACCGGTTAAGCGACACAGGCCTTCCACGAGCGGAGTTCGCAGAAGCGCCCCCGCACCAGCTCCATGCGAATCACCTCTATTGGATGGTCGTCGGTATCCTCGGCTACCTCTTCGTGTCATGGGTCGGCACACTTGCATCATCCGCATGGGCGTGGCTCGGCTATGCCGCCGGCGTGCGCAGCGTATGGCTGGTCCTTGCCACAGGAACCGTGCACGTAGCGGTCTCCTTCCTCATCGTGGTCCTCGCATTGCGCCGTCGTGCTTCGCGCGCACAGACCACGGTACAGAGAGCGTGGATCTCGCTAGGCGTAGGCCTGTTCGCTGCCATTGGGATCGTGCTGTCGTGGTGGGTGATCAACTCGGCTCGCCCTTTCTTGTACCGGAGGCTATCAGAGGACGGCTTCCTCCAAATCGTTGGCGCTTGGCGTTGGGTAGGCTTCGGCTGGACGATGCTGTTCCCCTTCCTGCTGGCGGGCGTACTGATCGTTCTTACTATGCGGCGTATGCCAACCGCCTGCAGCTGGTAGTGACAATACGCAGGCGTCACTCGCCGTTGACGCGCAATACAGGGAAACGGCTATACGGGAGACAACCTCATGTGTGACGTGGAGAAACGAATCGAGCAGTGGCGCGACCGCCTGGCGGCGTCGGAGACGCTCAACAGCGCCGAGATCAACGAGTTGGAGAGCCACTTGCGCGAGGAAGTCGCGGGGCTTCGAAAACTGGAGCTTTCCGAGGAGGAGGCGTTTCTTGTGGCGCGTCATCGATTGGGTGACGCAGCCGAACTGGAAGGCGAGTTCGCCAAAGTGTACGGCCACCGCCGGTCGCTGCAGCGACTGTCCTGGATGGCGCTGGGCGTCCTGCTGTACCTGCTGGCAGGCTATATCGCCAGCGGCCTCTCGCAAGGCGGGGTGATGGTCGCGACGTGGCTCGGCCTGCGCGGGTACGGGCTCGGCCTCTTTGGCGTCGCGGTCAAGGCGACAACGCTCACCGGCCTCCTTCTCCTCGTGTGGCTGTTCTTTCGACAGGCGGATTGGATGGGTCCGGTGCGACGATTGCGAACGATCCCCGTCGGCGGCCTCGTGCTGCTGCTGGCGGCGCTGGCATTGACGGATTGCGTTCTGATCGGAAGCCAGTTGCTCTTTCAGGCGGCGACGGCCCGCTCGCTGGGCGTCCACGATTTCGGCCGTGTGGCCATCGTTTCCAACTTTGCCGGCCTGGCCTGGACCGTCCTGGCGCCGGTCGGGGCCGCCGTTGTGGTTATTGCGCTGCGCCTTTGCGCTGCCCGCCAGCGCGATGCCTGCTGCGCCGGTCCATCAGAATGATGACCTTCTCGTAGATGTCCGACGGTAGCGCGGCCTTGAGCATCTTGCGGACCTCGTGCATGGGGGTGCGCTGGGTCGTGTGGGTGATGATGATGTGCTCGTTCTGCATGCTTCCCAGGAGCTTGGCCAGCTCGTCGATGTGCATGTGTTTGCCGGCGGCGGCCCGGCCGGCGTGCTCATCTTCGTAGAAGGTGCACTCGGCGATCAGGATTTTGCTGCGGGCGACGTACTCGAGCTGGGCGAAATCCACGTACTGCGTATCGCCTAAGTAGCTGACGATGGGGACCTCCAGCGGTTGGTCGATCTGGACGCCCTGCTTCTTGAGCTCGACGAGCTGGGGACCGCTCAGGCCGTGGTATTCGGCCTTGAGCTTCTTGCGTTTCTCGATCACCGCGAATCCGACCGACCCGGCACTGTGCTTGGTGGGAAAGACCCTCGCAAAGAGGTTCGGCTTGATCGGATGCTCGTCGCCCGGCCGGACTCCTACGAGCGTAACCGGGACCTTGTTGCCGTCAAGGTATCCCCAGGCGTCGATGATCGTGCGCATCGGCTTGATCAGGTTGGCGGGAGCGAGGATCGTGCCGGCCGGCAGCCCGCTGAACTTGCGCTGCGAGAGGTAGTAGGCGAACCCGGCCGAGTGGTCCATGTGGCCATGCGTGAGCAAGACGTGGTTGACGGAAATGATCTGGTCCGGCGCCTTGCCGACGTCGAAACAAACGTCGAGCTGCGGAAGCGCCACCACCGTCTCCTCGCCGGCGACCGAATAACCGATGACCTGCAAATCATCGATTTCAATACGTGCTAAGTTATGACTGGGCATTGATTTATCCTGCGGAAGCTTGGAGAAAGCCGCATCTTAGTGGCCGCTACCCGCACTGTCAATTTGTTTTTGACAGCACTGGGCCGGCCGATAGACTGGACCGCGAGGACTCGTCGAAAACGTCCGCGCGATCGCCCTCGCGCATTGATATGGTGAAATGGAGAAGGAAGGGACAATGAACAGCCGGTCGATATTCCCCGCGTTTCTGCTTGCTCTGACGGTGCTCTCCCCTGGCTTGGCCGTACCTGCCGCGGCGCAACTGGACCGGCACAAGCTCCCCGGCCGACAGGTGCGCGTGGCCGCGATCTGCATCGGCTTCGGCGGCGATCACGACGAGAAGCTCAAACTGGCCACCGATCATCTCCACACCGCCGGCAAGAACGGTGTGGACATCGCCTGTCTGCCAGAGGAATTCGCGGGGACCCGGGCCGAGCCGATCCCGGGGCCGACCACCGAGGCCGTCGCGCGCCTGGCCAGGCAATACCGCATGTACGTGATCTGTCCGATACGCGAGCAGGCCGGCGACGAGCAGTACAACACGGCCGTGCTGATCGACCGCCAGGGGCGGCTCGTCGGGCGGTATCGCAAGGTCTTCGTCTTCTGGGGCGAAGGTCTGCATTGCAGTCGGGAAGGGGCCAGGGTCTTTGAGACGGACTTCGGCAAGATCGGCATTCTCACCTGCTTCGATCTGAACTTCCCCGAGCTGTGGCAGCAATGCGACGCCCTGGACGCGGACATCGTATTCTGGCCCAGCGCCTACAGCGGCGGCGCGCCCTTGAACGCCTATGCCATTCTCTATCATTACTACATCGTCCCGGTCGGCGTCGGCAATATCATCGACATCACGGGCGAGACGCTGCAAGATGTCGAGAAACCGCGCGACAGACAGTTCATCGCCACGCTCGATCTCGATCGCAGTTTCATGCACGTCGATTTCAATCGCGAGAAAGTCAACAAACTGCTCGCCGAGCATGGTGACGAGATCGAAGCCGAACGGGTCCCCCCGACCTCGCCCTCCGATCCGCGCGCCCCGTGGTGGCTGCTCCGCGCGACGAAGCCCGGCGTGCGCGTTCGAAAGCTGCTCAAGGAGTACGGAATCGAGACGTTGCGCGAATATCAGCAGCGCAGCCGCGAACAGATCAACGAAAGGCGGAAGAAAGGCGAGCGAGTATAGCCTCTGCCACGAGGTTTCACTATGCCCGACAAGCGCAGCCATCGAGGACCGCATCCCGCCGATGCGAAGCTCTTTGCGCCCGAGGCCCTGGGCGGCCTCCGCGCGGCTCTGGCCGACTTTTCGCTTCTGCGTACGAAAGGGTATGCCGATAAAAGCGCTCTGAAGCTGGTGGGCGATCGCTTCTCACTGACGCAACGACAGCGTCTGGCCGTGATGCGCAGCGCGTGCTCCGACCAGCAGTTAAGAGCACGCAGAGAACACTGCGTCGGCGTCGATCAGCTCGCGGGCCGCCCCATCGCCATTGACGGCTACAACCTGCTGATCACCGTCGAGGCCGCCATGAGCGGCGGGCTGATCTTTCAAGGCCGCGACGGCTGCTTTCGAGACCTCGCCAGCATCCACGGCACGTATCGCAGGGTCGAGGAGACCATTCCGGCCGTCACACTCATCGGCGAATTCCTGACGCAGATCGGCGTCCCGCAAGCCCTGTGGCTGCTGGACAGCCCCGTCTCCAACAGCGGCCGGCTCAAGACCCTCATCGCCCGATTAGCCCGCGAGAACCACTGGAACTGGGACATCCGGCTGACCCTCAGCCCCGACGCCGAGCTCAGCCAAGCCGACACCGTCGTCGTCACCACCGACAGTGTGATCCTCGACGCATGCCAAGAATGGACCAACCTCGCCGCCGAAATCATCTCCAGCAGACTCCCTTCCTCAACCGTGATACGTCTTGCCTAAATCGGGCTTTCTCTCACCAGGATTTCAATCCGCAGATTTCGCAGATTTGCGCAGATTCTGAAAGACAAGCCGCTTGAATTCCAGGCTGGGCCGGCCGGGAACGGAGGAGCACAAAGCCAAGAGCGGGCCGCAGGCATCGCCTGCAGCCCTTTCTTTTTCTTCGCCGGACCTCGCTGCCATGCTCGTGCAGCAACGCGGCCCGTCAGTCGGTCGGTTTGAGAACAACCGTACCGAGATTCATCGCCTGCCAGTGATCTCGTACGGGTTTGATGCTCAGCTCGCACGTGCCCTTGCCGCTCACCTCGACGGTGCCGAGCGTGACCGTTTTGAAACGCTCGTAGCTGCCCGTATTCGGAGCCTCGGCGGCCCATTTCTCGCCGGCGAGGGCTACCTCGAACTTGCTGCCGGAGGCCGGACAGGCGATGCTCGCCACGACGTCGAAGCGACCCGGCTTGCCGATCTTGAACTGCCAGCTCACCCAGTCCCGCGCGTCGAGCCAGAAGCCGATGTTGGGCTTGCCGTACTTGGACTCCACCTGCGGCATCGAACCGCCGCCGACGTCGTGGATGTCGGCCATGGCAGCAGGCAACGTCATTGTCCCGTCCGCCGCCTGCCTGGGCAGGACCTTCTCGATGTCAAGCTCACCCTGGACGCGCAGGGCGATGACCGTATCGATCGGGTCCAGCGGCTCGGCGGGCACCTCGATCACAACGCCGTCGGCGCCGGTGCGGGCCTTCAGCGTCTGCCCGTCGGCCAGCAACCGCGCCCGGCGCACCTTGTTCCGCAGACCCGGAACCAGCAACGTGCCGTCCTCGGGCCACTCAAACACGTGCAGATAAAGCGTCGTCCCGTTCTTGCGCACCTTTTTCGTACAGCGACCCCAGGTCAGACGCGAGAACGGGCTGGCCGTCGTGGCGTAGATCGACGAGCCGTTGACCTTCATCCACTTGCCGATCTCCTTGAGCCGCTCGATGCTCGGCTGCGGAATCTCGCCCAGACTCGTCGGGCCTACGTTAAGCAGGTAGTTGCCTCCTTTACTCGCAATGTCGACGAGGTTGCGAATCAGCGTTTCGGTGGATTTCCAATTGTGGTCGTAGCTCTTGAAGCCCCAGGTGTTGTTCATCGTCATGCAGGTTTCCCAGTCGCGGCCGGGAATGCCGGTGGCGGGGATGTGCTGTTCCGGCGTGCTCAGGTCGCCGCCGTAGCCGCCGCCCAGACGGTTGTTGGTGATGATGCCCGGCTGGAGCTGGATCAGCGGCCGCAGCATGTCCGCCCGCCGGCGGTTCATGTTGGTCGGCGTGTCCCACCAGAGGACCGCGATCTTGCCGTAGTTGGAGAGGATCTCGGCCACCTGCGGCGCGGCGATATTGCGGATGTAGGCGTCCATGTCACCGTCCTGGGCCGGGTCCCAATGCCCCCCCGCCGCGGCTCCGCCCGGATGGTTCCAGTCCTGGGCCTGCGAGTAGTAGAAGCCCAGCTTGATGCCGTGCTTGCGGCACGCCTCGGCCAGCGGCGCCAGCAGGTCCTTGCCGTACGGGGTGGCATCGACCACGTCCCAGTCGGTCACCGCCGAATCGAACAGGGCGAAGCCGTCGTGATGCTTCGAAGTGATGACGAGGTACTTCATGCCGGCTTCCTTGGCCAGCCGCACCCACGCATCCGGGTCGTAGCGGACCGGGTTGAACTGCCTGGCGAACTGCTTGTACTCGGCGACCGGGATCTTGCCCCGGTTCATGATCCATTCGCCGATGCCGCCGATCTGCTTGCCCTTGTACGTCCCGGCCGGCACGGAATACACGCCCCAGTGAATGAACATCCCGAACCGGGCCTCCCGCCACCATTTCATGCGAGCGTCGCGCTGCTCGGGGCTTTCGCCCGGCTGGCCGACAATCTCCTGCGAAACTCCGGTCGTACAAAGAGTTACGCCTGCCACGGCCGCCGTCAAGAACGCCCGCCGCATTCGTGTCAAAAAGGGAAAGCTTCGCATTGCTGATACCTCCATGCGGTGTTGCGGGCGAGATCAGTCCAGCCGGATGCCCTTCTGGTGCAGCCACTGCTTCAAGTCGCCCATTTCGTTATTGAAAACCTCGTTGTCGTAGTTCTCCTCGAGCTTTACGACGTTCTGGGCCAGTTCGGGCTCCTCCTGCACGATCTCGCTGAGCTTGCGCTCGAACTCGTCGGCCATGGTCCGCAGGTCGTCGATCTCGACGTGTACGCCGAGCATGCCGGCGATGCGTCTCGTCACGGCCTCGATGCACTTGGGATTGTTGCCCTGCACGTACGCCGGCACGGTCGCCACGAGACTGACCATGTCGATCTCGCAATCTTTGGCTCTTGTCGTCAAATACGTTACGATGCTGGCCGGCCCCTCGTACTCGCTGAATTTCACGCCGTAATCGTCGAACCGCGGCTTGAGCCCCACCTTCGAGACCGAGCAGAAAAGCTGCGGGTCGCGGGTGTGTGGCACCAGGCCGGAGACGCTGCCGATGAAATAGATCATCTCGACGCCTAACTCCCGGCACAGCGTGAAGATACAGTCGGCGTAGTCGCTCCAGAGGAGGTTGGGTTCCTTGCCCAAAAAGAGAATCAAATCGGCGTTTTCGACGACGTAAAAGGGGTTTTCAGGAAAATCGAAGGCCCGGATGAGCCCCTTGCGAATGCGGCAATGCGGCCGAAAGAGGGCCGAGACATCCATGCCACCGGGCACGTTGTAGATGTAAAACCCCTCCGGCTCGATCTCCGCGAAGCGCTGGGCCCGCAGGCGCTCGATCAGCACCTTAAGGGTGCCGCTGGAAACGTCGCCGCCGTCCATCCAGCCCGAGAAACCCAGCAACAGCCGGGGCTTACGCAAATTCGGCTTCCGGTACATCCGCAATCTGTCAGACGACATTACAAGGCCCTGCCAAACATCAACTGCCCTCGTCCGTACCTCCAGCGCGTATCGTACGCCCAAATGCCCCGCCATGCAAGGCCAAAACCATCCACCGTCAGATCACAACCGGCCCATCCAGAGATGGAACGATAGGCGAGACTTCCGGTCCGTGCCGCACGCCCCTCACGACCGCTGCCATGAAAGGGACGCCCGGGGGACAAAGGTTTGACACGAAACCTGGTAGATGGTTTATTGAGGCCTTTTGAAGAGCACGGTTGGCTCCGGACCGGGTCCATCAACACGAATTGAGGCGTTCTGTTATGGCTGAAGTGACCTATATCCTGGCGCTCGATCAGGGCACCACCAGTTCCCGCGCGTTGGTCGTCGACAAGGAAGGCAATATCCGTGCGGTGGCACAAAAGGAATTCGAGCAGATCTTTCCTGCGAGCGGCTGGGTCGAGCACGACCCGA
Organism: uncultured Pirellulales bacterium; assembly: GCA_964415045.1. Lineage (GTDB taxonomy): Bacteria > Planctomycetota > Phycisphaerae > Sedimentisphaerales > Anaerobacaceae > CAYPZL01. The sequence goes on along the minus strand of CAYPZL010000137.1, from coordinate 2,797 downwards.
AGGAGATCTGGTCGAGTCAGGCCGGCGTGGCAGCCGAGGCCATGGCCAAGCTGAATATCAACGGGGACCAGATCGCCGCCATCGGAATCACCAACCAGCGCGAGACCGCCATCGTCTGGGACCGCCAAACAGGCGAGCCGATTCACAACGCCATCGTCTGGCAGGATCGCCGTACGTCGGCGTTTTGTGACGAGCTCAAGCGCGACGGGCATGCCGAGATGATCCGGCGAAAGACCGGGTTGGTCATCGACGCCTATTTCTCCGCGACGAAGGTTCGGTGGATTCTGGATCATGTGAAGGGGGCCAGGGAGCGTGCGGAGGCCGGCGAGCTGGCCTTCGGCACCGTCGATTCCTGGCTGGTCTGGAAGCTGACCAACGGCCGGGTCCACGCGACCGACATGTCCAACGCCAGCCGAACCTTGCTCTTCAACATCCACCAGCAGAAATGGGACGACGAGTTGTGCGCGCTGTTTGGCGTGCCCTTGTCCATGCTTCCGGAGGTCAAGAGCTGCAGCGAGCCGTTCGGCGTGACGGTGAGCACCTTTCCCGCGGCGAATACCCCCATCGCCGGTATCGCGGGCGACCAACAGGCCGCCATGTTCGGCCAGATGTGCACCGAAGAGGGCATGATCAAGAACACCTACGGCACCGGCTGTTTCATCGTGATGAACACCGGGGACAAACCGAAGGATTCCAAGAACAACCTGTTGACCACCGTCGCGTGGAAGCTGGGCGACAAAGTGACATACGCCCTCGAGGGCAGTATCTTCATCGCCGGCGCGGTCGTCCAGTGGCTGCGTGACGGCCTCGGCTGCATCACCCGATCCGAACAGGTCGAGGCGCTCGCCAATTCGGTCGAAGACAACGGCGGCGTCACCATGGTCCCGGCCTTTGCGGGGCTCGGGGCCCCCTACTGGGACCAATACGCGCGCGGCGCCATCTTCGGCATCACCCGCGGGACCACCGACGGCCATATCGCGCGGGCCTGCCTGGAATCCATCGCCTTCCAGACAAAGGACGTGCTGGACGCGATGGCCGACGACGCCGGCATCCCGATCACCGAGCTGCGCGTCGACGGCGGCGCCTCGATCAACGACGCACTGATGGAGTTCCAGGCGGGCCTGACGCAGGTCCGTGTCATCCGGCCGCAGACGCTGGAGACCACCGCCATGGGAGCGGCGTTCTTCGCCGGACTGGCCGTGGGATACTGGAAAGACCTCGACGAGATCAAGCGGATCTGGAAGAAGGGAGCCCAGTTCGAATCGCACATGGCTCCCGAAACGCGCGCGAAACTCCTGAAGAACTGGCACAAGGCCGTGGACCGCGTGCGCGACTGGGACCGGTAGTGCGAGTGTCATCAGGCGGCCTGTGCGGCCGGCACTGGTTTTGACGACCCAATCGGAGAAAGGCTTATGAGCGAGTTTGCGGCAGAATTCATCGGGACCATGATTCTGGTTCTCCTCGGCGACGGCGTGGTGGCCAACTGCTGTCTCAAGGGAACGAAGGGACACAACGGCGGCTGGATCGTGATCACCATGGGTTGGGGACTGGCCGTCTTCACCGCTGTGGTCGTCAGTGGCGAGTTCAGCGGCGCCCACATCAACCCCGCCGTGACGATCGGCCTGGCCGCAGCCAAAACGTTCCCTCTGGCCAAGGTCCCGCTCTTCATCTTCGCCCAGCTTCTCGGCGGCGCCGCCGGTGCGCTGCTGGTCTGGCTTTTCTACAGGCACCACTACGACATCAGCACCGACAAGGACGCTATCCTCGCCACCTTCGCCACCGGGCCTGAGATTCGCAAGCCTCTCAACAACATCCTCTCCGAGATCATTGGCACGTTCGTTCTGATCCTGGCCGTGCTGTACATCGCCGGACCGAAAGTCAGCGCGGCCACGACGGAGATCAAGGTCGGCATGGGCTCGCTCGGCGCCATACCGGTCGCGTTCGTGGTCATGGCCATCGGCCTCTCGCTCGGCGGAACGACCGGCTACGCCATCAACCCCGCCCGCGACCTCGGCCCGCGCCTCGTGCACCAGCTCGTGCCCATCAAGAACAAGGGCACCAGCGACTGGAACTACAGTTGGATCCCCGTCGCAGGCCCCATCCTCGGCGCCCTCCTCGCCGCCTTAATCTACTCCCTCGGCCCGGTCGCATAGTGCCGCGTCAAAGAGATCGAACAACAAGAACAGCTTGTGGTCGCAACCCAAACTGCGACCGTGACCCGTGCCATGAACCACTGACTCCTGGTTGCGGGCGCCGCCATCCTCGACCGGCTGGGGCTGCGTGCGGCGCGGTCTGTCGCGCTGTCTGTGATACGGATATGGAAAAATTCTTGCGCGATACGACTCTGTCATCCTGAGCCGCAAGCGAAGGATCTGGCCTGAGAATGAGGAGTTTCTTGCGTACGCAGGCCAGATAGACTATGAAATTGGAGCCTCCCCAGACGAGGGTTTGGAGTTATCTTAGCTCCGAAGTACGTGGTCGTTGCGTTGACGCCACACGAACCCATCAGCCAAGGAGGCTCACTATACTACTAACCTCAAACATCGTTAAGTTTTTGACAAAGATTCGACGTAAATCAATGTAACCTCCTGTCGTTGCAGTAGTTACGATAAGGCTTAGAAACGGAGTTTTTGGTTGCGGCCGAGCGCAGCGAGGCCGCGCTGGGGAACCTAAGTATATCGGATTCGACATCGACAGCAGAATACCGTGGCCTGTGTCGTCCAGCAAGGGCGTAAGGACGTATTTCAGAGCTTTCCGACGGACACGCGTAGGATGCAGAAGTACCTCCGGCAACTCG
>CAYPZL010000136.1:0-15908 GCA_964415045.1 uncultured Pirellulales bacterium | reverse complement strand
GCAGAGCCTTTTCAATTCTCACCGGCATAGCCGGTGGATTACGGATTTATGTTTAGTAACGACCGCGACAAAACAACACCCGAGAAATGCGGTGACGACTGCCACTATATCGAGATAGTGTAGACAGCCTCGTTCCCGACGTAGCACGAACAACAAGAACAAACACACTGGCACACCAGAGGCCATGAGAAGTAACATACGTTTCCAGGAAACCGGCTTCTGTTTCGTCATTTCGCAAACCTCGTCCTCAGCAATCCGGGTCAGTCAAGCGGTTACAATATCCCTAAAGGCAAGCCTGCGCCAGCAAGACAATGCCCGAGACCAGGAGCCCGTATCCAATCCATCTCAGGGCCCTGTTGGGCTCGTCTTTCTTTCGCACCAGAATCCCGTATTGAAGCAGCAAAATCCAAAGGCCACCAAAGGCACACATGATGTAGGAGATCTTCTCCACGACATCCATATCAGTCCCCTACGAATTATTCGTTGGCTCACGCCGGCACCTGCAGCCGACAGCGAAACGCGATCACACGTCACTTTCGAGCGCAACTATCGCATTGCTCCGCGCTACCGCACATCACAGTTTCCGGCCGCTGGTCTCACGCCGGCGGCTTTGTCCCGTTGCGACTGTCATTCTACCACCCCAACACGGGGATTGCACGCGGGAATTTCGCGGTCCGTGGTCCGTACCCCGTCGTCCGTGCCCCGTTACTCGGGAGCCGGGACCCAAGAGCCGGGAGATTGCTTCGCTACGCTCGCAATGACAAAATGCCGGGTTCTTCCTTGACGGCCCGGAGAACATCCGGTATATATAAAACAACGATGCTCTGGTTGGAATGGAAGTGACGAACAACAGATCATGGACTTCGAAGCCCATATCCCCAGGAAGCCGACGCGCGGGAAATCCTCCGTCCGACCCGTGAATCGACGCCATTTTCCGCGCTTTGCGCAGGGGCCGGACGATTGGGGATTCGGGCCGCCGGGAACACGGAATGACAAACAAACCCAATTGGGCGCAGCGGGCACGACAAACGAAGCCAATATCACAATGGAGAAACCTGACAGCGGACAGACTGCCCATAATGGGGTATTTGCGAGATTTGCATTGACAAGTGAATTAGGGCGGAAGTGGGTTGGCCGGATGGCGGCTTTCGGGGCGTCAGGGCTTGATGGCGGCCTTGCCGGTGGTCCAGTCGAAGAGGATGGTCTTTTCGGGAAGGGAGAAGGTCCAGAGGTCGCCGGCCTCGGCTAATTGGACGGCGGCGGGCTGGAGACCGATGCGTGCCCAGGAGATGGCGGTGGCGTTTCGCCAGTGCTTGCGGCGGGTCCGGAAGCGTAGGGCAAACAGGCCGGCCTCGGCGCTGTCACGGCCCTCGACGGCAGGGTCGTGCATGTCGATGAGGACCTGTTCCGGCGTGAGCGGCTCAATGCGCAGCGTGCTGCGGTCGCCGTACATGAGGTACCCCCCGCCGTACGTCTCGCCGACATCGCTCTCGGGGTGAAAGCGAAGCTCCAGGTTGCGTTGCCGGTCGCAGAGGACCTCGTCGAGCACGAGCAGGACGTTGGGCTTGAGCCACAGCAGGTGGCGGACGAAGCGCTTCAGGCCCAGGTCCCTGGGATAGGCCTCGGTGACATCGCCGGCGACGTGGTCGAACTGCGGGTTGGTGACAACAGCCTTGATGCGCGGCCGGGCCCGGACCGCGAGGCACTGACTGCCGACGAACGAGGCGTCGCCCTCGCCGAGCTGGCCGCAGCCGTTGACCAGGAGCGTGTTGTGCTCGTCGGTCCGGTTGCTGCGGTAGCCGTTGTCGCGGAGGAGCCACTGGCCGCCGGCGAAGAGGACGAAGTGGCCCGCGTCGGGATGGACGTGTCCGCCGCCGGGATCGTAGGAGAACTCCTCAATCGCCTTGTGCCCGATGAACGGCCCGCATTTGAAGACCATCAGGGCCTCGTCGCCCGACCAGTCGGAACGGGCCGAGACGATGCCCACATCGTCGAACCAGTGGACGGTAGGCAGCGCGCCGGGGTGTTTGGCGGGGATGGAGGGATCGTGCCAGAGAAGGTTCAGCCAGCTCGCGCCGGGCGCGTCGAGGTTCGCTTCGTCGATCTGGCGGGCGAGCCACTGGGCGTGCCCGTCGTGATACCGCCGGGCCAGATGCCGGAGGATGTGGTCCGGGCCGTACCAGTGGTAGCGCGGGCTGTCGGCGAGATCCACGAGGCAATCGCGAGGCGTCCACGCGGCGCGTGGCAGCGACAGGTACAGGCAGTACTTGGCCGTGTTCGACCACCACGGACTGTCGTACAGGTCGATCCCCAGCACATCCTCGGCCAGGTCACTGAATTTCAGCAGGTACTCGGCGCCGTATTCCCAGTAACCGAGCCCCTCGTGACTGGCCCCATCCGGGCCGAGGGCGTCGCGGGTCGCTGTGAGCTTGGTCACGGCTAGGCCCGCCCAGAGGCCTGCCTCGTCGAACTCGTCGCACAGGGCCAGGCCCGCGGTCCCCAGGCCGCAGACGTTGACCCAGAGATGGTTCTGCAAGTAGAGCCGGTGCCACCATGCTTGCCCGGAGGCTGCGGCCTGAAACATGGCGTCGCCCCGCCGGAGCATCGTCTCGCGGATCCGCCCAAGCGTCGCCTTGTCGAGATCGTAGTGACACCAGTCGTAGGCCAGGGCCAGGCCGAACAACTGATGGCCCGCGGCCAGGTCCATGCCGTCCAGAGATCCCGTGCCCCACGTCGGGTAACCGCAGCAGGCGTCGGCCCATTCGCGAACGGCCTCCAGATACTGCTTCTGTCCCGTCAAACGATAGGCCAGCGCGAGATAAGGCAGCGCGTTGCCGACCCGTCGCTGCCAGAGCTGCTCGTCGTCGCGGTACGGATCGGTCGCCACATACGCGGGCGGGCCTTCCAGGACGGCCTCGTCGGCCAGCGCCCGGACCTCGAGCCAGATCGACGCATGCGTGGTCTGAATCGCCTGACGCAGCGCGACGAGGCGCTCATCGGTCAGGTAGAGACGCGGGTGCAGGCCTCGCATCGCTTCGGCAGCGGCGGTGACCTCGGTGAGCCTGAACTGCGTAAAGACCGAGTCCGCTTCGATGGGCGTGAGCGTGACATCGTCAACGTAGGCGTCGATCTCGGTGAGGTCGGACGTTCCCTTTTCCAGGGCGACCACGGCGTGCGCGATGCCGGCGGGCGCGTCGAATTCGCACGAGAGCCGCTGCCAGCGTCCCATCCGGGTGTTGTTGTACCGGTCCGTGGTGGCCCGTCCCGGGGTGCCGCCGTCGCGTTGGGCGACGAACTCGCACTTGAGGTAGGGCATGGGCGTGTGCGCCCCGGCCGAATCGACGCGGACCCAGGCCGAGAGGCGATACCGCTGCCCTTCGCGCATCGGGGCCCGGTCCGACAGCGTGTAGTTCCAACCGCCCTCGATGTATCCGCGGACGCGGAGGCTGGCCCGGCTCGACCCGGCGGCGCCGACGGTGGCGCTGCGCGTCAGCTCCACCGTCGCCGAACGGGGCCACCAGCCCGACAGGTCCTTTTCAAAGTCCCAGACCATGGCGCGCGCGACGGCCGGTGCCAGAACGAACAACCAGACTGTCAGCCAGCGGGTCCTTCCCATCGTAGACCTCCTCGTGGAGTCCGTGCATCGGTGCGACTCGCCCGAACTTCAGAAAGCGGTGCGCCTGTGGTGAGATCCCTTCTACCGGTTTGCATCGGTCCGATCCGCAGGGCCGCCGCGACGTCGATTCGGACGTTCCCGGCCGGGGCCCAGGCGAGAAAAGACACGCACCACCCCATGGCTCTATGATACCATATCGGCCGGTTTTCACCTAACCGATCCCGCGATCCATCCGCCCGCTCCGGGGCCTGTGCGAAGCGATTGCCAGCCCGCAGAGTGCACAACCCCAAGCCATCAAAAGAGATGTGACGTTCCCAAACGGACAAATTTCCCCGCGCCGGCGTGGTGAATTTGGGAAAATCTGTTGAATTTTTTCGCCGGGACGGTTAGGATTCGCCTGACGTGAGCCGACGTAACACGTGCCTAAACGGCGAGTTTGCTATCTATGGGTGAGCCAGCACGAACGAGCAACGACGGCAAGAGTAAGAAGGCCGACAAGGCCGTGACGGCGTACGTCGGCGGTCTGAGCCAGGAACACAAGATGCTGGTGGCCCTCAAATCGCAACTGTACGGGGGCTCGTGGGAGCCGATGCTCGACGATTTGCGCAATCGCCTGGCCGGCAAACCGTATATTTTTAAGCTGGTTCACCGAATTCAGGACGATATCGAGCGCATCGAAGAAATGCAGAAATTCGAATCCGAGCACGGCGTCGATCTGGCCGATTTTGTCGATTTGTCTTGAACGCACGGCCCGGTGATCCTTTCCCGGTAGGAGTTGGGGACACATCTGCTGCCGTCGATTTGCGGTGCCGACATGGTGGAAGAACATCTTTTTGCGAGGGTATGGAAAATGCAAAGTGCACTACGACGGGAGGCATGGCTCTTCTGTGCGGTTTGTCTCCTGGGGCTCGGGGTGACCTCGGCTCGGGGGGCGGATGCTTCGGACTGGCTCATCTCCGCACCTTTACTCGATCATGCCAAACTGACCATGGTCTGGCAGGAGACTCTCCCGGTTAAGAAGGGCGAAAAGATCGAGCAGATGGTGCTGCTGAACGACCGGTTGTACGTCCGGTCCGAGCGCAACTACACCTGGTCGCTGGATCGCAACACGGGGCGGGGCATCTTCAACGGCTCCATCGCCCCGGCGGGCTTTCCCATCCTCGGGTGGGTCGCTTACGAGAACCGCCTCATCTCCATCATCGACAATCAGCTCGTGCAGTTCGATCCGGAGACCGGGGCCCGAGTGAGCACCGACAACCTGGACGTGAGCGTCGTGGCCCCGCCCGTTCGCAACAGCCGCTTCTTCTACCTCAGCGGCGCCGACCAGCGGCTGCACGCCCTTCGCGCCGACGACCTCGTGGAGATCTTCCAGGTCTCGGCCAGAAACGAATCCTCGATCAACAGCGTGCTCGCCGACGAAGAGATGGCGATCTTCGCCACGGACGCCGGGAATCTTATCGCCGTCGCGGCCGACGCGCCGCGCAAGCTGTGGCAGTTCGACGCGGTGGAAGGGATCTCCGGGCCCGTGATTCGCGACGGGCGCTCGCTCTACTTCGCCAGCAAGGACACCAACGTGTATCGGATCGACATGGTCGATACGACGGCCGTGACGCTCGTCTGGAAGTTTCAGGCCGAGGCGCTGCTGGACCGGGCGCCGCGCGTGACGGCTCACGCGGTCTACCAGTATGCTCTCGGGCGCGGTCTCAGCGCGATCGACAAGACGTCCGGGCGAACGCTGTGGTCCCTGCCCGAAGGGTTGGACCTGCTGGCCGACGCGGCCGGCAGAGCCTACGTCATGACAAAATTCAAGACACTGGTGGTCATGGACAACGTCACGGGCCGCAAACTGTACGCGGTCAACTTCGCCCCGGTGGCGTACCATGCCGCCAACCCGCAGGATCGCAAGATCTACGTAGCCGGCGCCGACGGGCGGCTCGCCTGTCTGGAGCCGACGCAGTGACATAAGGCAGAGTTCCCGGCGCGGCACCGCGGGGGGGCGATGAGGAAAATCAAAAGGAGTTGAGATGGACGTGAAAATCAAAACGGCTTTGATCAGCGTTTCGGACAAGACCGGCGTCGTGGATTTCGCGCGGGCGCTGGCGCAGGCGGGGGTCAAGATCATCAGCACCGGCGGGACCGCCCGCCGGCTCGCCGACGCCGGTGTGGACGTCGTGAGCATTGATACGGTGACCGGGTTTCCCGAGATGATGGACGGCCGGGTCAAGACCCTGCATCCGAGAATCCACGGCGCGCTGCTCGGCCTGCGCGACAAAAAGAGCCACACCGACGCCATGGCCGAACACGGAATCGAGCCGATCGATCTGGTCTGCGTCAATCTCTACCCGTTCGAGCGGACGGTCGCGAAGGCGGACTGCCCCTTCGAGGAGGCCATCGAGAATATCGATATCGGCGGTCCCAGCATGATCCGCTCGGCGGCCAAGAACCACAAGTTCGTCACGGTCGTGACCGACCCCGGCCAGTACGCCTCCGTCATCGAGCAGATGCAGAGCAACGACGGCGCCGTGACCGAGCGTCTCCGCAATGACCTGGCCCGGGCGGCGTTCAGCCGGACGGCGGAATATGACGCCGCCATCTCGCGCTACCTCAACGGCAAGGCCGGCATCGACTTCCCCGAGCGCCTTTCAATCGCGCTGACGAAGGAGACGTCCCTGCGCTACGGCGAGAATCCGCATCAGAAAGCCGCACTGTACAAGCTGCCGCCCAGCGCCGAGCCGGCGATCAGCCACGGCAAGCGGCTCGAAGGCGAAACCGAAATCAGCTTCAACAACCTTCTCGACGCGAACGCCGCGTTCGAGCTTGTCAAGGAATTCGAAGAGCCAGCCGCCGTGGTCGTCAAACACCTCAACCCGTGCGGCTGCGCCGTCGATGACGATATCTGCGTCGCCTACCGCAAGGCCTACGAGGGCGACGTGGTCAGCGCCTTCGGCGGCATCATCGCGCTGAACAGGAACGTCAACGTCGAGCTGGCCCAGACGATCATGGAGTCGTACAGCCGGTTCGGCAAGGCCCTCGGCGCCAGCGGGTTCTTCGCCGAAGTGATCATCGCCCCGGCCTTCGACGCCGACGCCATCGAGATCATCCGCACGCTCAAGACCTGGGGCCGGCGGGTTCGCCTGATCGAGACCGGGCCCATCGACCGGGCCCATATCGATACCACCGAGTACGACGTGCGCTGCATCATCGGCGGCCTGCTCCTGCAGAAAAGAGACCTCGTGGGGTGGGAGCCCGACGCGATCACGTATCCCACCGAGACCAAGCCCACGCCCGAGCAGCTCGACGACCTGCGCATGGCCTGGATCGTGGCCAAGCACACCAAGAGCAACACGATCATCATCGCCAAGAACAGGCGAATCCTCGGTGTCGGCGCCGGCCAGATGAACCGCGTCGAGTCCGGCCTTCTCGCCATGAAACAGGCCGGCGATGAAGCCAAGGGTGCCGTCATGGCCTCAGACGCCTTCTTCCCGTTCCCCGACAACGTGGAGAATGCCGCCCGCGCCGGCATCGTCGCCATCGTCCAGCCCGGCGGATCGAAGAAGGACCAGGACGTTATCGCCGCCGCCGACAAGCTCGGCGTCGCCATGGTCTTCACCGGAAAACGCCACTTCAAACATTGATCTCGGCGCTGCGGACTTCGCAACATCACGACTGTCATCCTGAACGAAACGCAGCGAAGTGAAGGGGCTCGGCTGCGAATCTGAAGCATCGCAGGGTGCGTTCTCAACCCACGCGTAACGACGTCGCGCGCACCAACGCGTGGGTCATTTCACAACGTTGTTGGTCCCGTTCAGGTCGTTCAGGGCTCGGTTGGCTACGCGGGTGATATATTTGTTGGGCTGGCCGGAGAGGGCTTTCTTGAGGGCGCCCTCGACGGGCCGGGCCATTTCGCCGATCTCGTCGAGAACGATGGCGGCCTGAAGCCGGCCCCACTGATGCGCGCCGGCCAGCTCCGCCTCCAACACAGGCAGCGCCGGTCCCGGCTTGCCCATCCGACACAGCGCGCGCGCGGCCGCGACGCGAACGCTTACCGAGCGATCCTTCAGCGCTACACGCATTCTGTCCTCGGCCGAGCGGGCCTCGGCGCCGATGTTGCCGACGCCGGTGGCGCCCCAGTACCGCACGGCGGCATCCTCGTCGTCCATCGCGCCGAGCAACAAAGGCAGCGACTTCCTGCCTTCCGAGGCCGCCGCGGATACCGCGATCAGACGTTTCATCAGTTCGTCGGCCCCGGGCTGGCGCAAAATCGCATAACGGCTCCCCAACTTCTGCTCGCGCTCGATGATCTCCGGCTCGGGCAACAGACCCAGGTCCTTCGTCTCGAAGAGCCACCGCTGATGCGCGCGGCGCATGCGTTCCAGGACCGGTGCATATTTCGGATCGCCGGCAAGGTTGTTGATCTCATGCGGGTCCCGGGACAGATCGTACAACTCCTCGACCGGCTTGCGGTCGGCCAGAAACAGCTTCGCGGCCGGCGGCAGCTTGCCCTCGGCGTGGACGCGGCGAATCTCCTTCATCGTCGCCCCCTTCTCCGGCGTGTTCATGTACTGATAGTACGTCTTGAGCGGCTCGTAGTTGCGGATGTAGCGGTACCGCTTGTCACGCACGGCGCGGATGATGTCGTAGCGCTCGTCCATGCGGTCCCGCGCGCCGAAGATATACTCGCGGGGCTCAGGCAGATCGCGTCCGAGGAAAGGCCGGCCCTGCATGTGCGCCGGCACCGCCACGCCGGCGAGATTCAGCACGGTCGGACCGAAATCGACGGAGCTGACCAAGCGGTCGTCAACCGTGTTCGGCGTCCCCTGACCCGGCGCGCGGAACTTCTCCGGGATGCGCACGATCAGCGGAATGCGCGTGCCGGAATCGTAGAGCCACCGCTTGGCCCGCGGCAGGCCCACGCCGTGATCCGACCAGAAGAAGATGATCGTGTCCTCGTACAGCCCGGCGTCCTTGAGCCGGCGGATGTGATCGCCCGCCCAGGCGTCCATCGCCGTGATGAGCTCGTAGTTGCGCTTCCAGTCCTCGCGCACGATGGGCGTGTCGGGATAGTACGGCGGCAGCGTCAGCTTGTCCGGATCCTGTCGCTGCGCGGGTGTGAGGTCCTTCGTGACGCTCTTGTATTTCGACTCACTGGCAATGCCGCTCTCGTGGCAGCCGGTGAAATTGAAGACGGAGAAGAAGGGCCGGCCCTCGGTGCGCTTGCGCCAGTGGGCCTTGCCGCTCGATTCGTCCCAGGCGTTGCGCAGATCGCCCGTCTGGTAGTCGGTCTTGGAGTTGTTCGTGCAATAGTATCCCGCCTCGCGCAGATACGAGGTGAAAGCCCTGATCTGAGGCGGCAACTTCGCACTGCAGCGCATGTGATGCGTCCCCAGAGTCGTCTGATACATGCCGGTGATGATCCCCGAGCGACACGGCGCGCAGACACCCGCCGTGGTGAAGGTGTGCGAATAGCGAACGCCCTCGCGGGCCAGCCGGTCCAGGTTGGGCGTGATGGCGTGCAGATCGCCGAAGCAGCCTAAATGCGGGCTGATGTCCTCGCACGAGAGCCAGAGAATGTTGGGCCGGCCCCGCCCTGCCGCCTGCGCTTTTGTCACCGGCGCGGCCCAGGGCATCGCCGCCAGCAGACCCGCCGCCTGCAAGAACCCCCTGCGCGTAACGCAATTCATGCTCATTCGTCCTATCTCCGAAACAAATCTCTTACTGCCTCGTATGCCCGCTGCAGATCGACGCTGTCTTCCCTCGCGCCGGCGTGGATCAGAATGCCGAAGCGCAAGCGAAACGACTCGCCGCGTTTGACGATGACCTGGCTCTTCTCGCCCTTGCCGAAGGCGTGGCGTCCGAACGGATTGGCCACCATGACCCCGTAGTCGCGCACGTGCCACCAGCAGGGTCGGAAGTTGGTGGGATCGGGCAGGATCGCGACGCCCGCGAAGGCGTCGGCGGCCGGCCCGCTGTAGTCGCACCAGGCGGCCGTGTGTCCCCAAATGGCCTTCTCGTTCCGGCGGCCCTGCGAATCCAGGATGCGCCCGCCCTTGCCCGTTTTGACCCGGATCGACGTGGCGACGCGAACGCCCAGGCCCATCTCTTCCTGATCGCCGAAGCTGAAAGACGACCGATCCGATTGAAACGTCGAATCCCAGAGCAACAGAAAGCCGGCCGGCTGGATCATGAAGCGGTAGGCACAGATCTCTTCACAGACCACCCGCCCTTCGGCCACGTACCGGTTGCGAACCGCGAAACGACCCGCGCCCTTCTCCACGCACGGCGCCTCGACGAAACCGGCGTGCTCCACCTTCGCTTTGTTGCGCCAGAAGTCCGCCCCACCCAGATCGCCAAAGGCCAAAAACAGGCCCGGGTGCATAGTCGCATGATCGTCCGGGTCGATCCCCTCCTTCGGCGGGTGATTTCGCGTGACCGCAGCGCCGTTCGGCGCGTGCAGGTCCTTGAAATACGGGCGGAGAATCTTACGATCCTCATAGACGTACGTCGCCAGCGGCTTGCCGTCGGCGCGAATCACGATCGCGCCGGGCTCGGGCTCGAAGGCAATCTCGCCCGACGCCCCTGCCAGGGACAAACTCTGCAAAGCGACGGTCACCAGCAATAGTATGATCCGGTACCTCATGGAAACATCCTCCCACCGGCTCGGGGCGCGTCCGGCCGGTTTCATACACGTTCCGGAACGACAAAGGGCCGGCGATACGAACCATGTGCCAAACGACGGGCCTCTGCCACAACATCGGGCAGATCGCTTCCCGTGACACCGGCGATCTCTTCGGTGTCCGCGTCGACCGCCAGCCAGGGCCCCAATGCCATCGGCGTCTCGGCCAGGCTGACCTCGTTGGCCCGCAGGTGCCTTGCGAGAGCATCCAGCGTCCGGCCGACCTGCTTGAAGTCACGCGTGAGCTCCTGCAGCCGTGCGGGCGTCGCGCCCGCGGCCAGGCGATACGAGAGATTTCCCAGGTGACAGGCGGCCGAGGATACATGGCCTTTCTCTATCGGGGCGTTCAGCAGGCCGGCGTTGCGCTCGCGCACCGCGCGAATAAAATTCGCCTGGTGGGCGCCGCCGCCGTCGCCTTTGAACTGTCGGATCTTCTTGCCCTGGTTGTCATAGGCCCAGCCCCCGCCGCGAAAGCCCGCGAAGTAGCCATTCTCGCATTGCAGGACGACGCCCTCGCGTATGCCGCGGAAATGATCCATCGCCTTGTCGCCCTTCTTGACGGGCAGGTTGCGATTCTCGATGAAAATCGGCGCGGGCTTGTAGTCCAGGACCGTCAACTGCGTGTTGGGCGTCTCGCCCGCGTCGTCGACGCCGAACCGCCCGCCGATGCAGATCGCACGCGGCGGCAGGCCCTCGTAGCCGGCGAACCAGCGGCAGACGTCGAAGGCGTGAATCCCGCTGTTGCCCAGATCGCCGGTCCCGGTCGACCAGACCCAGTGCCAGTCGTAGTGCAGCTTCTTGCGGCGCAACGGTTTGACCGGGGCCGGACCGCAGTAGAGATCGTAGTCGAGCCAGTCGGGCGTGTGCGGGGCCACCTTGCCGATGCTGCCCCGCCGTTCGTACCACGGCACATGTCCCCAGAGCACCTTGCCGAGATTGCCTTCGTGGATATAGTGGGCGGCTTCGGCGAGCCCCTCATCAGAACGGTACTGGGTGCCCGCCTGCACGATGCGGTTGTACTTCCGGGCCGCCTCGATGATTTTGTGCCCCTCCCGGATGTTGTGCGAGACAGGCTTCTCGACGTACACGTCCTTGCCCGCCTGGCAGGCCCAGATCGCCAGCAGAGCATGCCAGTGGTCGGGCGTGGCGATAACGACCGCATCCACGTCCCGGCGCTCCAGGATGCGGCGCGGGTCCGTGCAGGAGTCCACACCGTCAAAACCCTCGATCCGCTCGGCCAGCCGCTCGGGGTCCACGTCGCACATCGCCACCAGGCGCACGCCGGGCAATTGCGAAAACACGCGGGCATGCTGGCGCCCCTTGCCGCCGATGCCAATCACCGCCACGCGAACGTCCTCATTAGTGCCCAGCACCCGCGACGCCGGCAAAGCCAGCGCCGCTGCGCCCGCCACCGTCGTCCTGAGAAATTCACGCCGGGAAGACAACGTCATCTCATTTGTCATCGTTTCTCCTCGCCAGAAAAAAGAACTGCACGGAGGTTATCTGCCTCCGTCCTTCGTCTTCCACAACAGGATGGTAACGCGTGTCCAGCACGACCCCATTCTATGTCAATCCCGACCCTTGTCAAAGGCCATCTGCATTCGAGCGCTCGCCGGCGACGGTCAAAATGATTGACTATCTGCGTGGCCCGACGTACCACTGTTGCCGGTGATGAGCTTCCGCTGATTTATGGAGTGGTTGACATGATCGGACAGAAGGCGATAACCTGGCTCGCTACGCTGTTGCTGGCGTCGCCCCAGCCGGCGGCGGGCGCACGCGGGCCTGCAGCGCCGGCGACCCGCTACGCGATCGTCGTCACGGGCAACGAGCTGCTCTCCGGCGTCTACGCCGACGGGCACACCTATTTTCTGACCCGCACGCTGCGTCCGCTGGGCCTGCACTGCGTCGGGGCGATGTGCGTCGACGACAACCGCCGCGATCTCAAAGAGGCGCTTCGTTTCGCCGCGGACAAGGCCCCTCTCGTGATTGTCACCGGGGGTCTGGGGCCGACCGACAACGATGTTACCCGCGAGGCGCTCTCAGATTTCACCGGGATCGCGCTGGCCGAGCACCGCGACGTGCTCAAGCGAATGGCGCAGCGCTTCGGCGTCCCGCCGGACCGACTCCGCGCGAATCTGCGCCGCCAGACCCGCGTGCCGACGCGCGGAACCTACCTCGAGAATTCCCACGGCACGGCGGTCGGGCTCGTCTTCGAAGCGCCGCAGACCGTGATCGTCGCGCTGCCGGGCCCGCCCCGCGAATTGCAGCCGAAGGCGACGCCCCGCCCACTGCCGCAGAGGCATCCATGAAAGACAACATTCTCGTCAGACGTGCCGAAGCGAGCGATGCCGACGCCATCGCCCAATCCGCCTACGCCGCCCTCGGTATGCAAAAAACAGGCTACGAAATCTACGAAACACTCCTACCCGGACCGTCAACACAAGAGCATTGACCTGACGGATCGGTTTTTGCTACAATCGGGGTGACGTGGACGCCGGTTTTCGCGCATCGAAACCAAGGTGCAGGATAGGCTTTGGCCTGTGCTGATACCATGCACTGTCTCGGCGGAGTGAGGAATGGCAGCGATGTCCAACTCGAAGACGGTTGTGGCCCTGTTTTTGTGTGGCGTTTGCCTGGCGTCTCCGACGCCCGGCGCCGTGGTGATCAATGAGGTCATGGCTTCCAACAGCAGCGTGCGGGCGGCCCCCCAGGGCCAGTATGACGACTGGATCGAGGTTTACAACGCCGGTGCCGATCCGGTTGACCTGGCGGGCCTGTACCTCACGGACGACCTGGAGGAACCGACCCGGTGGCGCGTCCCTTCGGACCGCCCCGGGCTGACCACGGTTGCAGCCGGCGGTTACCTCCTCATCTGGGCCGACGGGGACACCGGCGATCCGGGCCTGCACGCCGGATTCAGCATCTCCGCCGCCGGCGAGCCGATAGCGATTTTCGACGCCGACGGAAGTACGCTGATCGACGCGGTGACGCTGACGCAGCAGAAGCCGAACATCTCCTTCGGCCGCTACCCGGACGCCAACGACACCTGGCAGTTCATGGCCCAACCCACGCCGGGCCAGGCGAACGTCAGCGTGTTCGAGGGCTTCGTCGCCGACGTCGAGTTCAGCCACGACCGGGGCTTCTACGACCGGCCCTTCCTCGTCACGCTCGCGACCGACACGGAAGGAGCGACGATCTGGTACACCACCGACGGCAGCGAGCCCTACGAGATGCTGCCGCGGACCATCACCGGAGACCCCTATACCGGTCCCATCGAAATCACGAGCACCACGTGCCTCCGCGCCAAAGCGATCAAGCCGGGCTGGGCGGATTCACCCATCCGCACGCACACCTACATCTTTCTCGACGACGTCGTGCATCAGCCTCTCTACCCGGCCGGCTTCCCCCGAACCTGGGGCGAGAGCCCCGCCGACTATGCGATGGACCCCGACATCGTCAACGACCCCCGCTACAAAGATGTCATCAAAGACGCGCTTCTGACGCACCGGACGATCTCGCTGACGTTCGACCCCGTGGACATGTTCGGCTCCACCCGGGGCATCTACGTCAACTCCCAGGAAGAAGGAGACGAGTGGGAGCGCCCCGTATCGGTGGAGATCATCGACCCGGGCGACGGCCCGGAAATCCACGTCAACGCGGGAATGAAAATCCAGGGTTCCGCCAGCAGCAGTCCCAGTCGGCCCAAGCACAATCTGCGTCTGCTCTTCAAAAGCGCCTACGGCGCACCCAAGCTGGAGTTCCCCCTGTTCGAAGGCTGGCCGGTCGAACGCTTCGACTCGATCCACCTGCGGGGCGGCAACGGCGACTCGTGGTATCACCCGAACACCAAGCAGCAGATCGAGGCCCAGTACATCCGCGACCAATGGTCCCGCGACACCCAGTATGCGATGGGCCGCCTGGCGCCGGGGCAAACGTACGCCCACGTGTACCTCAACGGCCTGTACTGGGGACTCTATCACATCATCGAGCGGCCCAACGCCTCCTTCTTCGCCGAGCACCTCGGAGGGGAAAAAGAGGAATACGACGTCGTCAAGCACAAGAACCTGACCGTGGCCGGCGACCGCCAAGCGTGGAACGCCATGATGGCCATCGCCAACGCCGGGGTCGCTTCAGCCGACGCCTACGCCCGCATTCAGGAGTACATGGACATCCCCAACCTGATCGACTTCATGCTGGTCAACTTCTTTGCCGGTAACGTGGACTGGGACCATAATAACTGGTACGGTGGACGCCGGCGCGCGCCGGGGGCGGGCTTCCGGTTCTTCACCTGGGACTCCGAGAGAACTTTCCTTAACATCAACGAAAACGTCACCGGCAAGAACAACTCCAACCAGCCGACGCGCGTGCACCAGCGACTGACGGCCAACCCCGACTATCGCATGCTGTTCGCCGACCACGTGCATCGGCATTTCTTCAACGGCGGCGCCTTGACCACAGACAGCGGCCGGGACCGGTGGCTCCAACGGGCCGAGGAGATTCGCCTCGCGCTGGTGGCCGAGGCCGCGCGCTGGGGCGACGCCAAGCGAACCAACAACCCTTATACCCCCGACGAGGAGTGGCAGACCGAACTCGACTTTCTCTGCAACGAGTACTTCCCGCAACGGCCCGGAATCGTCCTCGGCCAGCTCCGTGCCCGCAACCTCTATCCAAACGTCGAGGCCCCGAGCTTCAACCTGCACGGTGGCGCCGTCGGCGCCGGATTCAACCTGAGCATGAGCGCGCCGAGCGGCGCGATCTGGTTCACGCTCGATGGCTCCGACCCTCGCGCCCCGCAGACAGCCCAGAACGACAGCACCACCCGCACCCTCGTATCCGAGGATGCATCCAAGCGCGTGCTCGTGCCCGCAGAACCCGTCGCCGGCGACTGGCGCGGCGGCGAGCCGTTCGACGACTCGACCTGGCTGCCCGTCGCGGGCGCCCCCGGAGGCGTCGGATACGAAAGATCCGCCGGCTACGAGGGCTTCATCAGCATCGACGTGCATGATCTTATGTACGAGGGCAACACGTCCTGCTACATCCGCATCCCCTTCCCCTTCGACCGCGTGCTCGACGACTGGGACGCCATGACCCTGCGTCTGCGCTACGACGACGGCTTCGTCGCCTATCTCAACGGCACCGAAATCGCCCGGCGGAATTTCGAGGGCAAGCCCTCCTGGGATTCACGCGCCACCTCAAGCCACTCCGATCCCCAGGCCAGCCAGTTCGAGGAGATCGACGTCTCGGCATTCATGAAGAATCTCCAGCGAGGCGAAAATTTGCTGGCCATTCACGGATTGAATCGCTCGCCCACGAGCTCGGACTTTCTCATCTCCGTCGAGCTGGAACTAACGGCGGGAGGCACGCCAGCCGATGTGAACCCCCAGGCACGGGCGTATACGGGCCCCGTGACGTTGGACGCCACCCGTTGCGTGAAGGCCCGGGTCCTGAGCGGCGGCACGTGGAGCGCCTTGAACGAGGCGGTGTTTGCCGTGGGGCCCGTGGCTGAGAGTGTGCGGATCAGTGAGGTCATGTATCATCCGGCTGATACCGGCAGTCCCGACGACCCGAATACCGAGTACGTCGAGCTGACCAACATCGGCGTCGAGACGATCGATCTCA
>CAYPZL010000135.1:0-16023 GCA_964415045.1 uncultured Pirellulales bacterium | reverse complement strand
GTTATCGACATCCAACCCCGGCCCCCTTGAGCCTATCTCGCGCTGTGGTACTAAGCAGAAACACAAAACATCGTGAGGGTCCGACCCGACCGGCCTAGCCCGCTCGGCCTGCGGCGGCCAGGCTCCGACGAGCTCACCCGTGGCCCATTCTCGCCCGCCCACCGGTCCGAGCGATCCAGGCCTGCACCCGTCTCCAGTCGAAAGGCACGGCTGGCAATCGGACCTCTGGCAGTCCACCGATATCGGTATGCAATGCCGGATCATAGGCCAGGAGTTGCCGCGTTCAGCTCAAACGCGCCATCCACGTTACCACCGGCAGGGCGCGATGTGAGGACGCCTTGTTGGCGCCATCGCGCACCGATCCATTTGGCCGATCCAACTGCAGGCTGGCTCCATCACCTTGCCGCCGGGGCTTTTGCTGGCGGCAGTTGGACGAACGCGCTCAATGCACGGCTGATCATCTCCCACCAGGTCGCCGTCTGCTCCTCCGTGAGCGACAGTGCCATCGCTGTCGTCGTGCAGGCACCCAGCACCATGTACGCCCAGTCCCGGCTTCGCTGGTGACGAGAGGCCTGGGCCAGATAATCCAGCTTCGCTCGAACAGCCAGAGACTGTTCGGCATTGAGAGAGAACTCCCGTGTCATCTCGTCACCCAGTCGCACGAGGACTTGGGCGATCTGATCGGCCTCATCTGCTGAAATCGGCTCGTTGATCACTTCCGCAGAGAGCCCCCCGTCGAGGGCCGGTCGGTATTTCGCCAGTTCCTGCCAAGGGTCCTCCGTGTCCAGCTCACTCCTCAGACTTGCAGCCCACTGCCGGAGGATATCCTCCTGCTCTTCCCAGCTCTTCGGATACCGATATTCCATGGTTCGGTAGAGTCCTGGACACGCGATGCACCAAGCGTTAATCTCGCAAGACGAGAACTGAAAGTAGTGCTGCCCATCGCGGTGTTTCAACTTCGAGACGACAAGCTTATCGACGACTCTCTCGTTGGACCATGAGAATTCCGCCGGCTCCAGGCTGGCCTCGCGGAGAATCTCATACACCCGCTTCTTTTGAGCGCGGAGTAGTGTGAGTTTTCTTTCGAACATCGTAGTCGTCCTTTGCTCAGTGCCCCCTGTCAGGTCATCCCCACCGGCGGGTCTCGACCCATCCACCAGGGATGATTGAAAAGACTCGTCTATTTGACCAAGAACGCCGTATTAGACGGTGCGCTATTGTTGCGATTGTCGTAGTCCACACTGATCACCGCCTTGCCCAGAATTTCGGCGCTTCCGCAGAGGATTTGGTTGCCTGCCTGGCCGAGGTCGCCCTCCAACTTTACATGGATCGGGTCGGGAAAGTACAGCACCCCATCTATGGCAAAATTGCCCCCGCCGTTCAGGTGGGCAAAATTAGGATTCGCCGGGTCCTGCCACACAGCGATTCCGCTGAGTCCGTCCAAGTCCTGGGGGATGGCGTTGTCGCCAGGAGAGACAAGCCGAACCGTCCCATTTCCCATCAGCCGCGTCACGCCCCACGTTTCGCCGAACCCATAGCTCTTCGTGACATAGCAGGTCACACCGAATCCAATCAGATTCCCGCCATTGACGTACATTCCACACGCGGGATCCGAAGGTCGGCCGCCCCCGAAGATATAGATCGGCGGTACGGTTGGATCGAGCTTCGGGTCCAGCGTAACCGTTTCTCCGGCAGTGGTCAGGCGAATACCATAGGGATAATACCCGGGCGCCAACGAACAGCTTGCCGTGATCAACGCATCGCCCGCCGCCTGTCGGGTCGGGAAGGTACCATTCTGGATCAGATCAGGCAGTTCCAGGTGGTCGCCGGTAACAGGATCCACATACGGGTCGCCATCGAGAAGCATCCGCTTAGCAAGCGGGTCGTCAATATGAGTGACTCCGTCGCTGTAGTCACAGACCGGGAAACCCTGGACCATCCCGTCTCCCCCCTTGAAGATATTCACCCAATCGGACGAATCCGGCGGCGGGGTGATACCCCCTACGACGTTGATGAACCCACAGTCGAGCAACGTGCTGCCCGATACCCACGCCCCATTCTGGCCATGGTGCCCTATGGCGGTCGAGTTCACGTGGATGCCACCGCCGTCGACGTCAACATCAGCCGAACCCGAGAGGTACAGTCCCGGTGTCGCGCTACTGGAGAGGCAGAGGAACCCGGACGCACTCGAATCGTTGCACCAAGCCACCGCCTCGCGCGCGGCGTCGACTGTATCCGTACCGAAGATCGGTCCGAACACCAGCTTAAGAGGCGGCGCCTGCGCGCCCTGGGCCGCCTCTCGACGCGCAATGGCCCTGACGGCAGTCGGAGCGTCCAGCGTTGGCACAAACGTTTGGTTGTACCGGACCCATCGACCGACAAGGATGTCAAACGCGCTGGCATTGCCGACAAACGGCTCTGGTTGCGGCGTGGTCTGCAATGTCACGGGCAACTGGTCGGCCCAGTTCTTCATCGCAAAATCGCGCGTCCGAAGCACCGCCTTGATCGGATCGGTCTTGACGATCTGCGCCCCGGCCAGGGCTGCGGCATCCGTTGCGTTTTGTATCTCGTGCGCGTTCCAGACAACCTTCCCCCAATCGATGCTCAGGCCCAAGACCCCCACCATGACGATCAGCACGATAGCTGTCCACACCAGCGCGATTCCCTGCGTATGCCGGTGTTTTTCCCTCCTGTGTATCCTTATCCATCGCTTCATCGTGGGGCCGGCGTTCCGTCTTGCGCTGGAACCGTGTTCATGCTCGCACCTTTTCATACCACACCCCCGTGTAATATTCCTCCTGAGCCCGGTTCACCCAACACCGGATATCCGATAAAAGAGTGTAGCCTTCTGCACTCAGTTTGTCAAGCATCCTGTGATTTGTTTCTGAAGAAATCCGCCGCCGATGCACCCGCCGGGGCGTTGGACGCGGCGCAGCACGGTCTGCGGCCAACGGTCGGATTCCGGGAGGAAAAATTTTTCGTTTTCCCTTGACAACTGGCGTTGCCGCTCATACAATCCCCAAGTGAATGTCTTGGAAACGCCAGTGAATGTCTTGGAAACCCTGGAGTGGAACGGATGTGGAGCATTCGTTGACCAGGGTGCGGCGCTGAGCCGCGGTGTGTCGATGACAGGACGGGGGAGTTTTTCCGCACGGATGGGGAGAATCCACTCTGCGTTTCAAAACCACCTGTCATGCTATGTCTCTATCGCATGGGGAATTGCATTCGGGAAGTTACGCGAAGAGGAATGTTCCTCGGAGCTGGCAAGGGTAGCCTATAGGGTCTATGTTCTGAGCCCAAAAGTTGAAGGAGAAGAGTGATGAAAAAGCTGGTCGAGAAGTTCCTGAGGGACGAGCAGGGATTGGAGCTCTCCGAGTACGCCGTGATGACAGCGTTGATTGTCGCTGCGGTCATCGTAGCCATTGTTGCGCTGCGAACCCAAATTGTCGCGGCATTCGACAGGGTTACAGGGGAGTTAAGTAAGAATCCCTGATCCTCTCGCGACGTTCCACGTGCTGAGAGCCGTCTTCTTGCCTTGAGAAACGGCCCCTGCGCACGAGCATAGATTTCTGCCGCAGGTGTTTGCCCAAGGCTTGCGTGGACGTGAGGCGGTGCGCCCGAATCGACATGCGTGCACAGGACGAGAGAGGAATTCCCTGACATGCTTGATGACATGAGCAGCGTGACCGGCGCGCAGTGGGCGGTGGCAACCGGCGCGGCACTGATCGCGGCTGTGATCGATGTCAGGCAACGGCGAATCCCAAACGCTCTCACCCTGCCACTGCTTGCCACGGGTCTATTGTATGCTCTCTTGCAGAAGGGATTGGGCGGGGCCGCTGAGTCCATTATCGCTTGCGTCGCTGTTGGGCTTCCGTACGTGCTACTGTTCGTCTTTGCCGGGGGCGGGGCGGGGGACGCCAAGATGATGGGGGCTCTCGCGGCGTGGCTCGGTCTTGAGGCGGGGATCGTTGTCCTGGTGTGTGTCGCTGCTGTGGGCGCCTTGTTCGGCGTGGCCCACGCCGCGCTGAAAAAACAATTGCGCCCGATGCTGGCTCGAATTGGAACTGCGTTCTACATCATGATGGCAGCGTTGTGTTGTGGGCGAAAAGGCTGGGCGCTTGTGAGGACCGACCCACAGGAGAATACACGGGTCGGGGGTGAACCGCTGGCAATGCCATACGGCCCCGCTATTTTCATTGGCGTCTGTATCGGTGCGTTTGTGGTGCGTTTATGGAACGGATAAGGACAATCCTGCAACGGAGAGACCCCCGGCGACTCCGAGGCGTCGTGCTGGCTGAAGCCGCCCTCGTTATGATACTGCTCTGCATGGTCACGCTTGGCGCAATTCAGTACGGCTGGTTCTTCTACTGCCTTCATACGGCGACAAACGCAGCAAGGCAGGGCGCGCGAGTCGCCGCAGTTCTCAACGGTACACCAGCCGACGGCACGGCGGCTCTTCAGAATGCCCTGTTTCCGCTGTTGCAAGCGGCGGCAACAACGAGCGAGGTGACGGATACATTGGATCCCAGTGGGCGGGCCTGTGTCGAGGGCCGGGTGATCATTCCGAAGACGTCCTCGGCGGTGCGGCTGCTACCGATAAGCCTGCTGCCGGTTCCTGATTGCCGGGCCGTTGTGATTATGGCAAAAGAAGGATGAGGCGACTTTCCGATATTTAGGGGGCCCGTAGATATGAAACTCGCAGTCATCATGCTGGTTGTGCTCGGACTCGTGGCGGCAGGAGCCGCTGCCATTTTCGTACAGAGCTTGTCTTTCTTCGGGCCGAGGGAGGTGAGCACTTTTGACGTCCTCGTGGCCGCTGCCAACCTCGAGGCCCGGACCCCTCTCACGGCGGACTTGGTCGAAGTGAAGAAGATGCCTCTGATCGGGCTGCCTCGGGATTATCTTTCCAACTGGAGCCAGGCGGCGGGCAAGATCCTCAAGGTTGCCGTTGTGAAGGGCCAACCCCTGGCAGATTCTCAGTTTATCCCAAAGAACAGCATTGACGACCTGCTTCGGCCCGGCATGTTGGCCTTCCCGGCTCCGCTGCCCCGGCGTTCGACGGCTGTGGACCTGCTGTACCCGGGCTGCATCGTGGACGTCTTCGCCACGTTCCCGCTGTCGAACCGCGAGAAGGGCGAGGCAGTGGTCACACCCCTGCTTCAAAACATCCAGGTCCTCGGCATCGAGGATGATACTGTGATCCCACCAACCGACGAGAAAGCAGCGGCTGAGATTGCCAAGAGAAGATCCTCCTCTTCAAGCAGCAATATTACCGTCACTCTCGAGGTGGCGGCCCGCCAGGCGGCTGCTCTCCAATTGGCGCTGCAGAAAGGAACGCTCGGTCTGGCTATGCGCAACCCCACCGACAAAGGGCTGAATCCCATGGAGCCCATGATCGTCAAGGAAGGCCAATTGACGGCCGCCAGTGAGTCCCTGGATCCGCAGACGCTGGCCCTGGTCAGTTCCATTCAGCGCGTGCTCAACCCTTCGCCCGTGCTCGACCCGAACGCGGTCAGGTCTGCGACGGTAGGCTCCATTGGCCCAACGGCCGCCGACCCAAGCACAACGATCAACACCCCCTCCGGTGGCGATCTGGAGACTATAGCTGGTTTCAAGCGGAGGAGATCTGCCTGGCAGGTGACGGTCATCCGGGGGCAAAACGTCGAGGAGACCGAGCTTGAGGCAGGAGATACGAAGCAGGAGAAACAGGGAGTAGCACAGAAAGCGGATGAATGAATGCACACGGCGCATAACGTGGCTGGCCAGCGCCAGGCTGATTTGGCTGGTGCTCTCCGTAGGGAGGATGTTTATGTGTAATTCAGCAAGGGCAGCGATGATACGTGGTCATCTCCTTCAATGGGTGACGGCCGTCATCTTTTCTTTGGGGCTGTGCGGAGCCAGTCTGGCAGAGGCTGGAGCAGATTCCGGACCGATTACACTGATTGCCGGACGGTCCACGGTTGTACGGGCGCCCTGGCCGACGGTCCGCGTCGCTGTCACGGATCCGAAGGTCGCGGATGTCCAGGTGCTCACGCCGGAGCAGGTCCTCGTCCAGGGCCTCAAAGTCGGCTCGACCGACCTGATCCTCTGGAGTGAGGATGAGAGTGAAACGTGGCAACGGCGGGTAATCGTTCGACTTGATCTGGAGAACATTCAGAACAGCCTGCAGCGGCTTTTTCCCACAGCCGAGCTCCAGGTGAGCGATTCCGGCGAGGTCTTGCTCATACAGGGCCTGCTGCGAAGTACGGATCAGGCCACCCAGATGAGGCAATACCTGGAACAGACGAAGATCCCTTACGTGGACATGACAAGCGTGGCCGGCATCCAGCAGGTTCAATTGCAGGTCCGCGTCGCCGAAGTCAGCCGGGCGGCCTTGCGCCAGTTGGGAATCAACGCCGTAGGTACGGACGACGATTTCTTTTTCGGTCAAAAGATCGGCGGGATCGTGCCGTCCATCGATATTGGCCCCGCGGGGCAGGTTTTCACGACTCCAGAAGCTATGGACCATTTGGTCTTCGCCACGCCGGAGGACGGCATTGCCGTTGGCTCCAATGTGACCCTTTTCGGGGGCTTTCCCAGGGCCGACCTCGAGGTGTACTTGCAGGCCCTTGCCGAGAACCAGTACATGCGGATCCTCGCCAACCCGACGCTCGTGACTCTCAGCGGTGAATCAGCAGATTTCCTCGCGGGCGGTGAGTTTCCCATCCCTGTCCCCCAGACCAGCGGGGCCGGCGGCGGCCAGACGATCACGATCGAATACAAGCGGTTCGGCGTGCTCCTGGTCTTCGAGCCCATCGTCCTCGGCGACGGCGGCATCCGTCTGCACGCCCTCCAGGAAGTCAGTGAGCTCACGGAAGTAGGGGCTCTCCAGATCCAGGGCTATTCCGTGCCGGGCCTGACAACGCGACGAGCGGAGACAACACTGGAGCTCAAGAGCGGCCAGTCCTTCGCAATGGCCGGGCTGCTCCGCAGCAACGACGCCGCTATCAACTCGCGAATTCCCGGCCTGGGCGATCTGCCGGTCATTGGACCACTGTTCCGCTCCGTGCGATACAGGAACGAGCAGAGCGAACTGGTGATCCTCGTGACGGCTTCGCTGGTGGAGCCAATGTCCACGGCCTCTGCCCCGCCGCTGCCCGGCGTGGCCCACCGGGCTCCGAACGACTGGGAGCTGTACATAGAGGGCCGGATCGAAGGCAGAAGGCCCGCGCAAATCGATCCGGCGAGCCAGCAGTGGCTCAAGGAGATGGGCCTTGACGGACTCGTCGGACCCGGCGCCTGGGACACCTACGAGGAACAGACCTATCCCGAGGCCGCACGCGCTGCGGAAGCCGACAATCAGAACGACACGGCCCCGGCACCAGGTACGGACAAGACAGAGGCGGCGCCGCTTGAGAAGGACGCGCCGGGCAAGAATCAGCCATGGACGACTCCTTCGGGCCTACCCTCCACGCCCATCGAGGGTGCACTTCTCATCACGGGAAGGCAGCCGGTTGCCGCTATAGGTTTACTTTGGCAGATTCGCGCATGATCGCTCGTGATTTTAAGAGCAGAAGCAGGAGTGAAAGGAGACATTCCCCTATGAGGCCGGCAGACGTGCTGCTGTTGACAACGGACGTCGAGACTGTGGCCGCCGTACGCGCGGTGATGCAATCCGGCTCGGTGCAAGGAAAAATGAGTGTCTGCAAGGGCATAACCGAGTTCAGAGCCTGCTTGGCCAAACCCGCTGCCGACAGGACACGCGCGATCGCCATTGTCGATGTCGACAGTAATCCGCAACAGATACTCTGCGACCTGGCCAAGACAAACACAGCACGACCCGGCATGGTGTCCGTGGTCACCTCGCGTGAGTTCGAGGAGCAATTGGTGCTCGAGGCGATGCAAGCCGGGGCGAGGCACTTCCTGCGAAAGAGCGCCATCGCGACCGAGCTGGACACCGTTCTCGAAAAACTGCTCGTGAACGAGTCGCAGGCCAAGAC
The DNA here is from genome assembly GCA_964415045.1 of uncultured Pirellulales bacterium. GTDB lineage: Bacteria > Planctomycetota > Phycisphaerae > Sedimentisphaerales > Anaerobacaceae > CAYPZL01. The sequence goes on along the minus strand of CAYPZL010000135.1, from coordinate 8,044 downwards.
TCAGACGGGAAATGTGATCTCGGTGTTCTCATGCAGCGGTGGTTGTGGGGCCACTACGGTGGCGGTGAACCTGGCCGCCGAACTGCGGCTGGCCAGCCAACGGCCGGTCTTGTTGGTCGATCTCGACCCACACTACGGCTCCGCCGCCCAGTACCTCAGCGTTAAGGGTGAATATGGCGTCGCGCAAATGCTCAACCGCGAAGGTACCATTGACCGGCACTTGGTCGAGTCCAGTGTCGTTCAAGTCAGCGAGAACCTCGACGTGCTGCTGAGCCCCGCCGTGGCAGAAGCAGACAGGCATCAGCCGATGAACTACGATCATCTCTGTCAAGTTCTTGAGGCGTGTTGCGAGTCGCACAGGTACGTCGTCGTTGACGCGCCCCGGTTGCCGCAGCAGGCCGCTGTTGATCTGGCCTCGGTCAGCCGTGCAGCGGTCATCGTGATGCGACTGACGGTCCGCGACGTAACGTCCGCGAAAGGCATGATCGCCCAGATGAAGCAGAAGGACATGGCTCCTGATCATGTCCTGATCGTAGCCAACCAGTTCGACAAACGCGGCGCATTGCTGAATGCCGTCGAAGTCCAAAAGGTCCTGGGAGTCAAGCCCTTGTTCCGTGTGCGCACCGACCTGAAAAGGGCCATTCGTAGCAACCATTACGGGAAGCCCCTCGCCCAATTCGCGCCTTTTTCTGGCTTGCGACGTGACTTCCGCAGGGTGGCCAGACGCGTGGGGCAGTGGACATCGAACGGACGCACAGGAAGAGGAGGAGCATAATCGTGTTTGATAAACAAGCCGGCCGCATCGTCGCAAAATCAGGCGCTGAGACCACGCTGCAACTCAAGGCCCGGGTACATCACAAACTGATTCAGGCGATGAACCTCGCGGAGGCGAGGCGCGTTCCGCTGCAACAGTTGCACGCCCAGTGTGTCGAGCGAGTCGATGCCTTGCTGCGGGAGGAGCGAATCCCACTCTCCGGCCCGGAGAAGCAGCAACTGATCAGTCAAGTGATGGACGAGGTCTTCGGCTACGGACCGTTGGACGAGTTTCTTCGCGATCCGTTCGTCAGCGACATCCTTGTCAACGGCCCGCGCAAGATTTACATCGAGCGCCAGGGCCGACTCGAGCCGACGGACGCAACGTTTCTTGACAATGATCACCTCATGCGAGTGATCCGGAGAATTGCCGACAGCGTGGGGCGGCGGGTCGACGAGAGCACACCGATGCTCGACGCCCGGTTGCCCGATGGGTCGCGTGTCAACGCGATCATACCGCCCCTGGCCTTAGACGGTCCGAGCGTCAGCATCCGGCGATTCGGCACCAACCCTCTTGACATGCAAAGGCTCATCGAGTTGGAAGCCATACGGCTGGAGATGGCGACGTTTGTTGAGGCCTGCGTGCAGTGTAAGCTGAACGTCCTGATCTCCGGTGGCACCGGAACCGGCAAAACGACTTTCCTCAACGCGCTGTCGCGATGGATTCCCGAGGGCGAGCGAATCGTCACCATCGAGGACGCCGCCGAACTCCAGCTACAACAGTCGCACGTCGTCCGCCTGGAGACGCGCCCGCCCAACCTCGAGGGCAAGGGCGAGGTCACGCAACGGGATTTGCTGCGGAACAGCTTGCGCATGCGACCGGACCGGATCATCATTGGCGAGGTTCGTGGCGGCGAAACTCTTGACATGCTTCAGGCCATGAACACCGGTCACGAGGGCTCCATGACCACCGTACACGCGAACAGCCCCCGCGACGCCCTGCGAAGACTTGAGAATATGGTCAGTATGGCCGGCCTGAACCTTCCTGTTCATGCGATCCGCGATCAGATCGGTTCGGCCCTCGACGTCCTGATTCACTTGGGCCGTCTCTCCGGGGGGAAGCGAAAGGTCGTCACGATTTGTGAGATCACGGGCATGGAAAGCGATACAATCTGCCTTCACGACCTGTTCCGCTTCAATCAAAGAGGCGTAGATCAGGAAGGAAACGCCTTTGGCGACTTCGAGGTCTGTGGAGTGCGGCCTAACCTGCTGAACCGGCTTAAAGCGTTTGGCGTCGAGATGCCGCCCGACATGTTCCACCGTCGGATCTTGCCCGAACCGGGACTCGACGAAAAACAGAAAGAGACGCCCATCCCGGTACAGACGGAAACGCCTGCGAAAAAGAGGGCTTGGTTCTGACGATGTGGGGACAAGGACAGTGATGACTTCAGAGCAACTGCTCAATACCATCGTGACGGCCTCTGTGTTCGTGCTCGTCTTTTCAGGATGGACGATCTGTGTCTTGCTTTGGATAATCCAGTACGTCAGACGACGAAGGCAGATTCAGAAACGACTCGGTTTTGGGCTTGACGAGGAGACGCGCAAGGCTGAGACACTCCAGTTGTGGCGCGAGGAATACCAGGCGAGACGCGCCGCCCCAACACGTAGAAGGGAAACGCTGGGCGAACGCATGGAGCGTTTTCGGGCCGAGGCAGGGTGGAAAGCCCCGGTTTCAGTGGTTTTGCTTTCTGTGATGGGCGTAGCCGCGCTGGCGGGTGTGTCGGCTGTTCTCCTGGGCTTGGGCTGGATGCTTGGGCTCGCGGCCGCCGTGGGCATCCTTATCGGGTTTCACATCGTCACAGTAGGACGGGTCAATCGTCGCATCGATCTTTTCGAGAGACAGTTTGTGGATGCTCTCGGTATTGCCGCCAGAGCGCTGCGCGCGGGCCATCCGCTCGCCAGCGCCTTTCACTCCATCTCGACCGAGATCGACGAACCGGTCGGGAAACTCTTCGGCGAAATTTACCAGGAGCAGTCTCTGGGCCTCGACCTTCAGGATTCCATCCGCCGGATTGCGGACACGACGCACAATACGGACCTGAAGCTCTTTGCCACGGCGGTAAACATCCAGATGACAACGGGCGGCAATCTGGCGGATGTCACGGACCGCCTGGCCGCCGTGATGCGCGTACGGATGCGACTGAATCGACGGGTACGAATGTTAACCACGTCTACACGCATGAACAGAAATACCCTGTTGGCGGTGCCTATCCTTCTGTTCGCCTTCCTGAATATCTCGTCGCCGGAATATGTCGGAGTCATGTATACCACTTTGGGGGGCAGGATTCTGCTTATGGTGACTTTGACCGGGATGGTGTTCGGGGCTTGGGTCATGGCCAAGCTTTCAAAGCTGAAGTATTAGAATCCGGCAAGAGCAATGTTCCAGAAATGGATAGACAACCTGAGCGTGAATACGACGGGGCCGCAAATACTCGCAGGCGTGATGGTCTTCGTCACGGTCATGTTCGTCGGCGTGATCATTCTGATGATTCGCCAAGGGCGACGCAAGAGGGTCGGCCGTGGACCGGAGGACTCTGGTCCACGCAGTGTCCCCCAGGCACCGTTCAAGGAATCGCGACTGCTGCGCTTCCTCGAGCAGGTGGGGAACTACGTCTCCCACGGCCGCGCGAGCACAAGTTTGTGGGAGCAATTGATTCGTGCCGGCTATATGAGCCGGGCCGCACCGGCCGTCTATACCGGAGTCAAGATGCTCCTGTTCGTCGTGGGGATCGCAGTCACTACCGTCGGTGTCGTCTCCTGGGAGATCAACCTGTCGAGAAAGGTATTGATGGCTTCCCTTGGTGGTGCGGTTTTGTTTTTCGTGCCCAACATGGTTATCCGGGTGCAGGAGAAGAAGCGGCGTGACGAAATTCGCCTGTGTCTGCCGGACGCCGTTGATTTGCTCGATATCTGCGTTTCTTCGGGGATCGGCCTGGATATGGCCTGGAACATCGTGGCCGATGAGATCCACCATGTCAGCTCAGTCCTGGGCACTGCCATGGATATCAGCAACTTCGAAATGCACCTCGGTGCCAGTCGGACGGAAGCGATGCGGAACATGGCGGTACGCACGGGGGCTAAACAGCTTGCTTCGCTGGCCGCTATCCTCGTGCAAAGCGAGCGGTTCGGCACCAGTATGGCAACCGCACTGCAGGAATTCGCCGGTTGGATGCGGGAGGAACGTCAGGTACAAGCCGAGGAAGAGGCAGAAAAGCTGCCCATGAAGCTGCTTTATCCAATGGCACTTTTCATTTTCCCCGCGATTATGGTGGTGGCGTTGGGCCCTGCCATGATTCACATAACGCGCACTTTCGGAAGCATGTAGGCACAAGTATTCTTGGCGACCGAAGCCAAAGTAGAAGCCGAAGGAGAATGTCGATGAAATTCCATCATAGAATAGCGATTTGTCTGATGTGTGGATTGTTGGCCGGGTGCAGCGAACAGCAGACCACGAATCACAATGACGGCAACCTCGATGTCGAGTTGGTCAACACGCTGAACAACATCGCGGTGGAGAATGCCATCATCACCCAACACACGCTGTATCCGTACCACTTCACACCGAATGCGGCGGAACTCAACGAGCTTGGTCAGCGTGACCTCGCCGTGCTGGCAAGGCATTTTGCCGCGCACCCGGGGACATTGAACATCCAGGGGGGAAATGTGTCCGATGACCTGTATAAGGCAAGGGTCGCACACGTGCTGAGCGGATTGAAGGCCGCCGGCGTGGACGCCGATCGCATAGGCATCTCGGCGGGCATGCCCGGCGGGTCTGGAATGCCTGCTGAGCAGGTGGTGACGTTCTTGCAGGGGAATACGGATGAGCGCATCACCGGGGGACTGCGCAGCACGAGGAGGGTTAGCCGATGAGAGTGTCCGGCGGGTCTCAAATGCACAGGGCAGGTGCTCTGTGGGGCGTGCTGTATCTTGCGTTCCTTTCCGGCTGCATCTCACCGGAGCAAGCGGAGCCGTACAGGGGAACCGACCCGAGCGCAGCGCCGCGACACCGTGAGGATCCGCCCCCAAGCGCCAAGACCCTCTACACCATGGCCGATATCCTCGCGACGCAGGGCAAGGACGTGCAATGCGAGTTTGTCCTGCGACGATGTATCAGCCAGTACCCCCGGTTCACACCGGCGTACAACAGCCTGGCCGAGCTTGAACTGCGCCAGGGCCGGGTGCATGAAGCCGTTGACGCATTATCTCGCGCACTGGCGCTTCGACCCCGCGACCCGGTGCTGCTGAATAATCTCGGCATGTGTTTTCTCGTGCGGAGGGAATATGCCGAAGCGCTGGCGCACTTCACGGAGGCCGCCGGCATTGTGCCGGAGAGCGAGAAGTACCGCGCGAATATGGCCACGTGTCTGGGGCTGCTTGGACGCCATGAAGAGTCCTTCGCTCTTCTCCAGCAGATCCTTCCCGAGACTCAGGCCCTGCGCAACGCGGAAATCCTCCGCAAGGCTCATGAAAAACAGGCCGACCTAACCGCAAGTGCTCCAGGCTGAGAACACCCCCGTGCTCTTTTTGCTGCTCACGGATACGCACGAGGAAGCCATATTGGAGGCGGTTGCCTTACCATCTCGCTGCACGCAGCCAAGTAGATTCGAATGAGTTATTCCGCGTCTGCATGCCGCAAGCAAGCCGGCGAAATTTGCCGGTATGGACGCCAGCGTACCACGGCCCCGCTGTTCAATCGCAAGCTTCGCGTCGAGAAGCCCCGCTTGCGTCGCAAAGGCCCTGGGCCCCGGGCGGAAAGTCGAGATTCCGGCCTACGAGGCGCTCCTGGAGAACTCCCGCCTGGGCCGGCGGGTCCTGGTGATCCTCATGATGGGGATCTCTACCCGCAACTACCTGCGAATCCTGCCCCGGATGGGCCTCAACTTGGGCCTGATCGATTTTGATCACGTTACTCAAGTTCTTCTCTTCGTTGACCGATGGACTGTTCTGCATCATTAGCTCCTTTCTCTGATTGAACGGTTCTTGATTGACCTATCAACCATCGACCAGAGAAAGGACTCTATTGACGTCCGATCACAATGTGCGAAAAATATCCTACGTTATCCCTCGGCGCGAGCGGTCGTGGCGGATACGCGGGACCCGCTGTGGTGGAGTCTGGGCGAATTGTGTAGTGGTCCTGCAGCATCACCACCGCACGAATGTAGTTTTGCTGGGTACCGCCGGTCAGCCCGGCCAGTTCCATGTCACCGATCATGCGTTGACGCAACGGGGAAACCTGTTTCTTCGCCCGGGGCTTTTTGCCTTGTAAGGTTTGCTTGCTTTTGCGGGACGATTGCTTACCATGGCTTCGAATCATGATAGACCTCCATACATAGGGTTGAAAAACTTCCCGGCCCCTGTGGCCGGGTTGTATGGAGGATAAGAAATGGAGGCACGATGACCAGGAGGCACGACCTATCGTGCCTACGCGGCAAAGCCGCTTAGTCCAATATTCTGAGCGGCAGATGTAGCCCTGAGGAGTGAGTTATGACTTTGGGTTTCATAGGCATTGTTGCACTATTGACCATATTGACCTTGTCGCTGATCATTACACGCATCGCGACGGTGGCTTTGACGATGACTGGCCTATCGAGGGAAGCCGCACGTTTCCAGGCCCGGTCCGCTTTTACGGGAACCGGGTTTACCACAAAGGAAACCGAGGATGTCGTGAACCATCCGGTCCGTCGTAGAATTATCATGGCCCTGATGACCATCCACAATGCCGGCCTGCTCACTATTGCCCTTTCCCTCATATTGTCTTTTGCTGAGTCGGGCACTGGAACAGACAGGCTATATCGGCTCCTCTGGCTCATCGGTGGGATCGTCGTGCTGTGGCTGTTGGCACGCAGCAAACGAATCGAACGGATCATGGGCCACGGCATTGAGTGGGCTCTGAGACGCTGGACTGAACTGGATGTTCGAGACTATGCCGGTCTTCTTAGGCTCTCAGGTGACTACACTGTCACGGAGCAATATGTGAGAGAGGGAGACTGGGTTGAGGGCAAAAGACTTCGGGATTGTTCGCTACTGGAAGAAGGCATCGTAGTCTTGGGCATAATACGTGCTGACGGCTCATACCTGGGAAGTCCGAAGGGCGATACGGAGGTCTTCGGCGGGGACACACTGGTTTTGTACGGCCGCATGGAGAAGCTGCGGGCGCTGGATCGCCGGCGCGCCGGAGCACCCGGAGACTTAGCCCACGACGAGTCCGTGGCCGAGGAAAAGCAGCATTGGAGTGAAGAACAGCTATGCAACGGGGTTCGAGCGGCGTCGCAACGACCACCGCGCAGAGCAAACCTCCCAATGTGAAATGCCCTGCCGCGTGAAGCCTCTTTGATCGTCGTGCCCGAGCACTCGGTTGTGGGCATTTCCGCTGGATTCGTGGTCTCTCTGGACCTTGGAGCAGACAGACCTTCGGAAGCAAAACTGCAAAAATGGCAGGTACTGCGAGGCGTATGACCGGACGTAAGGCTTTGTAGAATAAAGCCATTGAGGCCCTTCTGGTAAGGTTGGCACGCCTTTTGCATCTGCGCGGACAGCACGAAGATGGATTGCTGACATGCTCGGCAAATTCGTCGCTGGAGCCAGTCATGGCCGGCGGCGAGACATGATTACTCAACTGGTGTTTTTCAGAGCGGCGTGGAAGCTGCGGCTGCAGGGAAAACTCAGTTGTGACTACGGTCGTTGCCGGTAGCGAGTCTGCCGGTGGTGTTGGGACCGGCACCTTGTTTGGGCCGAAAGTTGCCGAAGAGATACCAAGAGACACAGCATCCGGTGTCTCCGGCTCTTAGGCATACGCCCGAGGGGTGGTTCGACCCCTCGGCTCCGGTTTCCGCGTGATCACTGCAGGCCAAACCCTCCCGCCGCCCTGAGCACAGAATTGGCAGTTCGTGGCATGGCTGAACGTTGATTGGTGTGTCCAGATAACAAAGAAAGGAGGGCTTGACTATGCTGATTATTGCGGGATTGCTTGTATTTGTGGCTCTCGTACTGTGGCTTCTGGATAGTCTGTGTTGTGATGCGGACGTGGATCTCTCGATTCCCGTGCGAGCGTGCATTGTCTTGGCAGCGCTGCTGATCGGCCTTAATGCTGCCCTCTCGCTCGGGTAGCAGGATCTTCGGCCTCAGTCCAGCGTTGGTTGCCAGCCGGGCTCTGCGAAATCAAACAGACCTGTGTAACCTAGTCCCTGTACAAGCGTGATTTCTTTGCCTTTGGGGGGCGGGAATTTGTCGA
>CAYPZL010000134.1:0-16043 GCA_964415045.1 uncultured Pirellulales bacterium | reverse complement strand
CTGCCGCTTGACAACTTCGTCAAAAACTTAACGATGTTTGAGGTTAGTAGTACAGTGCCAATGCTGGACGATCCGTCCCAACGCCGGAGTCCTGATCGTGCAAATACCAGCCAAGCCGGGCGAACCCAGCGAGGTCCTGGTTGACACCGGCAACGGCGGTGGTGTAGACCTGAACCGACGACCCTGGCAGAAATGGATTGATGCTCATCCCGATCAACCTGCGACCCTGAACGCGGCATATACGCCGGGCATCGGTCTCATGGTAACGGAAGAACGCTGGGCCCCCGAGCTGACGCTGGGCGGCCTAGTCTTCCGGGAGATCCCTGTTTCCAACCGAAGCGCCGTGGGCAAGCTAGGCGTCGGCGACGATTACGCTGCAACATTGGGTCTGTTTGCCCTGCTGCGTTTGTCGATCGTCGTCGACGGCAAAGGCGGGAAGGTGTACCTCAAGAGTCATGCGCGTCCGGAGAGGCCGAACCCTTACGAGTACAACCGGCTTGGCGCGGTCTTCGTTCCTGCCAACCTTCAAAGCAACGATTTGGTCGCACATGTCGTCCAAGGCAGTCCTGCATACGAGGCCGGGGTTCGCGACGGCGATCTCCTGCTGCGCATCGGTGAGCTGGACGTGACGAAGTGGCAAACCGACCCACGCGTCCTGCCGTTGAGCCGGTTCTGGTCGCGACCGGCCGGGACCGTACTCCAACTCGGCCTCAAACGAAACGGGGAGAGCCTGGACGTGGAGGTCGCGCTGCAAAACATTTTTCCCGACTGACGGCATGATGTCCCTTCTTGCACTGCGACGGCACCGATGGTATCTGTAACTGCATGACACGGATCGTCGATAGAGCAAAGCCACAGCGAAGGCCCCCCGGAAGATCGTCCTGCCGCGATTGGCTGACCGCCTGGCGCGAGAAAGTCCAGGGCGATCACACCCGCTACCGCCGGCTCGAAACCCGCTGGTCCCGGATCCGGCTGGCCGTTTTTTTGGGCGGCATTTGCCTTGTCGTGGCCCTGAGGGGCCATCCGTCGCTGGCGCTGGCGGCGTCAGCGGCGGGCCTGGCCGCTTTCCTGCTCGCAATCCTGAGGCACACGAACTGGGAAGGCAAACGTGCGTTTGCCGGGCGTCTGCTCGTCGTGGTGGACGAATCGCTGCACGCGAGCGTCGACCGCGAGCGTCCGGTCCGCACGTGGCAGCGTCCCGAGGATGCGACGGGCGCGGCGGCTTCTCTGCCGGCACTTTTCGAGACGGGGCGCGACTGGCCGCTTACGGATCAGGAACGCGACGACCTCGACCTCTACGGACCACCCGTCGGCATCTTCGGTTTGCTCAACCGCACTTCCACGGACCTCGGCGCCCGGCGGCTGCGGGACGTACTGGACCGTCCGTTACTCTCTACCGAGCACATCGGCCGGCGCCAGCGCGCGGTCGAATGGCTCGCCGGCCACAACGAGCAGCGACTGCGCATCATGGCCTCGCTCGTGGCGTTGCGGGGCAGTTCCGGCCGTCTCGACACAATCGTCGGACTCCTGCACGAAACCAGCGCCCCGGCGCACCGCCTCGTCTCGAAGGGCATCCGGCTGTGGTCCGTTTGCGGCGGTCTGCTCGTCGTCTATGCCGTTTTCCGGATCGGTGCCGGGCACTACGAATGGGGACGGCTGCTTGTAGGCGTGCTGATCCTGAACGGCCTGATCCAGCTCGTCTGCCGCCGCATGTTTGCGCGTTTGCAGACCTCGGTGGCCCCTTGGGCCGGCCTACGCTCCGCCCTGCAGCGTCTCCTCGTCGTAGCCCGGCGGGCCGACCGGGAGTTGCCGAGCGAGACCGTCCTGGGCGCGCTGAAAGACCATTTCCATCCGGTCACCACCCGGGCCAGAATCCCCTCTTTGTGCGCCTGGCTGGAATGGGCCGCACTGCACGGCCTCGTGCGCGGTTTGCTCAACGCGGTGATCTTGCTGGACCTCCACGTGGCAGAGGCGATCCTGGCACGCGTGACGCCCAACCGTGACGTGCTGCTTCGGGGTCTCTCGGCCCTGGCCGAACTGGAGGCCCTCTGCTCTCTGGCCTGCTTCTCGACGGAACAGCCGGTAGCCTGCTATCCGAAGTTCACAGCGAGCACGGGACTCTCGATCAAGGAAGGCCGCCATCCTCTCGTTCCCGAGCGCGACGTCGTCTCCAACAGCGTTAGGCTGACACCGCAGAAGCGAACGTGGGTCATTACGGGGCCGAATGCTGCCGGCAAGAGCACTTTTCTGCGCATGGTCGGGATCAACTCGCTGCTGGCCCAGATCGGCGCGGCCGTGCCGGCCCGGGAGATGACGGGCTCGCCCATGCGATTGATAACCGACGTCCGGATCCGCGACGACCTCGCCAGGCACGAAAGCTATTTTCTCTCCGAGGTCCGCCGGCTGCGCCGGATGGTCCTGGACACCGAGACGGCAAGCCCGATGCTCGGCCTGATCGACGAGCCTTTCCGCGGCACCAACTCCCAGGAGAGAACGGCCGCCGGGATCGCCCTGCTGGAACACCTGATGGCATCCAGACACTTTTTTATCGTCGCCACGCATGAGGAGACGCTCGCGCAGACCGCAGCAGTCGCTGCGGAAGCGGAGAACCACCACTTCCAGGAGCACTTAGCCGACGGCGGCATTGCGTTCGATTATCTCCTTCGCCCCGGCCCCGCCGAGACCAGGACGGCTCTGCGCATCCTCGAACGGGAAGGATACCCCCACCCCCTGCTCGACCGTGCTCGCCGGCTCATGACCCCGGATCAACGACCACACGGACCCAACGCATAGAAACACGCTCCTTTCGCGAGACGTCTACACGAAGGAGCCACAAACACCTGAATCACGGAAGGCCATTGAGGGATATACGAAGTGTCGGTCAGAGCGGCCTCCGACCGTTTCGGCAATCAATGCATGAAAAAGGGGAGACACAGGCGCCTGTAATATCGCTTTTCGCCACCCTGTCTCCCCGCTGCCAAGTGCCTCCGTTTCAATCCGTTCAGGTTATTCGTTGCACTTGCAGCGACAACATCCTGACAAAAGACCGACCGACTGTCAATTGGGGTGAATACGTATTTTACGTCATCATTTTTGACGACACCCGCGGGCCCTCGCTCCAAGCATACGGGTGGACTGGAGGCAGCACGTCGCGGCCCACCCCCAGTCCATGCCACTGCCCGAAGCAATGGACTATGGGGCGAACCGGCCCGATAAATCAAGTCGTCATTTCCGATGACGGCGCACCGATAGACCGATAGCCCCTGAAAATGAAATGAGTGTACCCAAGAACAAGCTGCGATACGTAGCGACGGGCCCCCGGACGACCCGGGGCTCACCATGGCAGGCTATTTGGAGGAGCGACGAGCCGGCTTCTTGACAAGCTTGTCCAGCTTGGTCCGGTCCAACACCTTCCAAATCGCGGTTTGCACGCCCTCCAACACGGTTTCCAGGGCGTGATCGTCCGGCTTATCAGAGGGCTCGTACGGCGTATCCAGGCAGCGGACAATTTCCCCCACGGTGATCTTCTTGGAGGGGCGGGCAAGCATGTACCCCCCCTTGCGACCGCGACCGCTCACGATCAGCTCGCTGTGCCGCAAATCCTGGACGATCGGATCCACGTACTTGACGCTGATGTCCAGGCGGTCGGCTACGTCGCGCGCGACCTGAGGTCCCTGCCCCTCCTGCTGGGCCAGGTCGATCATGATTCGCACACCGTTCATCGCCCGATTCGTCATTCTCATGGCCGGTCCTTTCCTATTCAGTACCGTAATCCGTGGTATTGTACCATGATCTCGGGTATTGGCAAGTGTCTTCATGGCACCGAGCACGAATTATCCCGGCTGGCCGTTGCAAAAGATTTCTGATGAAGTCCAGCCCGAATCCGAATAGGATAGCCCAAATCTGGAAAACCGACAATGAAAGGGGCGTATCATGCAGTGTCACGAAGTGGATTACGAGATCAAAGGCGATGACATGCAGATTGTGGAGGTCGAGCTGGACCCGGGCGAGACCGTCGTGGCCGAAGCCGGCGCGATGAACTACATGGACGACGGCATTACCCCGGGAATCGATTACGCCATCCAGCGCGCGGGCAACCTCAAGAGCATGTTCTTCGGCGGCGAAGGCCTCTTCCTGGCGACGCTGCGCGGCAGCGGCACGGTTTATCTCCAGAGCCTGCCCTTCTCGCGCATGTGCGACCGCATCCTGGCCCACGCCCCCGCCTCCGGTGGCCGCCGCAAAGGCGAAGGCTCCATCCTCGGAGGACTCGGAGACCTCATCGGAGGCGACTGACGCCGAGGCGAGCGCAGGTCGCAGACCTCGGTAACGGCAAGAGCAATGAGGCCGCAGGTTTCGATGGCGTTCCACGCGAAGATGTGGTAACATATCGTTATGGAGTATGCATTTACCACATACTTCGACAGAGAAGTGTTACGTAAACGCCCTTATCTCAAGAAAGAGTGGTGCATTAGGGTTCTCGAGAACCCGCTGCGGGTTGAGAAGCAAGAGAACAATCGATATCGCTTCTGGGGAACCGTTGATGAACTGGAGGGCCGCGTGCTTCGTGTGGTAACCCTGAAAGACAAGAGGACCATCCACAACGCGTTCCCCGACAGGAGATTCAGGCCATGAAATTGAACTACTATCCTGATACCGATTCGTTGTATATCGACTTGGCCGACCGCTCGAGCACCGAGAGCAAGGAGGTTTCGGAGGGCGTTGTGCTGGACTACGATGCACAGGGGAACCTCGTAGGCATCGATATCGACAATGCCAGCAAGAAGCTCAACCTGAAAGAACTGATCCTCAACAAACTCCCCACGCAAATGCAGACGTTGTCAGCGTAGGCACGGGCACGACAGCCACACATCCAAGCGAATCGGCTCGGATCCTATTTGTCGCCGGAAGAAAGGTGTGTTCGGAAGCACTGGCGGGTGCGTTTCCACATTTCCTCCGAGAGGACGTGGCCGGCGTTTTCTTCGATGTAGTAGCTGAAGCGCCCGGCCGCGCCGGCTCGTTCGTATGCCCGGGCAATGGTTTTGACGCCCGCGCGCACTTCGCGGATGGGGCTGCCGTTGTCGCGCTGGCCGAAGTTCAGATGCAGGGCCCGAGGAGCGATCAGACCGGCGATGTCGGGCGTGTCGCCGTACCGGGACCATCCCGGAACGAAGTTCGGGAAACAGTGCAGGATATGCGTGCGGTGGATGGCGGCATAGGTGGGCAAACAGCAGTTGCCGACGAGACATACGAGGCGGGGCTCCCAGGGCCCGACGAGCCAGGTATGGGTCGAGCCCATGGAATGGCCGTAGCAACCGATGCGATCGGCATTGACCTCCGGCCGCGAGCAGAGGTAGTCCACCGCCCGGCGCATGTCGAGAATGTTCTTCCACGCCATGCACTTGCCGGCGACGACGTAGCGGAGGAACTCGAAGCGCTCGAACTGGCCGCCGCGGAGGTGGTCGCTTTGTCGCTGCTCAAAGCAGAGGGCGTCGGGGCACAGAACCACGTATCCTTCCCTGGCGAGCGCCACGCCGGTATGGTGCATCGGATTGCCCGCCAGTCCGGCCGGCTCGCTTTTGCCCAGGTGATATTCGCCGTTGTGCTGGTGCCAGAGCGCCACGGCTGGCGCGGGGTGGGTTGCGTCGACGCCGTCAGGCACCAACAGCAGCGCCGGCACGCGATCACCCGGCTCGACTTCGTAGGTCAGCGATTCGATCCGGTATCCTTCCTTGCGAATCGTCTCGCGAATCACGGGCCGCAGCGCGCACGGCTCCGGCCACGGCCCACCCAGACATTCCAGGAGCTTCTCTCGCAAGTTCTCAGGCTTCACTGTCTTCTCCTTGCCATACACGGGCCCGGACAGGCCCTCCGATTCGAGCATTCCCGCCGTGGCGGCAGCGGACGCCGCCAAGAACGCTCGCCGCGATATCCCACCGTCGGTCGCCCTGCCTTGTTCGCACATATTCTTACTCCCCCTTTCGCTATGGCTATCCAGGAGGTTCGTCGCGAAGCTTCACTTTGTATTGTTGCGTGAGGCCGTCGAGCATCATGGTCACCAGCGTACAGCTCATGCAGTAATCCTTGACGCCGATACCTTTGCCCGAGATCGAGTCGTAATGTTCGTTGATCCCGTTCTTGATCGCGTTGGCGACGGTCTTGTCGGCGATGTCGGCCGCGAGTGTTCTGTGTCCATAGTCGGCCAGACCTCGGGCGATCTGGTAGTTGGTCGAGGGCCAGACGTCTCCACGCCAGAAGCCCCTGGATTTCCATCGCGGATCCGTGCGATCGACCGTCGGGACCGGAAGCGGTGTCTGCCATGCGTCACTGGCGAGCACTTCGGCCATACGGTCGGCCATGGCCTGGGTGGGAACGCCTGCGGTCAACGGAATCCAGCTACCGATAGTAGCCACCGGAATCTTTTCCATCGTGTCGCGCTTGATCGACAGAAACGTTCCGGCCTCTTCGTCCCACATGTGGGCGCGCATCGCCTGGACAGCCTTGTCGATCCGTCGCGCTCGCCGCGCCGCCATCTCCCGGTCTCCCACGATTCCGGCCAACCGGGAGAGGCTCCGCTCGGCCATAATGAGGTAAGACGTGTTGCCCGTCACGCAGATGTCACCATACCACGCGCCTTCTTCGGGGCCGTTGCGCGAGGGATGAACCGTCAGTTTGAGACCGTCCATATTGCATTCATAGTCGAACGTTTCCCAGCGTGCATGTTGCACGATCCCGCTGTACGAGCCGACCGTGACCAGTCCCACGTCGGTCACGTCCCGCTCGCGCCAGTACCAGTCGTGAAACCGTTCGAGTCGACCCAGGCATTGTTTGAGAAGCCGCCCGTCGCCATTACGACGATAAACACGCTCAACGCCCCAGGCCAGGATGGGGATTTGCGAGAACTGTCGGACCTCTTGCGGCGCGGTCTTGATCGCAACGGTCACCATGTCGTGGGCATAGCCCGGCATCCGCTGATTCCAGCGATCCTGGAAATCCCAGTAGTTCTGGAAAATGTCACGGATGACTTTCTTCTTGCCGGGCAAAATGCTCAACAGATCGACCACGAACATCGTGTCCCAGATCCATTGGCCCTTATAGTACGGCCCGCCGGGGACGACCCAGGTGTTTTTCAACGGCGGCGTCGGCGGCATGATTTTATCGAGAATGCACTTGCGAAAAACCGCTTCGGTAAGCGCCAGAGCTTCTTCGCTGTTCGATTCAAACAGCGAGCGAATATCGGCCCTGGTGCCACCGGCAGCCCGATCATCCGCAGTCACGGCCAACTGCCCGAGCCACGGCGAAAGTGCCATTGCGCCACCGATGGTTTTTAGAAAACGGCGTCGTTTCATCGGGTATCTCCCGGAATAATTGTCAAACCGTCTATCAGCTAATGTTCAGTAAGCGGCCGGCTTGTTATCAAACCAATGCCTCGTCCCTTGTTACCAACGGCATTGTAGAACATGTAGTAGGTCTTGTTCACAGGGTTCCAGATGAGCGATATCTTATGGGCATATCTCTTGTCCAGCCCGGACGGATTGCCGCCGGCCTTGTAAAGTGGTTCAGGATCCACAGCCCAATGGTATAGATCGAGTGAATAGGCTGCCATAATATGCGCACCACCTTTGCCTACACCGAAGAAGAAATTGACCCAGTGATCCTTGTCCCAAAACACCTTTCCATCGGAACTGAACTGCTCGTTATAACTGCCTTTGGGCCCAACGGGTATCACAGGATTCCGTTCATACCGTTTCCACTCAAGGATGTCATCGGAAAGTGCGAGTCCCATTTGTTCGATGTGCCCGTCGGCCGCGTTGTAGAAATTGTAATACATGCCCTTGTGTTCAACAAGCCAGGGCTGATAGATGCAGTCCTTCTCCCACTTGCCGCAGTCCTTCTGATGTACCGAGAGAATAGGCTCGTCTTTTGCCCGATTCCAGGTCAGGCCGTTGTCGCTTGAGGCGACGCCTTCATAACCTGGGCGCAGCTCATATCCGCCCTGCCGCGGGTACGCGCCATAAAGCGAAAAGAACTTGCCGTCCTTTCTCTTCAAAGTCCGCGGCGCCCTGATATCGTAATCCTCGTACAGGTAGGCTCCGAGCACGACTCCTCCGTAATCAAAAGACCCTTCAGGTCCGTAGCCCATGGCAAGGTGCATGTTAGTCCATCGAAGGAGGTCGTTGCTTTCGGCTATGAACGATTGGTATCCTTTACCGTCAAAGCCGATAAACGTCATATACCATTTTTTGTCGCCCGGCAGTTGAAAGACCGTGGGAACGTCGGTCATCTTGACGTTTTCGAACCCCTTTATGTCAGGCTTTGCGGGAATCACATGGTCGGGATAGTAATGCCAGTTTCGATAAGGGCGCGACCACTGCTCTATGGTGTTGGCATCAATCGTCGCGGATTCCTCCGCACTTACCGCCGTGGCGCAAAACAGAGCGTCAAGCAGAGCAGCAACGCCCAAAATCCGCAAGCAAGGTGTTTTGCTCATAAGTTCATCCTCTATTTGACGATTTCCGGAAACAGTCTCTTGAGAATTTCGACATCGATTTCCGCCTTGGGGGCAAATTCACTCGATCCGAGATACTGCAAAAGGCTGTGCAGCAACTGGCGAGCCTCAGGCTTGTCCTGATGACTGAGCAGATCGATCGCGCAAATTAACATCCCGCCTTTGCCGACTTTCGTTTCGGCGATCAAACCAAGCTTGCTGTTACGCGCAAAATTATCAATCACCTGAACCACCGGGCGGTAATCGTCCGGCGTGTCGTCAAACATGATCGGCCGAGAATTCTTCACAAGATGCCACCACTGCCAGTTGCTGTGAAAATCGGTGGGGAACCTGGCCAAAGCAGGTGATTTCGGGTTGCAAAGAATCCCAAGTGTACCCGGTGGCAGTGGGAAGCCCCGCTTTTTGGCAGCCAGCGTGAACATTGGTGACCAGAAGTCGCACTGGAATCCGCCCGGAACGCTGCGGGGCAGCTCATCGAGCTTTGGAATCAGCAAGACCTTGCCGCCTGTGGCGAGGTGTGCCTGAGTCTTCTCGGCCTGGAAGCTGTCTGTAACCATCACGCCCTTTGGAGCCCTGGTATCAACCTTGGGCGGATATACCCAGATATTGTAATCGTTGAGATACTTCGTCCCTTCGATCGCCAGCGTGATTGTCAGTCTCTGGGGAACGGCCACCTTCTCAAGCGGCATGGAAAACATATCCACATCAAAAACCGTACCCTGCTCGATCGTCACTCTATCAAACGCCTCAGCCACGATGTGTTTACCGTTGCTGTCTGTAACCGTCCAGGTTACCTGCGCGTCTTTGATGTCAGCCGGACCGTAATGGGCCACCTGTACCCGGCCGATGAACGTCTCATCGGTCGTCCAGGTATATTTCTTCATGCGAAGCAATGGAACCGTCTCACAGCAGAACTGTCGCCAGATTTCCGGTTCTATCACTCCTTTGGATTCATAGAAGTCATTGAGCATGCCGACCAGCGCCGTGCCCTGGCCCGGGAAGTCCTGGATGTCGAGCAGTTGGATGCCGCCCATGCCCGGTGTCCTCAAGGCCATTTCGATGTCCTCGCGGTAACAGATAGCCGACAGCGCGCCCGAGGCCATCACAAAGTCGTGAGCCTGGTCGAGCATGCCCGCCTCCTTGAGTCGCTCGCGGAATATCTCGTAGTTTCTTGCCCTGACGACGCCTGTGAACTTGGGGATATCCCGGTAATCCGGGTAAACCTGATACTGGCCGGTTTCATGACCGATCATCGGAACCTGGATGCCTGCGATCGACTCGCTGAAGTCGAACATCGTCGAGGGAGGAAAGCTCTCGATAGGCGGTTTGGAGAAATCGAGAACCGAGAAGGAGCCGCGAAGCGGAAGCGCATCCTTTTTCACTTTCCCGGTCACCCAGAAATCGTCGCCTTCAGCGAGGCTGGGATTCCAGTGCATGGCATTGCTCGCCTGGGCGTAGAGATGACGTGGGTCGGTCTTTCTGAAGCGGGCGACCAGGTCGAACATACCTTTGGTGCGACCCAGCTCGTTGCCGAGGGTGAACATGACGAACGACGGGTGGTTGCCGAAGTTTCTGAAGATCAGTTCCCCCTCGCGCTTGCCGTAGTCATACAGCGAGACCTTGGTTTCGGCGCTTTCCACGTCGAGCCGGTCGATGTTGTGGATGGCCGCCTCCTTGTTCTCGGGGGCTTGAAAACCGCTGCGCTTGTTCGGCAGTTCCGCCTGGAAATACACGCCTAATTCGTCGGCCGCCTCGAAGGCCGCCTCGGGCGGACACCACGAATGGAAGCGGTAGTGGTTGATGCCCCACGACTTGGTGATCGAAAGGAGCCGTCGCCAGCCGGCCTTGTCCATCGGTGGATAGCCGGTCAGAGGGTAGTTGGCCGAATCGGTCCGGCCCCGTAGAAAGACCCTGTTGCCGTTGATGAGTAACCGGTTACGCTCCCTGGTAAAATCACGCATGCCGAAGCTGACCGATCGCTGATTGCTGAACGGTTCGCCGTCTGCCTTTGTTTCAAGATTCAAAGTCAACCGCAGCATTGCCGGCTGGAATTCGTCCCACAGCGGCACATCGTCGCCCGGTTCATACGTGAACTCGACGACGTTCTCCCGCTCGGGGGCTTTGACCTCGACCGATTGCGTCCTGAACGTTGACGGTTTGGCGACATTGTAGCTCGCGCACGCCACCGTGATTCGGCCCGAGGCCGCCTTGCCGGTGATGTTGCCGACCACCACGCGAACGCGGGCCTTTTTCTCCTTTGCGTTCGGATAGACCTGTATGTCATCGAGCCAGACCGGGGCGGTGGCGCGGAGCTCGATCTTGCCGATGATACCGTTCCAGTTGGTCTGCGTCCGCTCATCAACCGCATGGGCGGGACCTACCGGCGGCAGTTTGGCGTTATCGACCAGTACGGTGATCGTATGTTCGCCCGGCGTCATCGCACCGGTCAGATCGAAAACCTGGGGGGCGCTGAGCGTATCTTCCCAACCGCAAAACGTCCGGTCGACCCACACGCGGGTGTTCTTGGTCCGCTCCAGGAACAGCGTGATTCGCTTGCCTTTCCACGAGTCGGGGATGACGACCTCGCGTTGATACCAGGCCGGCCCCTTCCAATACCACACGCGAGAGAGCCGATCAGTGCATCGTTCGTCCTTCTTGATGCCCTTGTGGTTCTCATCGGTCGTGCCGGGCAGTTGGACGGTGTCCTCAAACTCCCGGGCAGACCACTTTTCCGTCACGCCGACGTCCTCGGGGTCGAGACGGAATTTCCAGGTCCCGGCCAGCGGGAGCGTCGTTTCCGCCGCCAAAGTGGAATGTACACAGCCAACAACGAGCGTCGCAAGCAGGAGCGATTGCGTGACTGGCTTTCTCACGGCGATACGCCGTCGATCGAACCGGGGCTGACCATGTGACGTCATAGGCGCGGCTCCTGATCGGTCTTGTTTTGTAGTTTCTTCTTGTTGGCCATACAGTGTACTCCATGTCCATCGCACGATCCGATTCGGCCATTCCTGAGCATCATACCATGAGCGGAAGCTCGCCGCCAGGAGCGGCGCATCGGTCATCGTTCAGACACCGTCCCTGCGTTCGATCTCGTTTCTACCGCAGTACAGGAAGTAGAGGGACAGATCGACGGCTACCAGAACGAAGTTCACACCGTAGAGGGCGATGATCCAGTCGAAGGAATAGAGGGCCTTATGAACGACGCCGCTGAGATAGCCCAAGCAGACAATCGCCATGAACAGCGGACTCTTGCCCGCGACCACTTTCGTGCGCAGGGCCTTGGCGATGGAGACGGGCCAACTGACCCCGAAACAAACAAGCATCGCAGCTTCAAAAAACGACATGGCAAACCACTCCTGGTTGATCGGCAAGACCGGCACACGCGAAGCCGCGTTTTTGCGACGGGGACATGTTCGGGCATGGGGGTCAGTAGATTTCGGGAACGAACGTCTGGTCGGTGATGGGCGGGCGAATGTACCCTTTGTCTTTCTGTCGGGGCGGCAGCTCCACCGGCTCGGGCTTCAGGTCTTTGTAGGGGATGAGACTGAGCAAATGGCTGATGCAGTTCAGGCGGGCGCGTTTCTTGTTGTCGGCCGGCACCACGTACCACGGAGCCTGTTTGATATCGGTGTACCGGAACATCTCGTCCTTGGCCCTGGAATACTCGACCCAGCGGGCCCGGGATTCCATGTCCATCGGGCTGAGCTTCCACCGCTTGACCGGGTCGCTGAGGCGGTCCTGGAAGCGGCGTTCCTGCTCCTCATCCGAAACGGAGAACCAGTACTTGATCAGGAGGATGCCGGAGCGAATCAGCATCCGCTCGAACTCGGGACAGGACCGGAAAAACTCGCGATACTCCTCTTCCGTGCAGAAGCCCATCACCCGCTCGACGCCGGCCCGGTTGTACCAGCTTCGGTCGAACAGGACCATCTCGCCGGCGGCCGGCAGGTGCGGGACGTAGCGCTGAAAGTACCACTGGGTCGTTTCCCGCTCGGTCGGCGTGGCGAGGGCGACGACGCGGCAGATACGGGGATTCAGTCGCTGCGTGATGCGCTTGATCACACCGCCCTTGCCCGCGGCATCCCGCCCCTCAAAGATCACGACGACCTTCAGTCCTTTGTGCTTGATCCACTCCTGCAGTTCCACCAGCTCGACTTGCAGCCGCGCCAGCTCCTTCTCGTAGACCTTGTTCTTGATCGTGCGCCGGTCCTTTCGCTCCGGCTCCACATACCGCGCCGCAGGAATGCTTGACGAACCGTCCGACGCTGCCTCGGCGACCTTCTTGAGCCTTCTGACTGTCTTCTTCTCTTTCATGGCGTTCCCCTGCGAGCGAATTGCTCGGACAGTGAATCGTCACGCATTCTCAATAGAATGTAAAGTGTTTTGCGCGGGCAATCAGCATGAACAAGAGCGTAAAGACCGGCAAGGACGTCAGAGACAAGATGACACCGACGATCCCGTCCACCTTCCGACCTCGAAACAAAGACTTGCACGATAGCGGCAGGCCCACAAGAAGGCCAACAGCGAGAAGCCCGAATATGATGGGAACGAGCGGTCCCATGAAGAGATTCTGACCTGTGCGGCACCTAAGAAAACTCAGAGCCAGCCAGATCAAAACCCCATTGATGCCGTACCCCAGCCATTCGCCCCACGGTCGCTGTCTGCCGGATACCGCCTTCGAGGAGGAAAGGCCTCGTCCGTCTCCGCAGACCGTATTCGTCCCAGTCTCTTCCGCAGAAAGCCGAGAAGGACCTTCTCGCTTGCGATATTCCGGACCGGTCTTCATTCTCGTTTCAGTCTTTCCCTCCCGATCACTTGCCTATAGAAGGGCCCCAGAATTGGATCCTCCGCGACCTGGCGCATCTGTATCTCTCGAGCTTTCGCCTCAGGAACCCCCGCGAATTCCTTTCGCATCTGCTGCTGAATCTCCCATTTCATCTCGACGCAATCGAATGTCTTATTCCTCACTTGCCACCACCTCCCTGGGCGAGTAGATGAACTCGATTGCCTCCGTCGGAAGATCCACCAAGACCTTTCGCACTTGTTCCGGCGCTCGCTGCAACTCCGCAAGCACGGTGGGCGAGACAACAAGAACAAAACGATCGCCCCTCACGGCATCGAAAAAAGCCATGCTTGCTTCGACAAATTCATCGTCAAAGCAGCCACCAAAAACCGATGTGTCTGCGTTTACCCGAAATCGCTTCATTTTGGAGCCTGCCAAATCACATGGGGCAGATACCCTGCAACTGCTATTCTACCGCGAATGGGACATCGTAGCAATGGATTGGATCGCCAAGAAAGGACGTAATCTCATGGAGAGGACGCATTTCCCGCCGCGTGGGGCCAGCCATGACCATCTCGCGAGGTATTCGACCATGCGCTACGTGGCGACGAAGGGGGAGAGTTCGCGGAGGCGGGTGATGATTTCGGGCATTTTTTCGATGGTAAAATCGACCTCTTCCTCGGTGTTGTAGCGGCTGAGGCTGAAGCGCACCGAACCGTGCGCGGCGGTGAAGGGCACGCCCATCGCGCGGAGAACGTGGGAGGGCTCCAGCGAGCCGGAAGTGCAGGCCGAACCGCTGCTGGCGCAGATGCCGTACCGGTCCAGCAGCAGCAGAATCGCTTCGCCCTCGATGTACTCGAAGCTGATGTTGGTGGTGTTGGGAAGCCGATGTTCGGTGTCGCCGTTGACGCGGCTGTCCGGGCAGCTTTCCAGAATCCCACGTTCCAGCTTGTCGCGCAGCGCCCTGACCCGCGTGTTCTCGTCGTCCATGCCTTCGGCGGCCAGCTCACAGGCCTTGCCCAGCGCCACGATGCCCGGCACGTTTTCGGTGCCCGCGCGGCGTCCACCCTCCTGGTGTCCCCCGAGCAGCCAGGGGCTGAGCCGGGTGCCCTTCTTGACGTAGAGGACCCCGACTCCCTTGGGGGCATGCAGCTTGTGCCCGGACAGACTCAGCAGATTGATGCGGCTCTGCGAGAGGTTCAACGGGACCTTCCCCACGATCTGAACGGCGTCGGTATGGAAAACGATCCCACGGTCGGTCACCCTCTCGGCGATCTCTTCCACGGGGAAGACCACGCCGGTTTCGTTGTTGGCCGACATGATCGTCACCAGAGCCACGTCGTCGTCGAGATGGTGCTCGAGCTCGGCCAGGTCGAGCCGGCCCCGCTTGTCCACGCCCAGTTCGATCACGGTATACCCGTGGTTTTCCAGCTCGCGGCAGACGGCCAGGACCCCTGGATGCTCTACGCGGGTCGTGATGATCGTGTGTTTGTGGGGCGCCGCCGCCAGCGTCCCATGAATAGCGGCGTTGTCGCTCTCGGTCCCGCAACTGGTGAAGATGACCTCGCCGGGATCGCAGCCCAGCAGATCGGCCACGCGTTGCCGGGCCTCGCGAATCCGTATGCCGACCTGTCCGCCGAAGGTGTGCATGCTCGAGGGGTTGCCGTAAAAATCGCAGAAGTACGGCTGCATCGCCTCGAAGACTTCGTCGGCCACCTTCGTCGTCGCGTTGTTATCGAAGTAAATCGTCCTCATCGTCTATTCCCTGTGCTGATGTTCTTCCTGGACCGAATCGCTGTCCTCTTCGACGTACAGGCTGTCCGAGACGAACTCCCGGAGCTTGGCCTCGACCACGTCCTTCATGGTAAACTCGGCCAGCTTGCATTGGGCGCACATGCCGCGAAACGCCACGATGACCTTGTCGCCTTCCACGTCGATCAGCTCGATGTTGCCGCCGTGGGCCCGCAGGGCCGGGCGAATCTGCTCGTTGATCGTCTGCTGGACGAGCTGGATCTTCTGGATGTTGGTCAGTTTCTTGCCCTTCGCCGGCGCCGGCGCGGGCGGCTCCTTGACCTTGTCGCCCTGGACCCGGACGATGATCTTCTCGATCTCGCCGTGACAACCGCCACAACCGCCGCCGGCCTTGCAATAATTCGTTACCTGCTCGACGGTGGTCAGATCGTTCTCGCGTATGACGCGTTCGATCTCTTCCTCGGTGACGCCGAAACAGGTGCAGACGATCCGGCCTTCCAACTCGTGCTTCTTCTGACCTCCGGTGCGGTAGTTCTCCACCGCGGCCTCCAGCGCCTCGCGGCCCATCACGGAGCAATGCATTTTCTGCTCGGGCAGGCCGCCCAGGTAGTCGGCGATGTCCTTGTTCGTCACGTTCAGCGCCTCGTCGAGCGTCTTGCCCTTGATCAGCTCGGTCAGGACGCTCGACGTGGCGATCGCGCTGGCGCAGCCAAACGTCTTGAACTTGGCTTCCGCGATGCGGCCGTTCTCGTCGAGCTTGAACATCAGCTTCAACGCGTCGCCGCAGGCCAGCGACCCGACCTCCCCTACGCCGTCCGCATCTTCGATCTCCCCCACGTTGCGGGGATTGAAGAAATGATCCCGCACTTTGTCAGTATATTCCCACATGGTTCGTTCCAAGTGTTGAGTTTTTAGTCTTGATTGAACTTTTGCAAAATGGAGAGTAGGCTTACTTTAGGGAGGAAAAATCTTCTTGTCGATTTTTCCTCCCGAGAACGT
>CAYPZL010000133.1:0-16082 GCA_964415045.1 uncultured Pirellulales bacterium | reverse complement strand
TCGATGTGCTCGGTCCCCACGGAGACGCGGACGAAATCGCCCGTCACCCCGGCCGCCGCTTGTTCGGCCTCGCTGAGCTGCTGGTGCGTCGTGCTGGCCGGGTGGATCACCAGGGTCTTGCTGTCGCCGATATTGGCCAGATGGCTGGCGAGCTTGACGCGGTTGACAAACCTGACGCCGGCCTCTTTGCCGCCCTCGATGCCGAAACCGAGAATCGCGCCCTGTCCGTCCGGAAGGTATTTTTTCGCCAGTTCGTGATCCGGATGGGACGGGAGACCCGGATAGTTGACCCACTTGACCTCCGGACGTTTCTCGAGCCACTGTGCCAGTTGCAGGGCGTTCTGGGAATGCCGTGGCATCCGCAGATGGATCGTTTCCAGCCCCTGCAGGAAAAGAAAGGCGTTGAACGGCGACATGCAACTGCCCATATCGCGCAGGAATTGCGTGCGGGCCTTGATGATGTAGGCCAGCTCACCGAAGCTCTCGACGTACTTGACGCCGTGGTAGCTCGGGTCGGGCTCGGTCAGCTCGGGATAGCGGCCGTTGGTCCAGTCAAACGTGCCGGAATCCACGATCGCCCCGCCAATACTGTTGCCGTGACCCCCGATAAACTTGGTGCAGCTATGCACGACGATATCGATGCCGTGCTCGATCGGGCGAAACAGAATGGGCGTGGCCACCGTGTTGTCGCAAATCACCGGCATGCCGTGCTCATGCGCGATCTCGGCGATCCGGTCATACTGCAGGATATCGCTCTTCGGGTTGCCGATGGTCTCGACGTACAGCAATCGCGTATTGTCTCTGATCGCCTCGGCGAAATTCTCCGGCTTGCCCGGATCGACAAAGGTCACGTCGATACCCAGCTTAGCGAACGTCTGACGGAAGAGGGTCACCGTCCCCCCGTACAACGAACCGGACGAGACGATATGACCGCCGGCGCCGCAGATATTGAAAATACTCGTATAAATCGCCGATTGCCCCGAGCTCAACGCCAAGGCCCCGACACCGCCCTCCAGCGCGGCCAAACGCTTTTCCAGCACATCGGTCGTCGGGTTCATCAACCGCGTGTAAATGTTGCCGAACTCCTGCAACGCAAACAGCCGGGCTGCGTGGTCGGTGTCCTTAAAGCAGTAGCTGGTTGTCTGGTAAATGGGCACGGCCCGGCTCCCGGTATCCCTGTCAGGAGTTTGTCCGGCGTGCAACGCCAACGTTTCCAGATGCAACTTGTCCGTCGTCATGTTTGTATCCCCTAAGGTTCCCGTTCCGGGTTGGCCGGTTCATGTCGCCGGCAGTATCTCCACCATACGTTGCAGCGCGGTCCGCGCCCGGACCGTGATGTCCTGCGGGACCGTAATCTCGTACTGCATCTGTTCCAGCGAGGCGAGAATCTTCTCCACCGAGGTCTTCTTCATGTTGGGACAAACCCCGCGCGGACTGGGCGGTATGAACTCCGCCTCGGGGCGGACCTTTTTCAACGGATGAATCATGCCGACTTCGGTGGCGACGATGAACTCGCGGGCCGGGCTGTCCTTGACGAAGCCCAGCATCTGGCCCGTGCTCAACAGAGCGTCGGCGAGCTCTTTCACCGGCTCAGAGCATTCAGGGTGAGCCATGACGACGGCTTCGGGGTGTTGCTCCTTCGCCTTTCGGATCTCGTCTTCGGCGATCAGGACGTGGGTGGAGCAGTAGCCGGGCCAGAGAATGAGATCGCGGCCGGTCCGCTCGGCGACGAAACGCCCCAGGTGCTGATCCGGCACAAAGAGAACTTCCTGGTCCGGTGGCAGGGATTCTACGACCGCTACGGCATTGGAGCTGGTGCAACAATAGTCGCTCTCAGCCTTGACCTCGGCCGAACTGTTGACGTAACAGACCACCAGAGCGTCCGGATGCTTTTCTTTGGCCTCGCGCAACTGCTCGGCCGTGATCATATCGGCCATGGGACAGCCGGCGGTCGGCTCAGGCATGAGCACTTTCTTCTGCGGCGAGAGAATGGCGGCCGTTTCCGCCATAAAGCGGACGCCGCAGAACACGATCACCGCGGCGTCCGTTTCGGACGCCTGGATGCTCAGCCCCAGAGAATCGCCACAGAAATCCGCCAGGTCCTGAATCTCCGCCGGCTGATAGTTGTGCGCCAGAATCACCGCTTTGCGTTGTACTTTGAGTTTCTGAATGTCCTTGAGAAGTCGCGGGTCCAAAATGCTCTCCGGGGTGCTTATCGTTTCTTATGGGATTTCGTCTTGTGTCGGCGCAGGACGAGGTCGGGATTGGGACTGGACACCGTCACGCCGGGCGGGACCGATTCCTTGATCCAGGTGTTGCCACCGACAATGGCCCCCTTGCCGATGGTAATATCCCCCAGAATGGTGGCCTCGGCGTAGATGGTCACGTTGTCTTCGATGGTCGGGTGGCGTTTGCCTCCCTTGATGATCCGGCCCCTTTCGTCGCGGGGGAAGCTCATCGCGCCCAGGGTCGTGCCCTGATAGATTTTCACGTTGTCGCCGATGATCGTCGTCTCGCCGATCACCACGCCGGTGCCGTGATCGATGAAGAAGTTCTTGCCGATCCTGGCTCCGGGATGGATGTCGATTCCCGTGCGGGAATGAGCGCACTCGGACAAGATTCGGGGAATCAACGGGACCTGCCGAAGAAACAGCTCATGTGCGATCCGGTAGGTGGCAATGGCGATGATACACGGATAGCTCATGACGATCTCTTCGTACGACTTGGCGGCCGGATCCCCGTCGAACGCCGCCTGCACGTCGCCTTTGAGCAGCCGGCGAATGCGCGGCAGTTCGTCGAGCAGCTCACCTGCGACGGTTGAACCCATCGTCTCGCAATCACACTGGTTGCACTTGTTGATGCGACAATGGTACTGAAACGCCCGTTTTGCCTGATCGGCCAGCGCCGCGTAGATATGGCTCAGGAGGTCGCCCAGGACATAGCGGACATTCGACTTCGTCACGGCTCTATTGCCCGTATGGCCGGGGAAGAGCACCTCAAAGATCAAGTCCAGGATCTCCACGATCTCGCCGCGTACCGGCAGATTGGCCGCATCGATAAAATTGATGCCCGAATCGCCCTTGTAGGTCGCCGTAACCTCCCCAACCAGCTTTTCCAGTCTCTTGTCTGTCAGTCTCTTTCGCAACATCCCTGCCCACACGTCCTCACATCGCCGCGACCTCGGGGTCGGGAAAGTCGCTGTACAACTCCGTCGAGATGTACCGTTCCCCCGTGTCGCAAATGAACGTAACGATGGTCTTGCCCTCATTTTCGGCACGCTGCGACAGGTAAACGGCCGCCCAAACGTTGGCCCCGCCGCTGATGCCCGAGAGAATCCCCTCTTTGGCGGCCAACTGGCGCGCCGTTTCGAGGGCGTCCTCATTGGCGACGGGAACAATCTCATCAATAAGATCGACATTGAGAACGTCGGGGATGAAACCGGCGCCGATACCCTGTATTTTGTGCGGCCCCGGCTTGCCGCCGGCGAGAACGGGCGAATCCTTCGGCTCGACCGCCACGACCTTCAGCGAGGGATTCTTGGCCTTGAGCACCTCAGCGCAGCCGCTCAGCGTGCCACCGGTGCCCACGCCGGCCACGAGAATGTCCACGTTGCCGTCCGTATCGACCCAGATTTCCTTGGCCGTCGTTTCCCGGTGGGCCTGCGGGTTCGCGGGATTCTTGAACTGCTGGAGCATGATGGCTTTCGGATTTCCGGCCACCAATTGCTCGGCTTTCTCGACCGCTCCGGCCATCCCGCGCGACGCGGGCGTCAGAACGATTCTGGCTCCGAAGATCTGCAGCAATTTGCGTCGCTCGAGACTCATGGATTCAGGCATGGTCAAGGTCAGCGCAATACCTTTGGCCGCACAAATGAACGCCAGGCCAATTCCCGTGTTTCCGCTGGTCGGCTCAACCACCATGGTATCGGGCTTGATCTGTCCGGCCTCTTGCGCCGCTTCGATCATGTACTTGGCGATGCGGTCTTTTACGCTGCCACACGGATTCTTCGATTCCAGTTTCGCCAGGATTTGCGCGCGCCCCGAGCCCAGCTTGTTGATCACCACCAGCGGCGTATACCCCACCGCGGCGGCAATGTTCTCGAATAACGCGCTCATGATTGCCTCCCGATTCCTACATCCTCGGCCCTATGTCTGACTGCTCGCGGCGTGCTTCTTGGCCCTCTTGACCAGGTCGGCCAAGGTAATCGAGCGAAGGATTTTCTGGATAGCGGCTTCAACCTCGATCCAGACCTCGCGCGCGACGCAGTCGGCGGAGCGCTCGCAGTAGTCACCATTCTCCGTACACTCGGCGGTGGTCACCGGTCCTTCCAGACAGCGGAAGATCTCGCTGAGGTTGATTTGCTCCGGCGGACGCGCCAGGATGTACCCGCCCTTGGCCCCTCGAATGCTCCGCAGAAGCCCGGACGAGCGGAGCATACTCATGAGCTGCTCCAGGTACTTGACCGAGATGTCCTGCCTTTCAGCAATCGCCTTGAGCTGAAGCGGGCGTTTCTCCTCATGCTGAGCCAGTTCGATGACAGCTCGGATCCCATAGCGAGTTCGTGTTGATAGTTTCATCGGTTCTTATCTCCTACTATTCCTACTTGCTTATCGTGTTTCCCTACGTTCACATTAAGAGTCTGTGCCAAGAAAATGAGAAAATTTCCCGGCCGATGCGATAGAACAGGCCTATTGTGCAGCGTTTTTTTGGCCGCACGCAGCTCTTTCGTCAGATACACCCCAAAGGATACAGGAGCTCAAGCATTATAATCCCAGAAATTGCAAATGGACGCAACCCTATATCTGCACCTTTTCTTCGGATCGAACGTAATTCATTTTGCGAGGTGCACAGGGGGATTGGCAGACGGGCCGGCCGAACGGGTTGACAGCCGAAAAAGGCCGCACTATGATAAGAAGGGTTGTCTGAGTAAACGGCTACGGATTGGTACACATGGTCAAAGAGGCTAAGAAAAGAGTTGTCTTTCTTTCGACGTTCCCTCCCCGAAGATGCGGCATCGCCACCTTCACCGCCGATCTCATTCGAAGTACGGGCGCCGCGGCCCAGGGCAATTTCGAGCCGCTCGTGGTCACCATGCGGGCGGACGCCCGACTCAAGTATGAGAATCCCGTCAAGTTTGAGATCCGCCAGAACGTCCGAAGCGACTATATTTGCGCCGCCGACTACATCAACTTCAGCCACGTGGACCTCGTTTCCGTTCAGCATGAATTCGGTCTTTTCGGCGGAGAGGCCGGCTCCTACCTGAGCCTGCTGCTCAAACGCCTCAAGGCCCCCGTGATTACCACCCTGCATACGGTCCTCGACGAACCGCCCGAAGCGTTCCGCAAGGCCATGACGGACGCCTGTGAATGTTCGGAAAAAGTCGTGACCATGAACGAGCGCGGCGTTACCCTGCTCCGCGACATCTACGGAATTCCCACGGACCGAGTCGAGCTGATCCCGCACGGCATTCCGGATTTGCCGTTCGTGGACAGCAACTACTACAAGCACAAGTTCGGACTCGAGGGAAGACGGACGATTCTGACCTTCGGCCTGATCAACAAGAACAAGGGGATCGAGGGGATGCTGCGGGCCATGCCGCAGATCATCGCGGCCGAACCTTCCGTCATGTACATCGTCCTGGGCATGACGCACCCCCTGGTCCTGAAACACGAGGGGGAGTCCTATCGATTCAGCCTCCAACAGGCCGTCAAGGATTTGGGGTTGCAGGATCACGTCATCTTCCACAACCGGTTCGTGGATGACCAGGAGCTGCACAATTTTCTCTGTGCCGCCGACGTCTACGTTACGCCCTATCTGAGCCGGGAACAGTTGACCAGCGGCACGCTGGCCTTCGCCGTCGGCACGGGCAAGGCGGTCGTTTCGACACCCTACTGGGCTGCCGAGGAGCTTCTTGCCGACGGACGCGGAAAGCTCGTGCGATTTGGCGATTCCGGGCAACTTGCCGCAGAGGTCATTGACATACTTCGGAACGACTCATTGTTCTATACCTTGCGGCGCCGGGCGTACGATTACGGCCGGTCGAGGACTTGGCCCATGATCGGGCAGGCCTACTGGAAGCTGTTCCGCCAGGTCCGGCTTCCGGTTCAGATTGGCGGCCTCAGCGAGCTGACCGCCGCCGAGACCATGTCCAGCATCGAGGTCCCCGAACCCTGCCTCGACCACATCGTCAAGCTCACGGACGACACGGGCCTGTATCAACACGCCAAATTCACCATCCCCAATCGCCTCCACGGCTACTGCACGGACGACAACGCCCGCGGCGTCATCGCCATGGTCAAGTACTATTGTCAATACCCTGATCCGCAGGCGCTGCGACTGCTCGACATCTACCTTTCGTTCATCATGTACGCCCAGAATCCCGACGGCTCGATCCGAAACTTCATGAACTTCGACCGCACCTGGTGGGAGCACGAACCGATGAACGACGCCTTCGGACGGGTCCTCTGGGCCTTCGGGTCCGTCATGGCCCATTCGCCGTCGCCGGCCTATCTGTCCGTGGTGAAAGACTGCTTCGACCGAGCCGTCGGGCACATCCAACAGCAGCATCCCCGCGGCATGGCCTACGCCATCCTGGGCCTGTGCGACTACCTCAAGCAGTTCCCGGGCGCCAGCGACATCAAGCGCGAACTCGAATTGGCCGCCGACGGTCTGGTCGCACAGCACCGGGAGAATCACTATGCCGACTGGGACTGGTTCGAGGACATTCTCACTTACGACAACGCCGTGCTGCCCCACGCCCTTTTCGTGGCGGGATTGACCCTGGGCAACGAAAAATACGTGGAGGTCGCGACGCGCACGGCCGAATTCCTGCTGGAAAACACGTTCGATGGGGACCATTTCACCTTCGTCGGATGCAAAGGATGGTATGAGCGACACAAGGCCCGGGCCAACTTCGATCAGCAGCCGATTGAGACTGTCGGGACGGTCATGATGCTGCGGGCCGCCTACGACGTCACCAAGGATGCCAAGTTTCTCAAGCTCCAGCGTACGGCTTTCGACTGGTTCCTCGGGGCAAACGACCTGCGCGTCCCTCTGTATGATTTCCGCACCAAGGGCTGCTCGGACGGGCTCATGGCCGGAGGCATCAACAGCAACCAGGGCGCCGAAAGCACGTTAAGCTTCCTGCTGAGCCTCCTGGAAACCATTGAAAGCTACGCCATCATCGACAAAATCCAGGATTGGAAGGGTCCGGCGCGCCAGGGTGCGATCGCGATCGACCCGATCCTCCTGGACTCCTCAAACGCCGAGGCCGCGAGCGAGCAGGAGGGTGCGACGCAGAACGAGATCGAAGAGACGACATAGCGCAGGGCTTCCTGCGGTCGGATGCCAACCGCGCGGCACGTCGACGCGACGCCTACTCGAAGACCTCGGCGCCTTTTTCTCCAACCCACGAAATATCTTCTCCCACGCCCTGCACCGTGTTGCAGCCGGTGGACCATACGAGAACGACCAGCAGCACGGCCAGTAAGATTGCTTTCCTTAACATATCGTCTAATACTCCCTTCTTTCGGTTGGGCCCCTGTCATCAGCGACCAGGAGGGGCTTGCGTACAACACCGCCAGCCTGGTACCATTCTACCGGCAATCGCGGCCGACGGCAACGGCCCGAAGCAACGCCTCGGACGCCGTGCCTCGGCCAGGCAAAAATAGAAGGACTTATTCTCCGGAGCGGGGCAGGACCCGATGAAAATAGCCAGCTTCAACGTCAATTCGGTACGGGCCCGTCTGCCGGTCGTCGGCGAGTGGCTCCGCAAGAACCGCCCCGATGTCCTCGCCGTCCAGGAAACCAAGGTGCAGGACCACGAGTTTCCCAGGGCCGCCTTCGAGGAAATCGGCTATCGATGCGTCTTTCGGGGGCAGAAGGCCTACAACGGCGTCGCCCTGCTTACCCTCCGCGATGTTGCCGACGTCGCCTTCGGCTTGCCGGGCGAACCGCGGGACGAAACCCGCCTCCTGGCCGCTTCCGTGGACGGCATGACCATCGTCAACACGTACGTCCCGCAGGGCTACATGGCCGATACCGACAAGTTCCGGTACAAGCTGGACTGGTTCGCCCGGTTGCTCGATTACTTTCGGGACCGGTTCAAACCGGCCGACTCGCTGGTCTGGGTAGGCGATTTGAACGTGGCGCCCGAGCCGATCGACGTCTACGATCCCGAGTCGCTGCTGGGCCACGTCTGCTTTCATCCCGACGTCCACGAAGCTCTCAAGAAGATCATGGACTGGGGGTTTGTGGACCTGTTTCGGGCCTTCTGCCGGGACGCCGGTCAGTACACGTTCTGGGACTATCGCGCCCGAGGCGCGTTCCAGCGCAACCGCGGATGGCGTCTGGATCACATCATGGCGACCCGGCCGGCGGCCCGACAATGCACCGCCTGCTACATCGACCGCGAGCCTCGCACGGCGGAGCGGCCCAGCGACCATACGCCCGTGGTCGCAGAGTTCGACCGATAGTTCGGCTGCCAACCACAAACGAACGGACTACTGCAGTGTGATAGTGCCCGTGGCGCTGAAGAAGTTGTTTTTTAATGATCCGGCGACCACCGAGATCTACACATCCCCGTAGGTGGGAGCCGCTTGGAAGAACTTGCCCCGGTCGAACTTCGCCACCACGATGACCTTGCCTCCCAGCCATACGAAACCCGTCTGGTTCGTAGCCTCGATTCCGCCTGGATAGAGCAAGAGCTTTTCCACACAGGCGAAATCCGGAAGACCCCGGCCCGGCGGCAGGAGGATCGATGCCGTGAGGGGCTCGGTGGTGCCGCGATGCACAATCGTCGCGGGCAAGACATTCATCATCGTCTCGATCGGCTTGAGAATCTGCCCGACGACTTCCAGGGACGTCGATACGCCCACGCTGTCGCTGACGACCAGCTCAAAGACGTGCGAGCCCAGCGGCAGCTCCATCGTGAAACGAGCGCTGCGAGAGACGAGGCTACCGTCCAGGTACCAGCGATAGGACAGGGTCTGGCCTTCCGGGTCGTACGAACCGCTGGCGTCCAAGGTAAGGTCGCCGGTCTTGCCGTCCAGCGTAAACCCGGTCAACCAGGGGCCTACCTCGACCACCGGCGGATCGTTGCCCATCTCGTACGCCCCCATGTCCACCGCGGCGCCGGAGAGGCGCGGACGGCCGTCGAGATCCGTGGCGTCCGCCTCGGGAACCCATCTCGGATCCCCCTTGTCGATACAGGGAGAATTCCACTGCAAATGATAATCGCCTTCGAACCAGATATCATCATCCGGATCCTTCGCCGTGGCGCCGTTGTCCCAATACCCCATCTGCACGAAGCGGGGCTCGGCGGCGATATTGCCCACGCCGGGCCAGCCGCCTTCGACGTCACTGTACACGATTTCCAGCAGGGAATTGTCACCGTTGTGAATGGACCCCACGCCATCCCAGAGAATGCTGTTATCCACGCGAATCTCCCCCCTGCCGCCGTGATCCAGCGAGTCGCAGGCGATCGATCTGCCGGTGGCGGCGCGATTGCCCACGAGCGTGCAATGGAGCAAATTCACCCGGGCCGCTGTGCAGTACACCGCACCGCCCTGGCCAAAGCTCGCCTCCGATGCCATGTTGCCGCTGACGATGCAGTTGGCCACGTCCAGCAGACCGTCGGTGTGGCAGTAGAGGCCGCCGCCGCGAAACTCCACGCCGTTGCCGGTGACGGCACACCGCGTGACAATAAGTTCGCCGTCCCAGTCGTTGTAGAGGCCGCCGCCCCACCACTGCGCCCAGTTCGCGGATATGGTGCAGTTGGTTATAGTCGGCGCCGTACGACTGCTGCTGTAGATACCGCCGCCGTAGAAAACGCTGGCGTTGCCCACGATCAGGCAATTACGAATCGTCGGAGAGCCGTTCATGTTGAAGATTCCGCCTCCGCAACTGCTCTTGTCAGGCTCATGCGACCCGGCGGCCACGCCTCCGGTGATCGTGAAGCCATCCAGAACTGTGGTCGAATCGGCCCCGCTCGTGACAACCACGTGGTAACTGTTGTCGAATCGGCTCGGGTCGGTCAGCATATCACACAGGCAGGCAAGTGCCTTATCGTTGCCGCCGAGATCGCCGCTGAGCACGGTTTCATGCGCGACCAGATCCCGTTCGTCCGGCCGGGGCCATCCGGAGCCTCCATAACCGCCCTTCAGGACAATGCCCCGCGCCAACTGGAAGGCCGCGTTCGGATCCCCGCTGTAAAACAGCGGGCCCTGATCGGGCCGGTAGATGCCCTGGGCCACGCGGATCTCGCAGCCGGGGCTCGCCACGGCCAGCGCGCTCTGGAGACGGGTGAAGGCATTGGTCCAGCTCGAACCGTCATTGAGCCCCCTGGCATGGGCATCGACGTAGTACAACGAGGGCCCCGGAGCGCTGCCCACCTCGAATTCAAGGTAGAACCACGCCCCCGACCGGTTGCAGTAAAACATCCACAATCCCGGCTCCAGAGGTCCGAAGGACCCTTTGAGACCATAGACCTCCTCGGCTCCCGGGCAGTCTGTGCTGGGAGGCGGCTCAAACCGCAATTCGATCGCTTTTAGCTTCGTGTTGATGATAAGCGTCGGTTTGCCGCCCAGCGCGTTCTCCGCCAGACAACGGTTCAAATACCGGCTGGTCGGGCCTGTGAAGCGCACGACCTCATGCTGCGTCGGCCGTTGCGGTTCAATCGACCATGCCGATGGCTGAGGCTCAGACCCGCTGACGATCCAGGAAACCTCAGCCCCGAAGGACGAAGAACTCAAAACCGCCGTCAGAACTGCACAAACCAACCTGATTTTGATCCCACCGTTAGCCATCGTTCTATACCTCCTTAACTGTGGCGTCTCACGGAGTCGGCCCCCCGGCGTCCTTCCGGTCGCTGATAGCACGGTTCTTAACCCCGCCCACGCGTTCATGTCAGCAGCGTATATGCATAAGGTCTTATAACGGCCCTATCGGCTTTTCCCGAAAGTGACTTAACGCCAACGTACATCATGACATCCCTATTCCCGGAGGGCCGCGCAAGCCCGCTTCGACCGACCCGGCGGCACGCGGTGCGTCACGCAAAAAAAAGGTGGTTTCCGGCACAAAACGAACGAATGCGCCTCGACATGACGCCACTCCTCCTGCAGAGCGTTTCCCTGCACGCGGCCCTCAACGACGCGGCCGGGCCGTTATCGGGCCTATATACTCCTGTGCAACGACAATATCATCAAAATGAACCTTGCTGATGTGCCGGGGCAGCGCCCGAATCCGCCGATCGCCCCGCCTCTTTCGCGACGAGCGCATCGGACCCGATGAGCACGCCAAGAATCGTCATGGCCGGCACCAAAATGGCTCGGAGTCCTTTCATCCTGTACCCTCTCCAGGTCACATCACACTGGCCACCACCTCAAGAAGATCTGGGGAACGAGGATTCGAACCTCGACTAACTGATCCAGAGTCAGTCGTGCTACCGTTACACTATTCCCCAAACGCCATAAACATCTGGATCGACGTTAGTCTAACGCATTTGGGTTCCTTTTTCAAACCCAAAATATTGAATCAGCTTCCAGCCGGAAGGCAGCAGAACCGCCGCCAGGGCGATCTTCAGTCCGTCACCGATGAGGAACGGGTACAAGCCGACGGCCAGAACGCCGCGACCGCCAAGCCCCCGTCCGGCCACGGAGACCAGAATCGACAACCACGTCAGGCCGCAGGCGTAAATCGCCACGTTCCCCAAAATCATCGTCAACACGGTCGTCGCCGGCCGGCGGTCCCATCCCCGCTCGGCCAGCGTCCCCACCACCCAGGCGGCCAGAACGAAACCGACCAGATACCCCCCGGTCGGACCGATCAGGGCCGCGGCGCCCGCTTTGCCCTGGGCAAAAACCGGAAGACCCAGACATCCTTCCGCAAGGTACGTCAGCAGGCACAGAACCCCTCGGCGCGAACCCAGGAGCATTCCCACCATCAGCACGCCAAACGTCTGGCCCGTGATGGGAACGGGAAATCCAACGGCCACTTGCGCGCACAAGGCGACGATAACCGACCCGCCCACGACCAGGATCGCATCGTAGAAGCGGGCCAGCTTCCGGTCGGAAGGCCGCACAAGATCAGCAACGGTTACGCCGGCAATCATTCTCATTTCAATCCAAAACAGCAAGTCATCCAATTCCGCGATCCCGGCTCGCCACGACGGCGTTTCGGTCCATCGCATGCCGAGAACATGATCGTTCTGCATTATAGCCCACACTCGCAGATCCGTCAAATCGGCCTTTACCGGGCCTCTTTCACAAACCCCCCGCATAGTATAGTATCCCATTCGTCTAAACGGAAAACACAGCATGAATCGGGCAAACGAAGCAAAAATTTGCAGCCGGTTGAAACCTATCGGCCCCTGGCCCGACTGATCTGCCAGAGAGCCGAAGAAACGCGCCCGATGACGCGGCGCACTTGGAAAGGAAGAGCCTTTGGCCCCCGTTCGCACGAGGGGGTTCGCCGGCCCGGGAAAAGGAAGAATGAACGAAGGGTTGCAGGTGAGAATCTCACAGGCCGTTTTCCTGCGCCTGATCCTGAGGTGATCCGACTCTGCCCCGGCCGACATGAACGCCGACGTCAGGACCGGATACGGCAGCATCCGCTTCACCGCGCCGTCCGCATTCGGCGGCGGCGTCCACCTGGCTACCAGCTACGGGAACGTGCGAGGCGACGGCCCCGGCACGCTCCGCCTGGAAACCAGCAGCGACTCGATCGTGTTGAAATGACGCCGGGACGGGACGCCCGGCAGCGGTCTCACTGCCCCGCCAACATCGAACAGCGAACTTTCTGCCGGACGGGCGGGGGCGATTCTTCGGAGTCGCCCCTGCCCCTCGGAACCTCTCGTCAATCGGCGACAGCTTCAAGACAGCCCGACCGGGCAGGTTCCATCGTTCCTCCGTGTCTGTGCAAATATCCTGCCACCCCAGGGACCGACGACGGAAGGTATCCAGATTTCGCAGACATTCGGCACGGTCGTTCGTCTCGTCGGTAACGGGAGGTCTTGCCAGACGGCGTCGCAGGCGGTACTCTGCCAGATGAAATCGAATCGCTTGGAGGACGTAGCCATGACAGATGCGCGTGCAGGATGGACTTGGGCCCGTGCCGCAGCCGGTTTCGTCGTTTTCGTTTCATCGTTTGTCACCGCCGCCGGCGCCGGGCCCGCGAGCATTGCCGTTCCGCAGATCGACGGCCCGTGGTGGCAGGTGGCGGGAAACCCGATGGACCACAAATATGCCACGGAGAAACAGCAACCGGTCGATTTCGCCGTCTGGCAGGCGGCCGACGGCTCCTGGCAGCTCTGGTCGTGTATCCGTCACACTACCGCCGGCGGCAAGGGAGGCAAAACGCGCTTCTTCTACCGTTGGGAAGGCAAGCGTCTGACCGACAGCCACTGGCAGCCCATGGGCATCGCGATGGACGCCGATCCGAAGCTCGGCGAGACGCCCGGCGGGCTCCAGGCCCCGCACGTAATCAAAATCGGCGCGACCTACCACATGTTCTACGGCGACTGGGTCAACATCTGCCACGCCACCAGCCGCGACGGCAAGACTTTCACTCGCGTCATCCAACCCCACGGCAAGACCGGGATGTTCAGCGAAGGCCCCGGCGTCAACACCCGCGACGTCATGCTCCTGCCGCATGCCGGGCTCTGGTACGCCTACTACACCTGCCACCCCAACAGCCAGGGTATGGACTGCGTCCGCACCACCGCTGACTTCAAACAGTGGAGCGATTCGACCGTCGTCGCCTTCGGCGGCCGGGCCGGGACGAAGCTCTGGTCGGCCGAGTGTTCCCACGTCGTCAAGCGCGGCACCGACGACTTCTACCTCTTCCGCACCCAGTCCTACGTCCCGCCCAAAACGACCATCTACTATTCCCGCGATCCGATGCGGTTCGGCATCAACCAGGACGACAAGTACCTGCTTGGCACCCTGCCCGTAGCGGCCCCCGAAATCTTCATCCACGAAGGGCAGTACTACATCGCCGCACTCAACGAGAAAAAGCTCGATGGCATCCGCATCGCCAGGCTTAAATGGGTCGTCCCGTAGAGCAGCCTCCAGGTTCGTCCCGGCGGCCCGCGTTCAGAAGGTCATGGTGTCCCACTCGTCGCTCTGCAGAATACGGGTCAACGGCTCGCCCATATACTTGACGTCGATTACATAGATCTTCTCAACGAGCCGCTGGCCCGCCGCTGCGCATCCTATCCTGTCGGTCCGGTCAGGCTTGCTGTCTGTTCCGGAAAACGGTGGCCTAAATTGCGGACCTCACTCCCGGCGCACATCGGAAGATTCACAACCAGACGTTCACCGACACACGCTGGTCGCTTCGTCGCTGTGGCTACTGCCTCTGCAGATACTCGGTGAAGAGGTCGCCGGGAGGGCAGGGCCGGCAGCCGAGGCAGCCGTGGAGGCGCTCGTGCCGGACTTCGTAGGTCTCAAGGAAGGGTTTGATGTCCTCGGCCGCGTCCAGCTCGAGCTGCGTGATGAATCCTTGCAAACACTCGCACGACCAGCAGGCCTCCAGCTCGGCGGCCCGCTCCAGCTTATCCAGTAATCGTCGCGCCTCGTCCGGCGTCAAGGGTTTGCCTGCACGTACACCCATCTGCCACCCCCAATCGTAACGACGTGTTATCAACAAGTCGCCTCTTCTCTCTCTCGTGCCGCCGAAGGCTGTTCTCTGTACGCACTGGTCCTACGTGTTGCCATGCGGTTGTGTTCATCCCTTTCTCGCGCTGACGGCATCGAGAATCTTGCGTTTGTCGTTCTCGAAGGCCAATCGATCCAGGCGGTCCAGCAAAGCCGCCTCGGCGGCAGAGTCGAAGCTCGGGTTTCTCACCAGGGTCAGCAGCACGTCGACCTTGGCGTTTTCAAAGGCCAAGTGCTTGAAAACAGCCTCGATCAGATAGACTTGGGCTCCGGCGCCGAGCCCCTGGCGCCGGGCGATGCGTTCGTAGCCGCTCTTGCGGTCGTGATCGAAAGCGAGACGTCCCACCGCGTCGATCTCGCGTATCGTCGCATCGTCGGGTTCAACCACCACGGGCCGAGACGGCTCTTCCTCGCTGGAAATGACGACGCATCCGCCCATCCCGGCCGCCACGGCCAACGTCACGATCAACAGGTTTCGTGCCATGATTCTCCCTTCCCATGTCAACGGAGTTTCGGTTTCTGAATCGGTCCGCGTACCATAACGAGCCGTCGGGGCCCCGTCAACACGCGGGCCGATTCCTGCTTGATCCTTGCAATCGAACGCGATATCGGTCACTCTACTAAGGCCGCGGCGCGGGCTGTGGTAACGACGGCACGGAAAAGAACGCAAACGCCTGCACACGTGCGGGACGAGAGAAGGACCACCTGCATGGAGCCAAACTGGTTGCAATGGGCCAAACGCCTGGCCGCGCTGGCGCAAAACGGCCTGACCTATTCACAAAGCCAATACGAGATCGAGCGGTACGAGCAAATCCGCGAAATTGCCGCGCAAATGATGTCGGCCGGCTCGGACCTCGACACCCGGACGCTGATCGAGCTTTTCTCCCGCGAGCAGGGCTACGCCACGCCCAAGGTGGACGTGCGCGGCGCGGTCATTCGCGACGGCGAAATCCTGCTGGTCAAGGAAAAGGTGGACGACGCCTGGACCTTGCCCGGCGGCTGGTCCGACCCATGCCAGAGCCCGTCCGAGGCGGTCGTGCGCGAGGTCCGGGAGGAATCCGGTTTCGAGGTTCGCGTGACCAAGCTGGCGGCCGTCTACGATCGCGGCAAGCATCCGCACCTGCCCGCCATGCCCTTCCACGTCTACAAGCTCTTCTTCCTCTGCGAAATCACCGGCGGTGTCGCCACGGAAAGCCACGAAACCACCGGCGTCGACTTCTTCGCCGAAGACAACATCCCGGAGCTATCCGTCTCCCGCACCCTGCCCTTCCAGATCACCCGCATGTTCGAGCACCACCGCAACCCCGCCCTGCCCACCGACTTCGACTGACGCCTTTAGACGCCCAGGCCTGTGCGAGGCATCCGCGCCGCGGTAAACATAAATCCGTAATCCACCGGCTATGCCGGTGAGAATTGAAAAGGCTCTGC